>JAZDKG010000272.1:0-29878 GCA_043803205.1 Planctomycetota bacterium
CGTCCCCATCTATCAGACCACAAGCTACGTCTTCCGCGACACAAAACACGCTGCGAACCTCTTCGCCCTGCGCGAGTTCGGAAACATCTACACCCGGCTCATGAACCCCACCACCGACGTGCTCGAAAAGCGCCTCGCCGCGCTCCATGGCGGCACCGGTGCCCTCGCCACCGCCTCCGGAATGGCCGCCATCTTCTACTCCATCGCCGCCATAACCTCCGCGGGTCAGAACTTCGTTACCGGCGGCAACCTCTACGGCGGCACCTATACCCTCTTCTCCTTCCCCCTCAAACGTTTCGGCATCGCCGCCCGCTTCGTCGACTCGAGCGACCCGAAGAGGTTCGAAAAAGCCATCGATGAAAAAACCCGCCTCCTCTTCACGGAATCCATCGGCAACCCCCGCTGCAACGTCGACGACCTCGACGCCATCGCCGCCGTCGCCCACAAGCACAATCTCCCCCTCGTCGTCGACAACACCGTCAGCCCGCCTCCCATCTTCAATCCCTTCGAGCACGGCGCGGATGTCGTCGTCTACTCCCTCACGAAGATGGTGGGCGGTCACGGCAACTCCATCGGCGGCGCCGTCATCGAAAAGGGCGACTTCGACTGGAAGTCCTCCGGCAAGTATCCGGAGATCACCGAGCCCGATCCCGCTTACCACGGCGTGAACTTCTGGAATGCCTTCGGAAACCATGAGAAGGCCGTCGCCCCGGGCCTCGCCTATGTCCTCAAAATCCGCACGGGACTCCTCCGCGACACGGGGGCCTGCCTCTCCCCCTTCAACGCCTTCCTCTTCCTCCAGGGGATCGAGACCCTCCCCCTGCGCGCCCGGGCCCACTGTGACAACGCCCTGCGCGTCGCCCAGTTCCTCGAGAAGCACCCCGTCGTCGCCTGGGTGAACTACGCCGGCCTCCCTTCTCACCCCGACCACCAGCGCGCCAAGACCCTCATGCCTATCGGCCCCGGTGCCATCTTCGGCTTCGGCATCAAAGGCGGAATCGACGCCGGTAGGTCGTTCATCGAATCGGTCAAGCTCTGCTCCCACCTCGCCAACGTCCTTGATGCGAGGACCCTCGTCATCCATCCCGCTAGCACCACCCACCAGCAGCTCACCGAGGAGGAGCAGCTCCAGGCCGGAGTCACCCCCGACCTCGTCCGAATCTCCGTCGGTCTGGAAAACGCCGACGACATCGTCGCCGACCTCGACCAGGCCCTCAAGGCTTCGCAGAAGTGACTCGTATTTCCATCTTACCCTCTGCGCCTGCGGATGCGCCTGGCTCTCCGGTACCCCCCGCCCTGTCGGCGTCGCAGCCGCCAAATGGGTCCGTCTAGCCGACCTCGATCCCGCGACTGCGGGAGGCCGCCTTCCTCAAGCTGATCCGCGCAATCAAGACCGATGCGCCTCGCGCTGAAATCCGCTAAAATACGCCGCCGCGTTCATGGAGGTCTTCCCATGCAAACTGCCTGCAAATGTTCCGCTGTCGTTCTCCTGACCGTCCTCCTGGGGACGGGCCTCGTGCTGGCCGACGACCTTCTCCTCGACCTCCCCCTCACGGAGGGAAAAGGCGACGTTGCCAAGAGCACCGTCGGAGGCTTCCAGGGAAAGTTCACCGGCGCCGTCCCCCAGGGGAGCGACGGATGGTTCGCCGGCGTTCGCCACTTTAACGGCGTCGATAGCATGCTCGGACTCCCCGCCACCTCCGCCCTCAAGCTCCCCAAGGACTTCACCATCTCCGCCTGGGTCTTCCCCCAGCGCTACGCCGCGCCAAAGGAGGACAAAGTCTGCATCCTGACCAAGCGAAGCTCCTTCTATTTCCAGCTTCGCCCCGACGGTAGGCTCAACGGCGGGTTCTACTACCGGACCCGTGCGACCGGAAAAGGATACGACTACGTCGAGCTCGCCGGCGCCGAGCCCGTCGGCCTCCTCCATTGGTCTTTCCTTGTTTTCACCTACGACGGCTCGCGGATGCGGCTCTACGTGAACGGAAAGCCCGCCGGCGAGTGCCCCCTCGACTCTCCCGGCGTGCTCGAGAACGATGCTTCGATCTCCATCGGCTATGAGGCGGACTTCGGTCGTCCCTTCGCCGGGCTCCTCGCGCAGCTCCGCATCCATGCCCGCGCTCTCGGTGAGGACGAGATCCGCGCCCTCATGGACCCCTGGACCCCGCCCGCTGTCGATCCCCAGGCCCTCCCCCCGGTCGGCGAAAGCGCCGTCACCATGCCCGTGAGACGCTATCTGGACGATACCCCTCTGCCCTCGCCCACCCCCGAGGAGAACCAGCGCGGTTACATCGCCTTCTCCCGTCCTTACGTGGACCTCGTCTTCGAGGAAGCCGTCCCTCTCGCTTCGGAGCGCGCGCGGGAGCTGGCGCTCCGCCTCGCCCCCGGAGAATACGAGCCGGCAACCTTCGCACTCCGCGCTCTTCGGCCGCTCTCCTCCGTGCGCGTCTCGGTCGAAGGCGGTAATCTCCCGTCCGACTGGCTCGACCTTCGCGTCGCGCGCTCCATGCTCAAGCGCTTCCACGCGAAGTTCTCCGCGTACGGGAGAACCGGCGACACGGGCACCCAGGGCCAGTTCGAGCTCATGCGCGTCCCGACCTGGCTCGCCTCAACGGAGACCGTCGACCTCCCCGAGAACACCAGCTCTTGGTGGTGGATCACCGTCCACGCGCCGCAGGACGCCCGTCCCGGCGACTACACGGCCACCATCAACCTCGAAGCACAGGGACAGCCGAAAACGCCCCTCCTCGCCCTGCGCGTCCGGGTCCTCCCCTTCGAGCTCGAGCCTCCCACCGGCTATTCCATCGGCTTCTACGACTCCCCCGCAACGGGAAACGACTGGTCCCCCGCCGAGCGCTTCGCCGACCAGCGCGCCCACGGCATGACCTCCGTCGGTTGGACCGGCAGCGCCCAGTTCGCCCTCGCAAGGTCCCGCGACGACGTGACCGTAGACTTCTCCGGCTGTGCTCTGGACAAGGTGATGGACGCTTACCGCGACGCCGCCTTCCCCGAGCCTATCCTCTGGCTCATGGCCCAGGATCTCCAACAGTGGTGCCTGACCGAGGCGCAGGGGGACGCCGACAAAGCGGGCGCATACTACCGCACCGTCATCCGCGCCATCGAAGAGCGACGGAAGAAACGCGCCTGGCCTGAAATCATCTACCAGCCCGGCGACGAAGTGATCCACAAACCAAAAGCCATGGAAGACGCCCGCAGCGCCATCCGCTGGCTCAAGGCCGAGGGTGTCCGCACCGAGATGGACCACTTCTGCACGGGCTATGGCGGCCCCACCGACGATTATGTCCGCGACGTCCTCCAATACACCGACGTCGTCACCAACCGCTTCACCACCCGGCCCATCTGGTACCGAATCCCCTGGCCCGAGATCGTCAAGTGGACGCGCGACGGTGGCAAGGTCCTCTGGACCTATAACATCACCGACGCCAAGACCTTCCCTTCCCCTACGACCCTGCGCTTCACCCACGGTTGGTTCTTCCGCTCCTTCGGCCTCGGCTGCCGCGGCATCTTCATGTGGATGTACTCCTCCACCTTCGGCGACCCCTACAACGAGCAGGACCCGATGGGCCAGAACGGACTGAAGTTCGATGACATGTACTACCGCCTCCCTCCCGATCCCTCCCGCAATTACAGCGGCGGACCCACCATCGAATACGAGTGCATGCGTGAGGGCGTCGACGACCTCCGCTATTGTCTAACCCTCGACCGCGCGATCAAAGACGCTCGCGCTGGCGGTGATACCCGCGCCAAAGACGCCGCCCGGCGCGCCGAGACGCTCCTCGCCGAACTCCTCGGAAAGTTCGACTTCGCCAAGCTCGCCGCGAAAAGCTCCTGGGTCGAAAGCCACTTCGACGATCTCGTCACCCTCCCCGACGGAACCCTCGCCGCAAAGGGAAAGTTCCTCATCCCCAATGGCTTCCAGATCTCCGATTACGACGACGCAAGGAACCGAATCATCGACGCCATCCTCGAGATCCGCCCTGGAGACTGAGCCCATGCTGAAACCAAACGCCGCCCACGACCTCCGCTTCGAAGGTTCAAGCCCCCGCTGGGACGAGGGCATCCCCCTCGGGAACGGCCTCCTCGGCGCTGTTGTTTGGGGCGACGGCGCGCCCCTCCGCCTCAGCCTCGACCGCTCCGACCTTTGGGATACCCGCCCCGCCCCCGAAACCCTCTCCCCCAACTTTGCATACAAGAACCTTATCCGCCTCGTCCAAGAGAAAGACGCCGCCGCCATCAGGCGCGACTTCGAAGCCTTCTATGGCGACCGCCCCGCCCCCACTCGACTCCTTGCCGGACGCCTCGAGCTCGACTTCGGCCGCCCCGCCGACTCCTTTGCGGGTCGCCTTTCGCTCGCTCGCGCTACCGCCGAGGTCCGTCTCGCCTTCGGACGCAAGCGCTCCCTCCTGCGCACCTTCCTCCACGCCACCGACCGCTTCGGATACCTCTCGATCCGCGGCGATGCCCCGCTCCCCGATGTGCGCCTCGCTCCTCCCGCCTTCCTCACCCCTTGCCGCCCGACGCAAGGCACATGGGTCTCGAAACTGGACTACCCGCCCGCGGAACCGGGCGCTGAAGACGATCTCCTGTGGCTTCGCCAGAAAACCCGCGAGCCCCTCGAGTGGGCGATCGTCGTCGCGCTTCGACGCGGTCGCGCCGGCTCGCTGCGCTTGGCCTACGTCGTCGCCGCTAGCTCCGACGGACCCGACTGGTTCGACGCCGCAAAGGCGAAGGTGAAGCGCATCGTCGCCCCGCGACTGCGGGACCGCCAGCGCGCCGCTCGCGCCCACCTCGCTTGGTGGAAATCCTTCTGGGCGAAAAGCTCCATCGACCTCCCCGACGCCCTCGCCGAGAAAGACTGGTACGTAAACAACTATCTCTTCGCGTCCTCCTCCCGTGCCGGCGCCCCCGCCGTCTCCCTCCAGGGCGTCTGGACCGAGGATGAGGGAAGAATCCCCCCCTGGAAAGGCGACTACCACCACGACCTCAACACCGAGATGTGCTACTGGCACTACATGAAGGCAAACCACCTCCAAGAGGGCCGCGCCTTCGTCGACTTCCTCTGGGACCTCCTCCCCCAGGCCCGCGCCTTCGCCCGAAGCTTCTTCGACGCCCCGGGCATCTGCCTCCCCTCCGTCATGACCATCAAGGGACAACCCCTCGGCGGATGGGTGATGTACTGCACCGACCTCATCAACCAAGCCTGGCTCTGTCAGGCCTTCGACCACTACTGGCGCTACTCCGGCGACGACGACTTCCTCCGCGCCCGCGCCTACCCCTACTTCCGCGAAACCGCCGAGTGCCTGCTGCGCTGGCTTGCGCCCGGCAAGGACGGAAAACTCCTCCTCCCCCTCTCAAGCTCCCCCGAAATCCACAGCAATGCCCTCAATGCTTGGCTCACCCCCAATAGCAACAATGACCTGGCACTGCTCATCTACCTCTTCCGCACCCTCGCTGAGATGTCCGACCTCCTCGGTGCCCACGAGCGCCCCCGCTGGGAAGGCGTCCTCGCCCAGCTCCCCGAACTCGCCGTGAACGACAAGAACGTCCTCATGTTGAGCCCCGACGAGTCCCTCGCCGAAAGCCATCGCCACCTCGCCCACGCCATGCCGATCTATCCCCTCGAGCTCCTCCTCCCCTCCCGCTCCGACCGCGAAAAGACCATCATCGACGCTACCATCGCGAACCTTGAGGTCCTCGGAAAAGGCAACTGGATCGGCTTGTCCTATCCATGGATGGCCCTCCTTTACGCGGCCCAGGGAAATGGCGAAGGCGCCGCCTACCATCTCAAGGTCTTCCACGAAAGCTTCTGCTCCCGCAACGGCTTCCACCTGAACGGCGACTTCCGCGGCCATGGCGTATCCGCCCACCGCTACCGCCCTTTCACCGTCGAGGCCAACTTCGCCGCCGCCGCCGCCCTCCAGGATATGCTCCTCGGGACCTCGGGAGGGGTCCTCCGACTCTTCCCCGCCGTCCCCGCCGACTGGGCGCGCGCCGGACTCGCCTTCCGCGACCTGCGCGCCCCGGGCGCGGTCCTCGTCTCCGCCCGCCTGATCGGCGGACGCCTCCGGTCGGTGGGCCTCAAGGCGGAAAAGGACGCCCGCGTCAAGATCGTCAACTCCTTCGCCGCCGAGCGCCTCGCCTGCCGCACCGCTCGCGGCGCGCGCGCGATCCGTTGCGCGCCCGGCGACGTCTTCGAGATTCCTCTGCGCACCGGCGCCCGCTGCGTCGTGACCCCGGCCTAGCCCGGGCCGCTGCCCAGGGAGACGCGGATGCTCATTGCCCTCAACACCCTCTTCCTGATCCCCGGGAAAATCGGCGGCATGGAGACCGTCGTCCGCGGCCTCGTCCGGGCTCTCGCCGCCCTCGACCGCTCGAATGAATACGTCATCTTCGCCAATCGCGAGAACGCGCCGACCTGGGACGACCTGCCCGAGAACTTCTCCGTGTTCGAGTGCCCCGTCCGCGGCACAGCGAAGGTCTCTCGCACTCTCTATGAACAGACGAAACTCGCCTCCCGCGCTCGACGCCTTGGCGTCGCCGTCCTCCACTCCCTGGGCGCCGTCGCCCCGCCGACCTCTCCCGCCTTCCGTTCCGTCCTCACCATCCCCGACCTCATCTACCGGCGCTTCCCGGGCGAATGGACGCCCCTCCAGCGGCTCGTCGGCGGATACCTGAACGAACGCGCCGCTAGGACGGTGGATCGGATCATCACCCTTTCTGAGTTCTCGAAAATGGATATCTGCAAAGACTTCGGCGTGCCCCCGGAGAAGGTCTCCGTCATCCCGCCCGGCTGCCAGGACATCCCCCCCGACTCGGAAAGCGCAGACCGCTTCTTCCGTGATGCCCGCATCTCCTTCCCCTACATCTTCTCCGTCGGCTCCACCTACTATCACAAGAACCTCGACGGTCTCCTCCGGGCTTTCCAGATCCTTCGCCGTCGCTTCCGCCTTCCGCACCGCCTTGTCGTCTCGGGCCTGCGCATGAGGGCCCATTCCTTCTTCGAGCGCGATGTCGCCCGCCTTGGCCTCGCTCGAAGCGTCCTGTGGACCGGCTGGGTTTCTCCCGCCGTGCTACGCGCCCTCTACGAGCGGGCCGACTGCTTCCTCTTCCCGTCCCTCTACGAAGGCTTCGGCCTCCCGGTTCTCGAAGCCATGGCCCTCGAAACGCCGGTCGCCTGCTCGAATGTCACTTTCCTGCCCGAGGTGGCCGGCGACGCGGCCGTCACCTTCGACCCGCGCGACCCGGACGCGATCGCCGACGCCGTGCAGCGTATCCTTGATGAACCCGACTTGAGACGCTCCCTCGTCGAAAAAGGCCGCGCCCGCGCGCGGACCTTCACGTGGGAGCGCTGCGCCCGACAGACCCTCGAACTCTACCTATCCCTCCCGCCCCCCTCGCTTGCCCCGAGACTTCCTTCATAGGACGCCCACCCCCCATGAAGTTCTCCATCGTGACGCCGTCGCTCAATCAAGGGCCTTTCATCGACCGCACGATCCGGAGCGTCCTCGATCAGCGGGGCGACTTCGACTTGGAATACATCGTGATCGATGGCGGCTCGACGGACGGCACCCTTGACATCTTGCGCCGTTATGCCGGCCGCCTCGCCTGGACCTCCGGCCCCGACGCCGGTCAGAGCGACGCCGTCAACAAGGGCTTCAAAACAGCCGCCGGCGACGTCCTCGCTTGGCTCAACTCCGATGACGCCTACCTCCCGGGCGCCCTCGCCGCCGTCGCCGCTGAATACGCCCGCGCCCCCTTCGCGTGGTGCTTCGGTCACGCCAAGATCGTCGACGACGGAGGCCGCGAGATCCGTCACCCCGTCACCCGTTTCAAGGTCTCTCAGGCTAGACGCTACTCCTATCGTCGTCTCGTAAGACGCAACTTCATCTCCCAGCCCGCGGCCTTCTTCTCCCGCGAGGCCTGGAACGAGACCGGCGGGCTTGACCCCTCCCTGCACTACGCCATGGACTACGACCTGTGGCTTCGTCTCGGGCGCCTCTCCGATCCCAGATGGATTGATCGGTTCCTTGCCGACTTCCGCTGGCACGGCGCTTCCAAGCTGGGAATGGGCTTCTCCCGCGCCGCCCGTGAGGCCCTAGAGGTCGCCCACCGACACGCCGGGACGGCCCGGCGCATCGATCTCCTCGCCCATAGCCTGCACTGCGTCGCCCTCTGCGCCCTCTACCGCGTGCTCCCCTCGGGCTGACCTGTGCCCCTCGCGCTCACCCTCCCGCCGGTCCCCGAAAACCTCGCCGCCGAAAGAAGACGTTCGTCTGTTCAAGCCCCGGGCTCCGCTGATACGTCACGTGGTCGAACTCCCCCTTCATCATCTCGAACACCCGCGCGACCCCCTCTTCCCCCAACTCTCGGTGGTGGAGTTCCATGACGACGTGCGACGTCCTCGCTAAGGTCTCCTTGCCCCCCTTGAGCACCGCCTCCTCATCCCCCTCCACGTCGATCTTGAGGATGTCGATCGCGCCCGCCTCCCGCACCTCCTCCACCTCGTCCAGCGGCATCCCCCGCAGCCGCTCCCCCGTCCGCCCCCTCCGTAGCGACGCGGGGCTCCCCCCCAAGTCGAATACGACCTCCTTCCCCTCGTCGGCGAGCGCGCACCGCACGCTGGCGAAGTTCCGCCCCAGCCTCGCCGTGTTCTCCCTCAACACCGAAAAATTCCCGGGCGCCGCCTCGATCCCGACGTACCGCCGCACCCGCGCAAAACTGTCAAGATACACCGCGAACGCCCCGATGTTCGCCCCCGCGTCCACCGCCGAAACCTCCCGTCCCCGGAAGTTCCATTCCAGAATGCCGTACTCCAGCGGCATCGACACGAGCACCCCCATGTCGCACCGGTTCTCCCTCACCGTGAACCCGCCCGGAAGTCGCCGCAGCCTCTCGCATCTCTTTCCTTGCAGCTTTTCCCGCAGAAGCTCCCATCGCGGGTGGACCCCCACCCGGCGCGCTAGCTCCGACTCCTCATACGCCTGCGCCAGCATGAGCCACGTCGTTAGCGCCCGCCACGCTCTTCTCATCATCTCGCGCTTCTCCCCGCGTCCCCCCTTTGCGCCGAAGTATCCTCCGTTCCCGGTTGCCTGTAAAGCTTCGTCCTCCCGTCCCCCTTCTCCCCGCTTCTCAAGCTGTTGCCTCAAGCCGCGCCTTAGACAATAATACCGCCTGTCTTCACAGGGAGTTCTTGCTCCAGGCAACGCTTGCCAAGGCGGTCTCGATCATGCCGAACGCCCCCCGCGTCCTTGCCGTCGTCCCCGCATACGACGAGGAGAAGTCCGTCGCCCGCGTCGTGGCCGCCCTCCGCGACCAATCGCTCGATGTCCTCGTCGTTGACGACGGCTCTTCCGACCGCACCGCCGCCCTCGCCGAGGCCGCCGGCGCGACTGTCCTCCGCCACCCCATCAACCTCGGCTATGGTGCCTCCCTTCAGACCGGCTACCTCTACGCCCTCTCCCGCGGATACGACGTCATCGTCCAGCTTGACGCCGACGGCCAGCACGAGCCCTCCGACGCCCGCACTCTCCTCGACCCCGTCCTCGCCGGCGAGGCCGACGTCGTCATGGGCTCCCGCTTCCTCCCCCCCCCGAAAAAGGGGACGGGATTCTTTTCTTCGACCCCAGCCCCGTATGATGTCCCCTGGCCCCGCCGCCTCGGTCAGCGTCTCTTCGGGGGCCTCGCCCGCCTCATCACCGGCTCCCGCGTCACCGATCCAACCACCGGCTACCAGGCCCTCTCAGCCCGCGTCCTCGCCGCTTACTCCACCCGCGTCTTCCCTGAAGACTACCCCGACGCCGACATGTGGGTCCTCCTCCACCGCATGGGCTTCCGCGTCCGCGAACTCCCCGTACGCATGTACGCCGACGCGGGCGCCTCCATGCACGCCGGCGTCCTCCGTCCCCTGTACTACATCTTCAAAATGACCCTCGCACTCCTCATGGCCGTTACGAGACCCCTTCCCAAACCATGATCTTTTCGTCTTCGTGCCTTAGTGCCTTAGTGGCTGTCTTCTCCCCGCGTTTCTTGCCGAAAGGATGACCCCATGACCACCCCTCAGATCATCTTTGTCACCTTTCTCGGAGTGCTTGTCCTCCTCCTCGTCCTTGAGCTTGTCCGCAGACACCTCCTCCGCGAAAAATACTCCGCCCTCTGGATCCTCATCGCCCTCGCGCTCGTCTCCGTCCCTTGGCTCTACAACTTCTACGTTTTCCTCGCCGGCCTCGTCGGCATCAAGAGCCCCACCTCCTTCTTCTTCTATTCCTCCATCATGCTGCTCCTGCTCCTGAGCGTGCAGTTCTCCCTGGCCGCCTCCTCGGCGTACTACCAGCGAAAACGCCTCGCCCAGGAGATCGCCCTCATGGACGAGCGCCTCAGACGTCTCGAGCGCTCGGCCGGAACCTCTCTCGCTTCCCCCGTGCTCGAGGATCCTCGCCCTTGACGCAGGACACCGCCGCCTCCAGCGCCGCGCTCCTCCTCGAAGACTCACTCCAGGTCTCCCCGCCCGGCCGCTGGCGTGTCCGCCTCGCTTGGCTCCTCATCATCATCATCTACCTCGCTGGCGTCTCCGCCCGCTGGCGCCCCACAGCCGACGGCGCCCTGTATCTCTCCCTCGGCCGCTCCATCGCCCGGGGCGAGGGCTATGTCGCCAACGGCGTCCCCCACGCCACCGTCACCCCGGGTCTGCCCCTCGTCCTCGCCGCCCTGCGTCCCACCTTCGACGCCGGCTACTGGGCCCCCAACCTCTTCGTCGCCCTCTGCGGACTGGCGAGTCTCTTCCTCACCTATGCCGCCTTCCTGCACCTGACCGGCCGTGCGCTGGCCATGGCTGTCACGCTTACGACCGCCGCCAGCTTCCCCTTCTACGCCGTCTCTCACACGATCCTCACCGACGCCCCCTTCGTCCTCCTCGCCAGCGCTCTCCTCTACGCCTGCGTCCGCGCAATCCGGGGATCAAGCCTTTGGCTCCTCCCCGCGACCGCCGCCACCGTCCTCGCCGTCTCCGTCCGCGCCCCGGGCGTCCTCATCATCGGCTCTCTCGCGCTGGCCCTCCTGCTGGTCCCTGCCCGCCCCGTCCCGCGGCTGCGGGACCGCGCGCGCCTCTGCGGCTTCCTTGTCCTCGGGATCACGCTTCTGACAAGTGGCTGCTTTCTGCTGGTGGCGTGGCCCCGCGCCGGCGGCGGCCCCCCCGGCTATGTCGCTGGCCCCCTCTACCTCTGGAGCCGTGGCGCACGGGATCGCTTTCTCGCCACCCTCGATTTCCTCGCGGGCCTTCCTGAGGATTTCGCTAGGTTGTTCCTGGGCCAGAACGGTCCCGACTTCCTGGCTTTCCTGCTCATCGCCCTTGTCGCCTTGGGGATCGTCGCCCTCTGGAAACGCCCCGAGCGCTTCCTCGCCCTTTTTCCCCTCCTCGCCATCCTTGCCCATGTCCCCTTCGGTCCGGAGAACCGGAGCGTTCGACACTTGATCGGGATCCTCCCCGCCCTTGCCTATGTCGCCCTCGTCGGCCTGTGCCTTTCCGTCCGCTGGCTGCTCCACGCCGCGCGGCGGGCGCCCCCGACCCCGTCGGCCCTCTCGAAGGCCGTCACCGTGTGCGTCGCCGTCTTCGTCTTGTTCAATGCCCCCCAGCTCGTGCGCGAAGCCTACTACGCGTCCGTCGTGAGCTATTCCCCACGCTTCTACCAGACCTTCCGGAGAGGCGGCTTCGCCGACCTCTTTGCCGTTACCGACCTCCTTCGCGACTCGAGCGCCCGGAACTTGAGCCTCGCAGCTCCCCCGGGCGACGTCATGTACTTCCATTACCTGACGGACCGTCGAGTAGTGCCCTTGCCCGATCCCGCTAGGGACCCCCTCTCAGCGGACGATGCCGACCGCCTCCTCGCCTCCCTCCTCTCTCGTCCCGACCTCGCCCATTTCGTCCTCGATGTCCGCCCCCCCAAGAAAGCGGAGGAAAAAGGGGACGGGATTCTTTTTGAGCCCCGCCCCGTCCCCCTCCGCGCCCGCCTCGATTCCCTCGTCCAGCAGGGCGCCCTCCGCGTCATCTTCGACGGCAAACAGTATCGCGCCTACGCCAGGCCCCACCCCGAGTAATCCTCCGTCCGGTTCTCCCCTTACTCCTCTTCAACGTCACAATCTGCGAAATCTGTGGATATATCTCTCTTATCTTACGTCTTCCCCATCTCCTCCCGAAATGCCTCCTCGACGCGATCCGCAACCCGCGCTAGCGCCTCGTCCTTCCCAACGTCCACCCACCGCAGGCTCGGGAAATGTCGGAACCAGTTGAGTTGCTTGCGCGCGAACCGCCGCGTCCGCCTCTTGATCTCCTCCTTCGCCTCCTCAAGCGTTAGCTCCCCCGCAAGGTGCCGCAGCGTCTCCGCGTATCCCACCGCCTGCCTCGCCGCCCGCCCGATCGGCGGATCGCTTCCCGCCAGCGCCCTCGTCTCCTCCACCAGCCCCTCCTCGAACATCCTCTCCACCCGCGCCTCGATCCGCGCGTAGAGGTCCTCCCGCGTGCGCCTCAGCCCCACGATCGCCGACCTGAACCTCCCGTGCTCCCTCCCGAACTGCGTCTGGAGGCTGCTGATCGCTGAGCCCGCTTTCTCATAAACCTCCAGCGCCCTTACCAGACGCCTGAGATCGTTCGCGTGGATCCGCGCCGCCGCCGCAGCGTCCCGCTCCCGCAGCATCTCGTGCAGCTTCCCCGTCCCCTCCCGCTGCGCGATCCCCCCTAGCTCCTCCCGCAGCTCCCAGTCGGCCGACGGCCCCTCGAACAGCCCCTCCGTCATCGCCTTGAGATATAAAGGCGTCCCCCCTACGAAAAGCGCCGTCTTCCCCCGCGCTTGGATCTCCCCCAGTGCCTGGCGCGCCTCCGCCGCATACTCCCCCGCGCTGAAATGCTCGTGGGGCTCCCGGATGTCCATGAGATGATGACGCACCCGTGAGCGCTCCGCCGCCGTCGCCTTCGCCGTCGCGATGTCCATCCCCCGGTATACCGCCATCGAATCGAGCGAAATCACCTCCGCCCCCAGCCTCTCCGCCACCTCGACTCCCACTGCGGTCTTCCCGCTCGCCGTCGGACCCGCTAAAAAAAGAACCACACTTTCGGCCAAGATCGCTCCCCTGTTTGCCGAAATTCCCATTGGAAGGGCTCGGCCCCCGCTGTGCGGGGAACCTGCCGGTCGCGCGCCCCGGCGCATCGTGTATTCTACGGATGAGCGCGAGCGTCCGTCAATGTCTTGCGGCCCGCCGGACCCGCAACGAAATCGAGCGTGACAGAGCCCCTCCGGCGCGGTATGAATCTTTGGCTCTCTCAGGGGCCCGTCGGCCCCGGAGGGATGGGAAAGAGAAGAAGATGGACACAGGCAAGAAACGCGGCATGCTCATCACCCGCGAGAGCGACGGCGTCCTCGTCGTCTACTTCACCGTCAACAGCCTCGTCTTCCCGAACGACATCGAGAGCGCCGGTCGCGAACTCATGAAACTCCTCGAAGAAACTTCTTCCCTGCGCGTCGCCCTCGAAATGAGCGCCCTCAAGCAGATCTCGAGCGGCTTCGTGTCCAAACTCCTCCTCTTCTCCCGCCAGCTCGGCATGCGAGGCGGAAAGCTCGTCCTGTGCGGCATGTCCCCCCAGGTCGACCAGGTCTTCAAAATCCTGAGACTCCAGAAGATCCTCACTACCGTTAAGGACGAATACGAGGCCGTCAACAAACTCCTCGAAGAGTAGCCTCCTCGGAGCACCCCGTGGAAAAGCTCACCCAGCTCATCCTCGACCTCATGGATCGCTCCGCCATCACCCCAAGACAGGCCTCCCTCCTCATGCGCTACGTCGGCCAGCCCGGCTATCGCGAGGGAAAACTCTCCATCCTCGAGCGCCTTGCCTCCAACGCCATCTCCTTCGATGAGGCCGCCGAGCTCCTCGGCGGTCTAGTCGGCGGCGAAGACCTCGCCGAAAAAGAACTCGAGGAGATCGCCTTCTGGAAACGCCGCCACGGCATCGGCATGGTCTTCCGCTTCCTCATGATCCTCGCCCTCGTCGCTATCTTCTGGACCCTCCACTACACCATCCCCTACCTCTGTAAACAACTGGCCATTAAAACCGTCGGACAGAACGTCGAGGCCTATAGCCTCGTCGCCTTCGTGCAGGCAATCCTCATCGTCGTCGCCGCCCCCGGCCTCGGACTCCTCTGGCTCGAAGCCCTCCTCCTCGTCATCTGCGTCCCCTACGACCTCCTCCGCAACGTCTTCACCTCCTCCAAAACCCAGGACAAGCTCATCTGGCTCATCGCCCACATCGCCGGCGCCGTCGGAAGCGTCGGCGCCATCACAAGGCTCTTCGCTGCCGACAGGCTCCTCCTCCAGACCGCCTGGCTCTTCCTCTGGCTCATCGCCCTCGGCATACCCCCCATCGCCTTCTTCTGGGTCGGCCACCCCAAGCCACCCCTCAAACTCGCCCCCCCTCGCTCCTCCTCTACTCCTCCATAGCTCCCCTGTCGCGGACCCCGAGTCCGCCGTTTACGGCAAACATTCACGGTGTGCCGCACCCCGGATCGGTCGGCCCAAGACCCCGATCCCCCGCGGGATATTCCTGAGCCGGAAGAACCCGGGAGAGGGAGTCAATTTCCATTGACACCCATTCGTGTCACAGTAGCGTAATTATTGTATTCCGATGCGGATGCTACGGTTGCCGTTCGATGCGGAAAAGGGGCTTGCAATGGCAATCAAAGTGGAATGCGGCGGATGCGGAAAAACCTTCAGCGTCAAAGAAACCATGGCCGGCAAGCGGGGAAAATGTCCCGCGTGCGGGAACGCCATTGTGGTTCCTGCCCTGACCCAGGCCGAGCCCGGACCGCTCTCTGCCCCTGCGCCCGCGCCTGATTCTCCTCCTGTGATCCCCCCCCAGCCGCGGGCGGCCGCGGAACCTCCCGCCGTCAGACCCGCCGCCTCCCTCAAGAGCATGCAATGCGAGTCCTGCGGCGGCGCCGTCGAATACCAGGACGGCCAGGGCCTCTTCAAGTGCAAATACTGCGGCTCCGTCTACGAGTCGGAGTCCGCCGACGGCGGACACGCCGTCGTCAGGACCATCCGCCTCGTCGAAAAAAAACTTGACAACATCGAGTCCCATACCAGAAAAACCGCCGACATCGCTAGCGAAGAGCGCCTCCAGAAAAAGGCCGCCCTCGTTCAGGACAAGATCGACTTCAAATACATCGAGTTCGAAAACAGCTTCGGCCGAAAAGCCGGCAGTGCCGCCATCATCCTCTGGATCATCGGGGCGGTCCTCGTCATCTACGGAGTCGGGAACAGCGCCGTTGCCGCCGTCGTCGGTCTCGTTGCCGTCGCCGCCGGTGTCGGCCTCTTCCTCCTCTTCAAGAAGGCCAAGGCCCAGTTCGTCACGGAGTCCGAACAGATGAGGCGTGACGAGCTCGAGCCCGTCTACGATCAGCTTCGCCGCGCCGGCGCCACCCTCGAAGGCGGCGCCATTTCCCTCGGCTTCACCGAATCAACTTCCGTCCCCATGCGCTACTGCGTCTGCTGTCACAAAAACATTACCCCGCAGAAGATCGCTGGGGCCGGAGGAGGTTCGCTTTCCGGCGTGAACCTCCTGCTTACCGTCATGACCTGCGGCTTGTGGATCCCCGCTTGGATCCTCATCGCCGTCATGTCCAAGGTCGGCGGCGCGGCAGGCCGCGCCATCCGCTCCGGCAAGTGCCCGGAGTGCGGCGCGGGCACCCTTTTCCCCGCGCGCATACCCAATGCCTAGGACGTTGCGAGCCGCGAATATGAGCGCGTGGCAACCCGACTCCCGGACGAAACACTTGGTCTTGCGACTGCTCCTCTCGCACCACCCCCCCGAGCATCTCCATCGAACCATCTCCCTGCGTTGGGGGGGCTGCCGGATCCATCTCTGCGCTCGGTGCTTCGGCGTCCTGATCGGGGCCTTGGCCCTCCTCGTCTCCTGCTCTTTCTCCCTTGTTCCCGCGCTCCCTGTGGCCTTATGCCTCCTCGTGGTCCTCTCCGCCGCCTTTCCCGCGCTCCTCGACTTCCACCTCCAGTTGATCCATAGCCGCGAATCCACCAACCCCCGTCGTGTCTTCACCGGCGCCGCCTTCGGTGCGGCCCTCGCTCTCGCCCTGCGTCGCGCCCTCGCCGCCGACCCCTTGCCCCTCCTTCTCTTTCCCATCGGCCTGTCCGCCTACTTCGCTTGGTTGCTTTCCTCGCCCCTCCGCCTCCGTGCCTTCTGGTCCCACCTCCTTCCCTACCTCGCGGACTGCCTCCGCTGCCGGGAGCAGGACCGCTGTGCGAAAATCCTCCGCGCCACCCGCTTGCCCGGGGCCCCCGTTTAGGAGACGTTCCATGTCAAACGGCCAGTCCGCTCGAACTGCCGTCATCTGGCTGTCCGTGATGTTCCTCGCCGCCGCTATCATCACGATCCTCGCCTTCCTGACCGCCGTCTCCCCGGCGGACCGCCACCGCCCCTTCTATATCTGGATGGCCGTCGCCTGCGCCGCCGAGTTCGTCCTCTTCGCCTGGACCGCCAACTGGTCCGTGAGCCGCCGCTCCCCCGGCACTATCACCGGCGCGACCCGCATCATGATCCATGTCCTCATCGTGATCTGGTTCCTCGTCACCCTCGTTACAGCTTTCGTTGCGACCCACCCGCGTCAGGAACAGAGCTACTACAACGACCGCATCGCCATCGCCTACGCCGCCTTTACCCTCCTCTTCTTTTTCGGTTCCTATCTCCTCTACGCGAAGGACCTCGTCATTCAGCGCGAGGATAGGATCGCCCAGGCGGATCGCCTCGAGTTGCGCGCGCACGTCGCCGATGTCGAGGAGGTCGCTCAGTCCCTCCGTCGTATTGCGGACCGCAACCCCGACTCCGCCGTCGCCATCGACCGCCTGCTGAAACGCCTCGATGCCGTCCGTACCGGCCTCGACTTCGCTCCACCGGGCAAGATCGGGACCTGGGAGGAGGACGGCGCCCGCCACGTCGACGAGATCAACGCGCGTATCATCGGCGAGCTCCAGGAACTCACCAAGTCCGTCAGCGACCTGGAATCCGGCGCAGGGTCGTTCGCCGACGGCTCCGCCCGCCTCGACGCCGTCGTGGGCCGCATCGAATCGTCCTTGCGCCGGCGTCAGCATCAGCTCCTCTAGGAGGATCCACGTCATGATTCTCGACGTCGTTGAAGCCCTCGACCCCACAGGCCAGATCATGGTCCAGCGTCTCCCCCAGCAGGGGAGCGGCGACTTCACCACCGGCTCCCAGCTCGTCGTCCAGGACAGCCAGATCGCCGTCTTCTACCGCGACGGCCGGATGGCCGACCAGTTCCGCGCCGGCCGCTATACCCTGAGCACCCAAAACCTGCCCATCCTCAAAACCTTCACCAAGCTCGCCTTCAAGGGCAAGAGTCCGTTCCGCGCCTACGTCTACTTCGTCAACCTCAAAACCTTCCTCGACATGGGCTGGGGAACCCCCAACCCCATCCTCTTCCGCGATACCGAGTTCAAGATGGTCAACCTCCGCGCACATGGCACCTTCGCCCTCAAGATCTCCGACCATGTCCGCTTCCTCAACACCATCGTCGGAACGCAGGGCCTCCAGGACACCTCCGCCATCCAGGAATACCTCCGCAAGATCGTCGCCTCCCGGTTCGCTAGCACCCTCCCGGGCGTTCTCACCACCGTCATCGACCTCGCCGCCCAGTATCAGAACGTCGAGGTCAAAGTCAAAGCCGCCGTCCGCGATGACTTTGGCCAATATGGCCTCGAGCTCGTCGACCTCGTCATCGAAAGCATCACCGTTCCCCCCGAAGTCCAGACCATCATCGACAAGGGCGTCGGAGTCCGCTCCCTCGACGCCGATGAGGTTGCCAAGTACCAGCAGGTCGCCGCCGCCGACGCCCTGCGCGACGCCGCCAAAACGGGAGGCGGCGACGGCCTCACCGGCGGACTCGGAATCGGCGCCGGCCTCGCCATGGGCCACCAGTTCGCCCGCGGATTGACGCCGCCGACCCAGACGCCGTCCGCCGCCCCGCCCCCCCTCCCCCCATCCATCCAGTGGTACATCGCCTCCGGGGGACAGCAGGTCGGTCCTCTCACCCCCGACGAGCTCCAGGCCCGAATCCGTGCGGCCCAGGTGACCAGGGAAACACTCGTCTGGCGACAGGGCATGGCAAACTGGACCCAGGCGGGCCAGCTCCCGGAACTCGCACCCGTGTTCGGCGCTGCGCCCCCGCCCCTTCCCCCGGGGCAGTAGGGGTCTTCCTTTCGCGTCGCCGGCAGCGGATGGTGAGAACGCATATGGCTCGTGTGTTTGCGATCTGCTGCCTTCCATTGCTGCTCGCCCTCCCCGCGCCGGTGCAGGTCGCCGAATGGGAGACGCTCAACGAGGAAGCGGTGTCTCTCTACAAACAGGGCGACTACGACCGCGCAGTGGTGCTGGCGAAGAGGGCGCTCGAGGTCGCTGAACGCGACCTCGCCCCCGATCATCCCGATGTCGCTGCGCTGCGCCGGAACATCTCGCAGCTCCACGCAAGGATGGACGAGACCGAAGAGGGCGCAGGCCGTCCCCCTGACTACGCCCTCGTCCTCCTCCTCTTGGCGATTGCCGCCTGTCTCCTCATCGTCGCCTTTGTCGTCGGCGCCTACCTCAAACGGCCCCGCTCCGCAGTCGCCTCCTCCCCGCACTTCTGGCTCGAGCTCCATAGCTCCAGAGGCGCCCTCAGCGATGTCCCTCTCGTCCAGGACGTGTTCCGCATCGGTCGCTTCCCTGACAACGACCTCGTCCTCCATCACGAGAACGTTGCCTCCTACCACGCCCGGATAGAGCTCCACGCCGATTCGGCCGTCCTCGTCGGCCTCAACCCGGATTATCCCGTTTATGTCGCGGGGAAACCGGTCACCTCCCACACCCTCGCCCACAACGACCGCATCAGGATTGCGGACACTACCTTCCTGTTCGTCGCTCGCCCCTGACCCCCTCTCTCCGACCGCCCCGGGTCCGCCTCACGGATCGTTGGGACGATTCGGAAAGCCCCGCCCCGCGTCGGGCTGGATACTGCGCGCTTGAGACGATAGACTGTCTACAGACCCGAAGGCCTGCGGCGCGCTCGCCCGTCGCGATGCAATGTGACCGCCCGGCAAAAGGACCCTCCTATGCCTCTTCTCAAGCCCCTCACCCTCCTGCTGCCGCTCGTCGCCCTCTGCGCTCTCGCCCACCAGACCGCCGCCGCCCCCGCCGTCGTCCCCGACGGCCTCCTCATCGACTATGACTTCAGCCGCGAAAGCCTCCCCGGCGACGACGGCCTCATCCGGGACCTCTCCGGCAATCACCTCGACGCCACCCTCCGCCCCGTCTCCCCCTCTAAGCCCGATCTCCCCCGCACAGGCTGGCTCGACCATAATGTCCTCCAGGGCGATGGCCTTGGCGGCTGGATCGTCCGCCCCGCCAAAATCCAGGCCCTCAAACAGCCCGGCGCCGACCATACCATGCCCTTCGGTCTCATCGCCATGGACAATGGCGAAATCGCCCTCATCGCCAGCGGCGAACGCAAGGGCCAGCCCACGCAGGTCCTCCTTGCCTTCTCCGCCGACCAAGGCGATACGTGGACCGACTTCCTCGTCGTCCCGGGCGCGAGCGGACGCGCGATGGTCTTCACCTACCTCGGCGGCCCCAACGTGACCTTTGTCTCTGGCCGGCGATACTTCAGCCGCGACTACGGCCGCACCTGGCCCGACAGCGTCCAACACCCGCCGACCAAGACCGGCATGTCCTTCCACTACGAAGGCAGCGCCTGGGTCGACCGCGACCCCGCGGGCCTCGCCAAGGCCATCCTCGAACTCGGCTGGCACTACGAGCCGGGTAAGAAGTGGCCCGTCGACGACGCCACCGTCGTCTTCCGCCGCTCCGTCGATGGCGGCCGCTCCTGGATCGACGAGGTCGCCCCCCCCGAGTGGAAGTTCGAAATGACCTACAAGGGCAAGACCTCCCTTCGAGGCGTAAGCGAAGGCGCCGTCGCCCGTGCCGCCAATGGCGACCTCGTCGCCGCGCTCCGCTCCGACATCCCACCGGCCCTCATGGACGGACCCCACGACGATAACCTCGAAGGCACCTCCGTCTCCGTCTCGAAAGACGACGGCAAGACTTGGTCGAAGATGAACTTCCTCTTCTACGCCGGCCGACATCACGCCAACCTCCAGCGCCTCCCCTCAGGCGACCTCGTCTGCACCATGGTCGTCCGCGTGGACGTCCAACATGGCGACCTCGCCGCCCCGCCCCCGGGCGGCTGGCTGACCACCCCCCGCCGCGGCTGCGACGCCGTCGTGAGCCGCGATAACGGCGCAACCTGGGACGTGACCCGCCGCTACGAGCTCGATCGCTTCGAATACCTGCGCTCCGACTACTGGCCCGACGGCAAGTGCGGCCACATCGGCGCTAGTCCCCTTCCCGATGGCTCCGTCATCAGCGCCTACGGAAACTATCTCAAAGGCGCCGCCGTCCTCATCAAGTGGAAACCCGACGCCGAACCCTCCCGACCCGCTACCGCGGAAGACTTGAAACTGGAAAAGCCCTCGTCCGGCACAATCTATGGCCAGGTCGCCCAGCGCGGCAAGGACTATGATCTCGGCAACCGCCGCGTCATCCTTACGGGCTCCTCCTGGATCCAGATCCCCCCCGACGACCGCCTCCTCGCCCTCGACGGCAACGCCACCGTCGAGCTCATCTTGCGTCCCGAGGAGCAGTCCGGCGAAATGCCCGTCCTCCTCTTCTGCGCCGGCGCCGTCGAAGGAAAGCTCATCGAGGGCTTCCGAATCGCCTATGACCAGCGCGACCTCAGGAACAATAATCAGGTCCTCTATAGCGACCAGCGCGTCGACCCTACGCCCTACGAGTATACCACCCAGGTCTCCGGGCGGAGCTCCCTCGAGCCCTTCTCCCCCGTCATCCAGCAGCTCGCCTATGTCATCCGCGACGGTCATGGCGAATTCTACCGCGACGGCAAGCTCTTCAGCGTTCAGACTGAGTCAGGCTCCGTCCCCGCCTCCCTCTTCCGCTACGTCTTGGACAAAGGGGCCTCAAAGGAGACCGTCTGCATCGCCGTCGGCGGCCGGCCCGTCGGCGAAGGCGTCTCCCAGAAACTCAAGGCGCATCTCTTCGCCCTCCGCATCTACGACCGCCCCCTCTCCTCCGCCGAGCTCAAACGCAACCTCCTCGCCACCACGGGCAAACTCCCTTGACCTCGCAAAGGGGACATTACTGATTACTTGCCAAGGAACGCCCCTCCTCCCTTGCGCCCTGTCCACTGGTGCCTAAGGAGATACACACGATGCAGGCCCGGAAGAGCGGCACCCGCTTCACAGCTCTCTGCGTGACGTTCCTCCTCTCCATCGCCCTGACCGCTTCCGCCCAGGACGACTGGGTCCTCTCCTTCGAGGACCTCTTCGACCGCGATAAGCTCGGACCGGACTGGACCGTCCTCGACGGCGAGCTCCGCACCGTATACGACGCCCCCAACGGCATCGGGACCCTCTACGCAAAGGGCGAGGCCCTCCTCCTGCGCTCCTTCCCGGGTGACGTGCGCGTCGAGATCGAGGCCCGCTCCGCCGACCCGGGCGACCTCAGCCTCACCCTGGCCACGAACAACCGCGGCTTCCAAGGCGGCTACTTCCTGGGCTTCGGCTCCGAGGCAAACACCCTCTCGAAAATCCTCCGACTCGGGAAAAAGGTCGCGGTCTCCGCCTCCGTCATCAAGCCTAACGAGCTCCACAAGATCGTCGCCGAGAAGACCGGCAGCATCGTCACCCTCGCCGTCGACGGCGTAGAGTTGATGCGCTTCGACGACCCCTCCCCCCTCGCCGGCCCCTCCCACGCGATGGTCGGCCTCTACGTCTTCAACCTCGCCTCCGTCGACTGCTTCCGCGTCTACGGGAGAAAGGGCGCCGTGCCC
The DNA here is from genome assembly GCA_043803205.1 of Planctomycetota bacterium. GTDB lineage: Bacteria > Planctomycetota > DG-23 > JAZDKG01 > JAZDKG01 > JAZDKG01. The sequence goes on from JAZDKG010000272.1 coordinate 21,972, forward strand.
CTCAAGCTCTCGGAACCCGTCAAGATGGAGGACACCGCTCCGGCGCAGGAGCCTGCGAATCCCAAGTCGCCGCCGGCCGACCTCGTCGCCAACCTCCTCGCCAACACGAGCTTCGAGGATGTCGTCCCCGGCCGCTGGCCTCGCTTCGCTGCAGCCTGGCTCCCTGAATACTCCGCCGTCGGCGACCGCACGCTCCTCATTAAGGACGCGCACGAAGCCCACAGCGGCGACCGCTTCCTCCGCCTCTCCGGCAACGGCCCCTGGATGAAAATCCATAGCGCCGGCCCCGAGGGCTCGGGCGTCCCCCTCGATGCCGGCAAATCCTACACCCTCCGCGCATGGGCTCGCGCCGCTTCCCCTTCTCCCTCTTCCCTCCAATTCTATCCCTCCGAAAAAAAGTTCGACCTTGGTCCCGGTTGGCAGGAATGCCTGACGACTTGGCAGGTCCCCGACAACCTCGCCAAACAATTCAAGGGCTTCTATCTCAAGGCCTTCGGCCCCGTGGATGTCGACGACGTCACCTTGTGCGAATCCTCCGGCGACGTTGCTCCCGCGTCCGCGGGATCTGCCAACCTCCGCGCCGACTGGACCGCCCTCAAGACGATTCCGCCTAAGACCCGCTGGCTCAGCCTCACCGGCAGACCTCCATACCAGGAGCGGATCTCCCTCGAGCTCCTCAATCTCTTCGAAGAGCCCGCCGCCGAGACCCCTGTCGGTGTCCCCGTCGAAGAAGTCTTTGGCGCCCTCGCCGGCTACGACTTCGTCTCGCTCGATAGGATCGTTGTCGTCGAAGGCCGCTCCGGAAGAAGCGTCCCCTTCGCGTTCCAGGAGATCGACCTGCAGCCCGGCGTCACCCGTCGCGACCACCTCGTCTTCCTCGCCTCCGTCCCCCCGCGTTCGAGGAGCGCCTACTACGTCTACCTCCGCGACCGCCACCCCATTCCCGAACCGGCGCAGATCCCCTCCACGCTCCCTGACCCCCTCGCCTCCTATGACAAAGACTCCCGCCGCCTCCGCGTCGAGACGGTCAAGATCGAGCGCATCGGGACGCTCAGGATCCAGATGCAAGGCGCCTCCGTCCTCGTCGAGGTCACCTCTCCCGACAAGCTCCCCGTCACCGGTCGCGCCCTCTCTCCCGACGCCGCAACCGAAATCGACATCCCCTTCCAGCAAGGTCCCTCATCCCTTCTCCTGGATGGTCCCCCTTCCCCGTTCGTCATTCGTCATTCGTCATTCGACATTTCTTCCTCCTCCCGCGTCCCTTCCCCCGATGCGCCCCTCTGGTCCGCGACGATCCCCCTCGGCCCCGGCCCGGCCAAGGGCATCTGGTCCGTCCTCGTCGATATAGCAGGCGCCCGCCTGCAATCCCAGGGCGCATTCGTCGTCGACGCCGGCATCTGGGCGTCCGGAAACCTCTATGCCGTCCGCAGCGACGACCCTCCTCAGCCCGGAAGGTCCTGCGCTTCCCTCCTTGCCGCTCGCGGGGAAAGGGAAAGCTTCCAGGTCGTCATCGCCGCTGCGCGCGACCTCCCCCAGGTCGCCCTGCGCGCTGGCGCCCTCCGTCATACGGCCTCCGCCGCCTCCATCCCCGCGGACTGCTGGACCCTCGAGCGCGTCGAGGAGGTCTTCGTCGGCGCCGCCAACATATCCCCTGAGCTCCGCCTCGTCGATGGCGACTACGTCAATGTCGGGAACTTCCCCGACCCCCTCCTCCCCTGGCGCCGCCACGACGTCGTAGCCGGGCGACAGCGCGTGTGTCTCGCTACCCTCCGCGTCCCGGAAGCGATTCCCGCCGGCGACTATTGCGGCGAGATCGCCGCCGAAGCCGCCGACGGCACCTCCCTCCTCCTCCCCGTCACCCTGCACGTGTGCGACTTCGACATGCCCAAACGCCCCGGCTTCCTCACCATGATCTCAGGCCTCGGCGCCTTCGTCCGCATGCCCGCCGACCGCGAAGGGAAACTCGGAAAAGACGTCCGCTTCTACCACCTCTGGGATCGTGACGCCCAGGATGCCATCGCCGCCTTCGTGGCGGAAAGATGGATGACCCCCTCCCTCACCGGCGCCCCCTTCGGCGCCAACGCCATCCCCTGGACCTATGACGAGCAAACCCGCACCGCAACACTTGACTTCTCCCGCTTCGACGCCAACGCCGAGATCCTCATCGATAAGCTCGGCGTCGATTTCCTCAGCATCCCCTGGTCATCAGGCTGGCGCGTCGTCGGGAGAATCCACACCTATCCGCGCGTCGAGGACTGGCCCACGGGCTGGGGAACGATCTTTAAAGATTCCCCCGGGCGCATCTCCAAGAAGTTCGACACCGAGGACGGCCTCCGCATGTTGGAGGACTACGCCCGCGCCCTCGGCAAACACCTCGAGGAGAGGGGCTGGCTTGACCGCGTCGGCATCTACATCGTCGATGAGCCGAAAAGCCCGGAGGTCTACGAGGCTGTCCTCAAGACCGCCGAGGCCATCCGGCGCGGCCATCCCAAGCTCAAGATGTGGGCCGCCGCCTACGGTACCCAGTGGCACCCCTACTTCGACTACCTCTCCGTCTTCACAGGCCAGATCAGTCCCGAGGTCCGCGACAAGTGCCGCGACAAAGGAATCCGTTACCTCGGCATCTACAACCAGACCATCGACACCCTCCCCATGGCCCGCGCCGTCCCCCTCATGGGCGCGAGCCGCGGCTGGGACGGCTACTACCACCATGAGACCACCACCAACCAGGACCTCTGGGTCAACCCCGAGCCCCCCGTCTGGACTTCGCCCTACGCCCCTCAATACGCCGCCGGCGGACCCGACTCCTGGCTCCTCATCGGCGGCCTCATCTACCACTGGCCCCAGGATGAGCTTGATGAGCCCCTCCCCGACGGCAAAGATCGCGCCTGGGCCTCCTCCCTCCGCGTCGAAGCCTTGCGTGAAGCCACCGAGGACGTCGAATACCTCCTCCTCCTCCGCGCCCTCGCCGATAAGTCCCCCCCGGGCTCCCAAACGCGCGCCCGGTTGAACCAGCTTGAAGGGAAGCTCAGCCGCTGGCTCTCCGAGGGCGCACTCACCCTCTCCCACAATCGCTACTACAACTACCGCCTGAGCGAAGAGGGACTGAACGAAATCCGCCGCGATCTCTGCGACGCCGTCGTCCAGGCCCGCGCCGCCCCCTGACCCGCTTTTTTCCTCTGTCCCCCATTTCGGAGGGACACGCTCACTCGCGTCCTCTTGACTTCCCCCCCCGGCTCCCTGAAAAATTTCTGCTCTTAGTCTCTTGACACCGCCAGATTGCTGTTGTAACATTGCAACAGACGGAGGGGACATAAAAAAGGCCCCTCGTTTATCCCTCCATCGAGGCCGACTATGGCTCCCACCGCCCTCCTCCAAATTAAGCCCTTCCAAACCCATGGCGGCGCTGTCCATGAGCGCCTCCGCTCCATGATCTCCTCCCGCGAGCTGGCGCCCGGCGACTCCTTCTCCCTCAGGGAGATGGCCTCCCGCCTCGGCGTCTCCATCACCCCTGTCCGCGACGCAATCCAAATGCTCCGCAATCATGGTCTGTTGGAGAAAACTGCTAGACTCGGCTATCGCGTGGTCACCGTCACGCGCGAGCGCATCCTTGGATACTACGCCGTTCGCCGCGCACTCCTCGCCGAAGCCGCTCGACTCGCCACCGAAAGAATTACCGACCCCGACTTGTGTGATCTCTCCGCCCTCGCCGCTCGAACCGACGCTCTTATCGAAGCCGGAAACTACGACGAGGCCGCCCCTCTCGACAACGCCTTTCACACCCGCCTCGCTCGTATCGCTGGCCTCCCGTTCCTTGAGGCGCAGATCGCACGCCTCGACGCTTTCGGCATCATGCTCTCCGCCCCCGTGCCACCCCACTGGCACTCCCACAAGAGGCTGGTCGATGCCCTTCGCGCTCGCGATCCCGATCTCGCCGCCCTCGAAGTCCGCGCCCACGTCGACAACGCCCTCCAATGTGACTTGACTGCCCGTGAGTCTGAAGGGGCTCAGGAGCCCTCACCGTCTCTCGAGAACTGAGAAGGAGGTGATGTCCGCCAAGAAACCTTTGCTCCCGTCTCAATAACCAATTCCTGTCGAAAAGGAGGATCTCAAAATGACTGGGAAACGTGCCTTTACGCTGATCGAGTTGTTGGTGGTCATGGTCATCATCGCCCTCCTTGTGGGCCTGCTACTGCCCGCTCTGGGCCGCGCCCGCGAGGAAGCTCGCAAAACCCAGTGCCGCTCCAACCTTCGCCAGATCGGCCTGGCGATGCAGATGTACACAACGGACAACAAAGGTTACACGCCAGCCGTATACGGCGGGAGCAGCGTTCAGGGGACTCGGCGTCACCTCACCCACGGGACTGGCATCGACGCCGCTTGCATGGACCGGTGGCTCCCGCAGTTGTACCTCGTGCCCGTCCTGGGCGGGGACACCATAAGCACCGCCGTTTGGGACTGGGAACCCATCAACTGGTGGGCCCCCTACAACAACGCGACCAACACCCCCGCCAACCTAGGCTTTCCAGCTCCGGGCGGCGCTAAGGCGAGCGGCCTCGGTCTTCTCTTCGCGGGAGGATACCTCACCCAGAAGGGCGCCAGCGTCCTGGATTGCCCCTCGCGTCAAAAGGTCGACCCCACCAACAGACGCGAGCCCTTCTTTGTCGTCCTGACACTGGCCCAGGCAAAGGGACAGGTCGAAGCCATCAATAGCGTCGCCACCTTCGATCCCCGTGAGCCATTCTACACCTCGGGCGGAAAGACCCGCTGGGGCAATGGAGACGGCATAGGGGACGGGGACAACTCTAACGGCGGTGTTTTCAACAACTTCCGTCCCCCAGCCGGATGGCCGTCTTCCGACTGGCCCCTTTGGTGGTACAGTGGTGACGCCACCAGGGCATACGGGTACAGAAACCCCTGCTACGGGAACAGCAGTGCCAACAGATGGATGGGGAGATACTGCGATATCTTCGGCTCCTACCAGGTCCGAAACGATGAGGTCAACGACTACACCTGGTCCTCCTGGAAGCTCGATGAGATCCAGGGACTGGCGGTCGCCTCCGACGCGATATGGGGCTTCTTCGTGCGTTCGAGAAACCAGGGGACGGGGACAACAGCTATCCGCTATGACCCCGCCTACCCGGACTCGCTCACCCACCAGTGGTTCATGGAAAACCATGACCTCGCCTACAACGTGCTGTTCACCGATGGTTCCGTCAAGACCTTCTCCGATTCGGGCTTGAGCTTGTACAAGGAGATGGTGCTAATCCAGGGGAAGGGTACTTCTAACCTCGGACAGCCGCCTTATCTCATCGGGCAGCGGATCTGGAAGATCTACTTCGACGCACTCTACGCTCAGGACTAGCCGTCCCGAAATGCCGTGGAGCAAGGGGGTCCGCTTTCGCGGACCCCCTTTCCGTTCAGCGCATTTCTTGTCCACACGCCCTGGGAGAATTCGCATGAGAACACACGCCTCGACCTTCCTGACCGCCCTTTCCCTCTCCTTCCTCCTCTCTTCCGCCTCCGCCGCCCAAAACCTCCTCACGAACGGCGACGCCGAAGCCGGTCCCCTCGACCAGCCGCCCCCTTCTTGGACCTCCCGGGGATGGGACGCCGCCAAGAACGAAAAATCCTCCGACTTCCCCCTCTCCACCGTCCCGGGCGGACACGCCGGCCAGAAAGCCATCCGCCTCGCCTGCCCCGACGTCCTCCAGTGGACCTACGTCCAGCAGGTCTTCGACGTCCCCGCCGAGCGCCGCGTCGTCTGCAAGTTCAGCGTTTGGCTCAGGTCCGACTCCGAGCTCCCCAAAAGCGTCGACCTCGCACTCCTCCCCGGCGATGCGCAAACCAAGTTCGATCAGGTCCGCAAACGCTTCGACGTCGGCACGTCGTGGTCGCAGTGCTCCATCGACATGCCTGTCTCTCCCCTCCTCGACCACGACGGCAAACCTGTCCTCGACGCAAACGACAAGCCTATCCCCTGGAAGGTCCGCTCCATCATCCAGCTCTACGCCCATGCCTCAATCCTCATCGATGACGCGTCCGTCTTCCTCGTCCAGCCCACCGCCGCCGAAAAGCGAGAGGCCGAAACCCTCGCCGCCCTCGATGCGAAATACCCTGGCATCGAATCCCCCGTCGCGCGCAAGGGCGCTTTCCTCGATATGCCCGACGGCCGAATCCTCGGCTTCAACGCCGACTTCTCTGTGCGCGAATCCTCCGACGGCGGCAAAACATGGTCCGAGCCCCGGCCCCTCGACCTCCCCGACAAAACCAACACCTTGAGCGGCGCCATCCTGATGAAAAACGGCGCCGTCGGCATCTACACCGAGAGCTGGGGCGCCGCCATGTGCTTCTGGAAAAGCGCTGACGCCGGCAAGTCCTGGTCCAAGCGAATCACCATCGGCCCCACGGGCGCACCCCTCCACGGCACGCTCATGATCGAAACCGCCGACGGACGCCTCGCCATCCCCGTCCGCACCGGTCACACCATCCCCCAGCGCCTCCTCAAGACCGCCTTCGGCTCCCGCGCTGGCGAGCGCGTCCCCATCGAAAGCCACGCCCACAACATGGAGATGGACGTCACCTTCGTCTATTACTCTACCGACAGCGGCGAAAAATGGCGCCGCAGCGAGGGCGACGTCATTATCTGGAAAGACGATGGCCTGGGTGGCATGTGGCCCTGCGATGAGCCCAACCTCGTCGAGCTCAAGGACGGCCGACTCATGCTCTTCCTCCGCACGACCCTCGGCCGCCTCTACCAGGCCATAAGCCCCGACGGAGGCGTAACCTGGGACTATCCCACTCCCACCGACCTCCCCTCGAGCTATTCGCCTTGCTCCCTCAAGCGCGTCCCCGATAACGACTACACCCGCAAAACCGGCCGCGCCGGCGACCTCCTCTGCCTCTGGAACAACGTGAGCGCCGACGAGATCAAGCGCGGCTGGCGGCGCGGTAGGCTCTCCTCCGCCGTCTCCATCGACGACGGTGTCACCTGGACCCACGTCCGCACCGTCGACAGCGCCGGCCTTCCCCCCCTCGACGATGTCGCTCCCCTCTCAGAGCCCGCCATGGTCCGCGCCGACGATGATGTCGGCGAGCTCCCCATGCCCTTCGGAAACGTGAGTTACCCTGACGTCGCCTTTGTCGGCTCCAACGTCTTCGTCCGCTACCTCAAGGACATCATCAACCCCGACCTCCCCCGCTCGATGAAACTCCGCATCCTCCCCCTCGACTGGTTCTATGGCGACTAGCCTTTCCCCTTTGCGTCAAATTCTTCTTCGTGTCTCCCCTTAGTGTCTTCGTGCCTTCGTGGCTACGTCTTCTCTGCCCCTGCGTTGAATTCCTCTTTCCCCCAGCGCCGCCCCCGCCACCCGCAGCGCGTTCCCCCCGATGATCTTCTCGATCTCCTCGTCCGAGTACCCCCGTTGCACAAGCCCCACCGTGAAGAGCGGCCAGTTCGTCCATCTCATGCTCAGCATCGCCGACTCCCACTTCGCCGCATACTGCGGGTCCCCCGGCTCCGCTCCCTCGGCCTTGAGCGTCTCCCACCTGGGCTTGGGCTCCCGACGGCTGAAGATCCTCCTATCCACCGCAAAGTAATTCGACGGCATGTGGCACGTGTCCGTCCCGATCGCCGCGTGCTCCACCCCGAACGTCTTCGCGACATGATCGACGTGATCCAGCATCGCCCGGATGTCGCCTTTCCCGCCCAAGAACCCCGGCACGCACGTGATCCCGATGAACCCTCCCTTCTCCGCGATCGCACCGATCACTTCGTCCGTCTTGCCTCGGGAGTGTGGGAAAAGCGCGTAGCAGGCGCTGTGGCTCGCGCAGATCGGCCGCTCCGACGCCCGCGCCGCCGCTAACGACGTCCGCTGCCCGCAGTGCGACACGTCCACGATCACCCC
>JAZDKG010000273.1:0-5382 GCA_043803205.1 Planctomycetota bacterium
GAGCCTGGCCATTCTGGGCGGGATCGACAAGCGCCCGCTGGCCCAGGGAAAGAAGGAAATAGAAAAGGAGGTCTTTTGCAAGGTCCCTTGGCTGCTCAAACAGGGCGGATACGTTCCGACGATCGATCACCACGTGCCGCCCGATGTCCCTTTTGAGAACTTCGCGTTCTATCGACGACTGGTGGAGGACTTGGTGGTCGCGTAGGTTTCTCTGATACTGCCCCGGGGTTGAGAGGACAGGCCGATGAGCGTCAATCATGGTATTTCGGCATTCCCTCAAGATACCCGGAACTTGAGTGTGCCGACAGTACGGCGATGAGGCCCTGAAGGATTACCGCACGGGAGACCCACATGCCCAAAACGACACTAGCGGTCAGAGGATTCCTTCTGCACATCACGCACCATGATCCGGACTGGTGTCTGGCAAAATCGAAAGAGAGACTTTTCGATCTCGACGTCGCAATGAACGTCGTTGAGGCCCTAGCGCGCAACGGCATGAACCTCTTGATCGTCGATTGTGAAGACGGCGTCGCGTACAAGAAACATCCCGAACTGATGCGACCCTATACCGCCCCCATGGCCGCGCTTCGACAGCTCGCCCAGGCAGCCAGGGAGAGAGGTATCGACATCGTGCCCAAGCTCAACTTCTCCGCCGGCGCGAACGTGCATGACATGTGGATGCGTCCGCACTGGGACCTAGTGAGATGGCTCAAGCACAGCGAGACCTATTGGATCGCGGCACGCGACCTGATCGAGGAGCTCGTGAGCGTGTGCAAGCCCCAGCGGTACTTCCACATAGGGATGGATGAGGACCACAGTCGATCTCTGAGGCAATACGTGGCCGCCATCAAGACCCTGCGAAGGATGATCCGGAGGCACCATCTCCGTCCGGTCATATGGAACGATTCGTGCCACGATTCCATCGACGCACTGTCGCAGGTGCACGCCGAAAAATCTCGAGCGGCCGAGGACTTCTTGCCGCGCGACATCGTTCATACGCTGTGGGACTACGCCCGATGTCACCCGGCGCTCGCCAGGCGGATAACCAGCAAGGGTTTCGAGCTCTGGGCCGCCCCCGGCAGAGATCCAAAGCAGATCAGGCGATGGAAGCGAGCGGTCCTGTCGGCGGGAGGGACGGGCCTCATCATGACCAACTGGCTCAAGTGCAGCAAGAGCAACCGCAAGAGGCTGCTCGACCAGATCAACACTCTTGGCCGCGAATACTCGTAGAGACGTGAGGATCGAGATGACGACGGAGAGAATCATCAACGTTGGGGTGATGGGCCTAGGACCCAACGGCCGGGAACATTTGAAGAACTACCAGAGGCACCCGAACGCCCGAGTCGTCGCTGTCTGCGACGCGGACGAAGCCCTAGCCCGCCGCGTCGCCAATGAGCGCGGGATCGCCAACGTGTATACCGACCTCGGAATACTCGACCAGAAGGACATCGATATGGTGGCGGTCTGCGTGCCGAACCCGTTCCACGGCGAGTACACGATCCGCGCGCTCGAAGCGGGCAAGCACGTCTTCGTCGAGAAGCCCATGGCTCTCGAAATCGAGAGCTTACGAAAGATCGTCCGCCTCTCGCGCAAGACCGGCTTGCACGCAATGGCCGGCCAGGTCCTTCGCTTTCTGCCCCTGTTCCGCACCATCAAGCACCTTATTACGGAGGGCATCATCGGCGAGATATTCTACGTCGAAGGCGACTACATCCACGACCTGCGCGGCTATCGCCATCTCGAAGACCCCATGGGCTCCGACGGTGTCCACCCGCTTGATCTCCTGCGCTGGTACGTGGGCGAGGCAGTCGAAGTGCAGGCGTACAGCAACCGGATGATCTGGCCGGAGCTTCAGGATCCGACCACCGTAGCGATCTATCGGTTTGCGAGCGGCTGCATCGGCAAGGTCACTGTGCTCTGGACGCCCATCGGACCGAGGCCCACGGCGTTCAACATCAGCGTCTACGGCTCGAAGGCCACGATTCGGCGTGATGAGATATGTCTAGCCGGCACGGACAGGTTCGTGCCTATCGGCCTTGATCCGACGGGGCACCCATTTGACGAGGAGGATGCGCACTTCATCGATTGCCTGGTGCAGGGACGGGAACCGCTGATCAACACGCTCGACGGCGCAAGAAGCGCGGCCGCCGTCCTTGTCGTCAAGGAAGCCATCAGGGAGCGTCGGCCAGTCTCTATCCCCCAGCTCGAAGAATGACATAGAACCCATCTCAAAAATGCTGCTGGTCGCGTCGCGCAGTGCTTGCGAGCAGATCGAGGAGCGAGGAGGCGGGTCCGCCAGTGGCGGATCAACGACGAGCGACAACGAGATGCGATGCAACCACTCGCGACCCGAAGCTCGCCTGCGCGACCTCGGCGGGCAGGGGTTGGGGCGGCGAGGTGCCGCCTGCCGTGTTGCTCCTCCTCGGCGTATCGCTCTGGATACGCCTTCGTCGTCGCGCCTCGCATTCGACACCTCGGCGCCCCCAACGCGGCCAACACCATTTTTGAGATGGGTTCCTAGACTCTGTGCCAAGAAAGGATGATGCGGTCAACATATTCAAGGCATATCGTTCGCTGATCGAGCGAGCCTCCGGGCCTTGAATCGGCCCTGCGCCCCCGCGGGCGTCCCAAGAGCAAGGAATGACTCCCGACCCCTTTTTCGGAGGAGCATCAGCATGGCTATGCAAAGGTGGATCCGTCTGATAGCAGGGAGCTTCATACTCGTCAGCCTGGCCTTAGCGCACTTCGTGAGCGCCTATTTCCTCTGGTTCACCGCCTTTGTCGGCGCGAGCCTCATCCAATCGGCCCTGACGAAGTGGTGTCTCATGGAGAAGATGCTCGCGAAGCTCGGGGTGAAGGGCTCCTGTGAGGTCGCCGGGACGAAGCCCCAGCCCGACAGCAAGCAAGGTTCCGGGTCCGTCAAGTAGAGCCCCATTCAGAGGCGACTCCGGGCGTGCGAGCGCCTCGTGCCGCGGAAGCACGAGGCAAGGTCTCATTTGGGAACCTCCCAGCGGCCGCCCGCTTACAGCGCAAGCTCTCCCCTCTATCACCTTTGCGCTGCCGCTCTAACACTATTCCCGCCCGTCCCTCGCTTACGCTCCCGCCTCAAGCTTGACATATCCCCATACCGCAATATCATTTAGCGGTCATCGGAAGCTTTGCTGAGGAGGAAGTGTCTAAGGCATGTCTTCGGTCTGTGTGATCGGGATGCAGTGGGGCGACGAGGGCAAGGCGCGCATCGTCGACATCTTCGCGCGGGAAGCGGATATCGTTGTTAGGACCCAGGGCGGCGCGAACGCGGGCCACACGGTCGTCATCGGATCGGAAGTCTATAAGCTGCACCAACTTCCGAGCGGGATCCTGCGCGGGAAAGACTGCGTGATCGGGAACGGGGTGGTGTTCGATCCGGAGCTATTCTGCCAAGAGATCGATGAACTCACCGCCCGGGGGATCAAGATCGGAAGCAACCTGCACGTCAGCGACCGCGCTCACGTCGTGCTCCCCTACCACAAGATTCAGGACGCGCTCGGGGAGACCGGGGGCCAGACGCGCCTTGGCACCACCGGACGCGGCATCGGCCCGTGTTACACGGACAAGATGGCGCGCACAGGGATCCGAGTGTGCGACTTCCTAGACGCGGACATCTTCCGGGAGTTCCTCGAAGCCGCCGTTCACCAGAAAAACCGGTTGCTGGACAGCTACGGAGCGAGCCCTTCCCTTTGCTGGCGCGACATTTACGACAAGTATATCCCCCTCGCCGATCGCGTGCGACCCTACGTGAAAGACACGTCGGTGTATCTCAACGACGCGCTGCGCGCCGGCAGGAAGATCCTTTTCGAAGGCGCACAGGGGTCGCTCCTCGACATCGACCATGGCACGTACCCATACGTAACAAGCTCCAACGCGTCCGTGACGGGCGTAAGCGCCGGGGCGGGGATTTCTCCCAAGCACGTCGGAAAGGTCGTCGGGGTGGTGAAGGCGTATACCACCCGCGTAGGCGAAGGGCCCTTCCCCACCGAGCTTAGGGGAGAGCTTGGCGACCTCATCCGGGAACGGGGGGCGGAGTACGGCGCAACAACCGGCAGGCCAAGGCGCTGCGGCTGGCTCGACGGAGTAGCCATCGAGCACGCCGCGCGGATCAACGGCGTAGACGCGCTGACGGTCACGAAGCTCGACGTCCTGGACAGCATCGACAGGATCAAGATCTGCCGCGCATACAGGATCAATGGCAAGACGATCGATCGGTTCCCCGCGTGCGCGCGTCTCCTTGAGCGCGCGGAGCCGGTCTATGAGGAAGTGGACGGCTGGAACACGAATCTCTCGCAGGTCCGATCGTATGAAGAGCTTCCACGCCCGACGCGGGACTATCTCGCTCTGATCTCGAGGCTGTCGGGGGCCGAAGTGGACATCGTATCCGTCGGGCCGGAGCGCTCCCAGACCATCTTTGTCAAGAGGCGTTTCTTTTGAGCGCGCGCGCACGTGGAACGCCCGCGCCGGGGGCTCCGTCTTGCCGACGAGGCGGAAGGGACCGTCGCGAATGCGCGCCGAGGGCTGCGATGGGGAACCAGGGGAAAAGCGCAGTGTCTGACGCGAAGGGCACCAGTCGCCCCCGACACATCGCGATCATCATGGATGGAAACGGGCGTTGGGCGGCGCAACGAGGTCTTCCGCGCATCGCGGGCCATCAGCACGCTATCACCTCGGTGCGGGACGTCACGGAGTACTGCGCTCGGGACCCGGTCATCGAGCAGCTTACCCTGTACGCCTTCAGCGCGGAAAACTGGAAGAGGCCCAAGCGGGAGATCGACGCGCTCATGATGGTATTGACGCGTTTCTTGGCGCAGGAGCGCGCCGCCATGCAGGAAGCCGGGGTGCGCCTAGAGCTCATCGGGCAGATGCGAGGGCTTCCCCGGGAACTCCTGGATACGGCGCGGGAAACGCAGCGGCTCACCCGCCGGAACCGGAAGCTGCTCCTGTGCCTCGCGGTGAACTACGGATCCCGCGCGGAGATCGCCAGCGCGGCGCGACGGATCGCCAGAAAGGTGCAACGGGGGGCGCTCGACGCGGCCGAGATCGACGAGAGATGCCTGTCCAGGCACCTGTATACGGCGGGGATGTCGGATCCGGACCTCATGATCAGGACGGCGGGCGAGAAGCGACTGAGCAACTTTCTTCTCTGGCAGCTCTGGTACAGCGAGTTCTATTTCACGCCGACGCTGTGGCCGGACTTCCGCAGGGAGCACCTGGAGAAGGCCATCGCCAGCTTCCGGAGACGCAAGCGCAAGTTCGGGGGCCTGTGATCGGAGGGGCAATGAAGAAACGAGCGTTATACGGGGGGATTCTCGCCCTCGGGGTCTTGGCCCTGCTGGCGGCCGATTACCG
>JAZDKG010000274.1:0-15057 GCA_043803205.1 Planctomycetota bacterium
CGCCTTGACGCGCAAGGTGACAGCCGATAGACGGTCGTGCGCTTCCTCTACGTGATCCGCAAGATAGAAAGGAAGCTCCCGTTTCCCCTGGCCCGCTTCGAGCGATATCGGCAGTGGCGACGGATACCCCAAATACTCCGCGAGCTGCGCCGCCGCCCGCGCGCGCTCCGACCCCCTAGCGCGCCGGCGGAACACGTAGAGCTTATCCGCCTCTTGCAGGAAGTCCGGGGCCGCAAGCTCCGTGAGGAGCCCGCGTTCTCCGGGTCCCAGGGGCCACGGAAAGCCCCACGTGTAGACCCCGTCGGCGCCCCGCGCATAGGCGTTGGCCGCCGCCGCCCGCATCATGCTAGCGGTCGCTGTCGTCTCCGCCGCGCCCGGCTCCACCATCGGATAGACCTTGATACCGTGCGCGCGTGCGAGCTCGATGAGCCAGTCGTAGGGCATCTGCGGGTCGATCCCCCCGACGCCGTAGAAGAGAGGCGTCACAAGATCGATGAGCCCCTCGCGAATCCACGCGCGCACGTCGAGGCCGGCGGCGAGGTTGATCTCCTCCGTCGGGAACACGCGCGCCGAGAGCAACTTTCCCTCGCCCCGGACGAGCTTGGCGATTTGCCGGACGAGGTCGGTCATGACTAGCGTGTTTTCGCGCGCGGCGTCCTTACGGAAGTAGAAGGGGGTGATGGTCCAGTCGAGCTCGATCCCGTCGAGGGCGCAGCTGCGGGCAAGCTCGTCGAGGATCGCGAGGGCCTTCTTGCGCACCTCCTCTCGCGCGTAGTCCGCGTGGTTCTCGCGCAGCATGGAGAACGGGCCCGCCGGCGCAGAGACGGGGATGTCGAAGCCGGGAAGCGCTCCGCCGCTCACGGGTCTGTCGGCTTCTTGGATGATCTCCGTTTCGCCTCCGATCCGCAGCTTCGAGTCGCGTTCGAGGTTCCCGTAGTTCATGCGCAGGCTGCCGAAGAACTCCATCCCCTTCTCGTGGGCGCGGTCGGCCAGGATCGAGATGGGGTCGAGTCCCTTTTCCCACAAGCTCTCGAGGTTCTTCCGCGCGCGCCACCAGTCGCCCTCGACGGGCGTCGGGGGCGTCCAGTCGAGCCCGAGCTTCGTGCGATAGAAGAGTCCCGCCTTCACCACCCCCCAGTCGCCGACGTGAGAGACCAGCGTGTCTACGCCGGTCCCCGCGATCTCGTCGACGGGCCGCTGAGCATCGCGCATCGTCATGGGCGGCTCGAACGCGTAGAGGTAGGTGTGCCTCGTGTCGTTATGATAGATGAGCCGTCTTTCGGGCATCCTTTTTTCCTTCGCTTGGCGCGGGCCTATCGAGACGCATGTTACCGGGGTCTTCCGGGTGTGACAATGGCGTGGAGGTTGGGGGGGGGGAGGGAGGGTGTGCCTCCGTTTTCTGGTTCACGTCCAGTGTGCGGGCTAACACCCTCGTGGGCTCGTTCTGGAACCGGAAAAAGGGCGTAACCTGACTGGAGCTTCCAGAACGGTCGGCGAACTCAGCCGGGGTCTCGTACCTCGGGTTGTTCTGTGGACAACGGTTGTTGTGGACGCCGCCAGGCTACGGGCGAAGACTTCTACCGCCGGGGGACGGAGACGGGCTGGCTCAGCCAACTCTGCGACATCAGGTCAATCGGACCGAGCTGGCGACCGAAGCGATGAAGCAAAGCGCACTCCCGCTCTTCCGGCAGTGAGTCGAACGACTCGTGGATGCCCCCTCGCTGCTGAAGACAGTTCAAGCAGAACCCGCGAATCGCACCTACCTTGGAATAGTTGAACTGTTCAAAGAGGTTGTTGGACAGCTACGTTTTTCTGTCGCCCGGGCAGGATCCCAAGACTTCGCGGCTATTCCAACAGGGACATTTTTGGAAAAAGCCTTGACTGCACACGTGTGCGCTGTAGACTAACGGGTGAGGCCCCACATTGCAGGGGGATGTCCATGGCGGTGACAATCAAGGACATTGCGAGGCTGGCCGGGGTCAACCACTCGACGGTATCGCGGGCGCTGCGGGATGATGCGCGCGTTAGCGCGTCGACGCGGCGGCGGATCAAGGGGCTAGCGCGGCGCCAAGGGTACCGGGTGAACAGACGGGCGCGGGCCTTAGTGACGGGGGAGATGGCGAACGTTGGGGTGGTGGTCGCCGTCGAGAGGGAAAGCCCGCTGACCCACACGTTCAACGCTTTGGACTGGATAGAGTTCCTAGACGGGGCGCTTCATGCGCGAGGGCTGGAGTTGACGCTTTTGGCGGCGCCGATTGTGGCGCCGTTGGAGGCGGATGAGGCGCGCCTGCCTGAGAGGGTTCTGGAGATGCGGGTTGACGGGCTCATTGTCGCCAACCACATGACGGCGGCGTTAGCAAGGGCGCTCAGGAATCTTGAGGTGCCGTTCGTTGACGTAAACGGTCCCATGGTGAAGAGGGTATGCACGATCAACATCGACGAAGAGAAGACAACGTCGGTCCTTGTGGACCACTTAGCGGGGCTTGGGCACGAGGCGATCGCGTTCGTAAACAGCAGTCATGACAACCGGTTTCGGACGCGTTTGCGTGCCCGGGGGTATGAGCAGGCGATGGCGGAGCGGGGGCTGCGTCCGTTTCGGAGATGGGATGCTCTTCGACCTCTTGAGCAGGCATGTCAAGACCTTTTTGGGCAAGATCCGGTTCCGACGGCGGTCATCTGCTATGACGACACGGGTGCGGCATATTTCGAGCGGTTCCTTTCAATCCGCGGCTATGATGTGCCGCACGGTGTTTCCCTCGCCAGCGCCCATGCCGTCTATTTCCCCCTGTTTCTGCCTATATCCCTCACGAGGATGGCGCGGCCGTACGCTGAACTCGCTGTCCTAGCGGTGGATGCGCTCCTATCGATCGCGAAGGGAGAGGGCGAGAAGGGACGCTCGATGACACTCGAGCCGGCGCTTGAACTGGGCGAGTCAACCGCGAAGCCGGGTAGCGAGTCCTTGCCGGGAAAGGAGGTGAAACTCACTGGGAGCACCGTCAATTACCCAGGAAAGCGTTGAAAGGTCTTTTTTTGAGGAGGAGAAGACATGGGAAAGAAGGGATTCACGTTGATCGAGTTGCTGGTTGTGATGGTGATCATCGCCCTGCTGGTAGGGCTGTTGCTGCCGGCGCTCGGACGGGCGCGCGAGGAGGCGCGCAAGACGCAGTGTCGCTCGAACCTGCGTCAGATCGGTTTGGCGCTGAACATGTACGTGACCGACAACAAGGGATGGACGCCGGCAGCTTACGGGATAGGCGGGAGAAACTCCACGGAGGCGACGGCCTGGTACTTCACGAAGACGACCGGCAACTTCAGCGCCCGCTATGCCACCCAGGCCTACCTGTCCCCGCGTGTGTTGTGTGAAAGCGGCGCGCCCAACCAGTCCACGTTTCCGCAGAACCCGTTTCCGACTTTGACCTATACCGACGCCGGCAAGCTTGGTGGCCAAGGGATCCCGTCATCGTTGGGGCTTCTGTATTCAGGCGGATACCTCACTCAGAAGGGGGCGGCGGTCCTCTACTGCCCCTCCAAGAAGCCCCCGACCAAGGAATGGCTCAACGCGAGCCTGCAGGTGAGCGATGCAATGAACAAGAGCATCTCGAATGCCATGAGTCAGGACACGAACGCGCCCTTCTGGACCACCAACGGGAAGAGCCTGTGGGCCACCAGGAATGGAACGTACTCTGTCTATGAGCCGTTCTACTTTCCGACGCCGCACTTCGCGGAGCAAAGTAACTGGGGACTCTACGCCGGCGGCTTCTACCGGAGCTCCGGCTGGACGGGTGATGGAGCGACCTGGCCCCATACGCAATGTATGTCCGACACCAATGCGACGTTCAGCGCCTGTAGCCTGATGGGATCCTACTCGGTGCGTCCGGGAGAGCAGACCTACTCTTTCAACAGCTACAAACTGGACGACATCCAGGGAAAGGCGGTTGCATCGGACGCCATCTGGGGGTTCTTCGGACGTGTGCGCATCGAGGGCGGCGCCAAGTACAACAGCTACTGGAGCGCCTCTGCCTGGACCGTCCCCGGCTCCTGGTCCACGGCCATGGGGTACGGAGCCTCCATGCAGCGCATTCTGGACAACCACGCATGGGTGTCAAACCATGACGCCTCCTACAATGTCCTTTTTACCGACGGATCAGTCAAGACCTTCAGCGATGGGGGGTTGTCGATCCTCAAGGAGGCGGCCGCGTACCGCGTCAACGTTGCGCAAAACGTGCCGGAGACGCTTGCCCAGTTGCTCAGTTACTTCACCCGTTACTTTGACCCTCTTTACGCCCAGGACTGAGTGCTGCGCGCGGCGACAGTGTAATGCGGGCAGGGGGTGGGGCTGCGGCTTTGCCCCCTGCTCTTACAGGGGGTTTCACCTGCCAGTGTGAAGGTTATCTCGTTTCCTGGTCAGTCAGAATCAGGAGAATACGATGGAGGGGCTTGCTGGTCTATGGGTGAAACGGACTGCCTGCGTGGTGATCGTGGTGCTGTGCGCAGGGATGTGCCCAGTGGAGGCCGACGACCTCGATATCTTGAGCCTCCCGATATCTGCCAAGTACCGGTTTGGCGATGACCTGTCATGGGCAAGTCCCGACACTTTCGATGCCGACTGGGATCGCGTGGCCTGCTCCGAAAGGCCCATGAATGTACCGCCCGGATACAGGGGTTCCATGTGGTATCGTCTGCAGTTCATTTTGCCAAGGAGGGATGCCTCCTTCCCCTTGATGTGTCATGTCAGCGCAGGCGGGGCCGGCCAGTTTGAAGCCTACTTGAACGGCTCCAAGCTGGACCTTCCGGGCGACGTTGCCCCGAAGAGAATGAACGTCCCGTTACCTCCCGCGCTGCTGCAGTCTGGGCGGATCAACCTCCTTGCTTTGCACTTGAGCGGAAAGGAGACCGACGCCGGCCGCCTCACCAGCTTGGATGTCAGGCCCTTCCGAATGCCTTGGTCTGCAAGAGTCTATACACTCCCCACTGATGTCAGGACAGGGACGGGCGGAGTTCGCATCAGATTTGGCGATGAGACTTGGGACGGACAGGTCAGAGTTCTTGACTACTACGGATGTGAAGTCGGGGAACCTCGCAAGGTGTCTGTCCCTCCGCAAGGGGCAAGTCAATCGTTCAAGTTTCCTGTGGAGAGCGAGAACTGGTACCGTCTGGAGTTGACGGATGGCCTCACAGGAGAAAAACAGTATCGTTATTTCCGCCCGGATGCCAACTGCGGCGAACGTCCGGTGATCAACATCAGCGGCGAGTGGCAGGCGCTGCCCGTCAAGACGGAGACGTTCAGCGATCCACCGGCGGATTCGGCGCCCTGGCGAACGGTCTGGGTTCCGCAGTGGTATAACGCGCCGAAGTCTCAGGAAGGGGCAGAGGCCCCCGGCTCGGCCTGGGGCCTTGCTCAGCCCTACATGGGTTTTTTTCCGCAGATCCCCGGCGCTGAGGAAGCGGCGCACCGGGCGTGGTTCCGCAAGCGGTTCGAGGTGCCGGATTGGTGGCGTGGCAATATCGTGGAGCTTAGCATCGGCGCCAACCATGGAAAGGCGGACGTCTACCTCAACGGTCAGCTCATTGGTAAGATGCACGACCCTTTCGCCAAGCTGCAAGTGGACGTGACCGACCATGTCCGATTCGGCGGCACGAACGAACTTCTGATGGCGGTGCAGGACAGGACGGCGTATGTGCGCGACGACTTCAAGCCGGGCCCTGACGGCAAGTACCCGCCCACTGTGCAAGGGGCGAAGGGCACATTTGTCGGGATGGCGGGTTACGCGTGGGGTGGGCTTACCGTCGGCGGTCCATGGCAGGAGGTCTTTGTGCGCGGACGTCCGTCGGTCAGTATCTCGGATACCTTTGTGATTTCAAGAGTGTCCGAAGGGAGGCTGCGCGCAGAGGTCGGGCTTTCCAATCAAACAGAATCACAGGTTCAGGTGCGACTCTGTGAGAGGGTCTATTGCAAGGATGAACTAGCCGCCGACTTGGGCTCGATCGACGTCGCACTCAAGCCGAACGAGGAGAAGGTCGTCGCACTGGAGAAGCCGGTAAACCTCGCGCTCTGGGATTTCGATACACCTGTAATGCATCGGCTGGAAACCACCGTCTTCCAGGGCAACAAGGCCGTTGACATACACAACACGCGTTTCGGGTACCGGGAGATCGCTACCAGAGGTGCCGACTTCGTCCTGAACGGCAAGCCCGTTCATTTCTTTCGTATGAGCCTCGGGATGACTTATTACGCGTCCATCCTTGCTCCCAGCGGTCTCGGTCACTTCATTGAGCATGACTACAAGCGCAGCGGCGTTAATCTCGCTCGAACCACGGTTCATCCGCCCGATCCCTTTGTAGCGGAAGTCGCCGACGACGTGGGTTTCGTGTTGGATATCGAGGGGTGCTGGTCGGCCTGGCAGGCGACCGATCTTCCGGCCTTCTGGGAGAACGCGCGCCAGCACTGGCGCGGCATCGCCAAACGTTTCCGCAACAATCCATCCGTGCTTCTATACAGTTTGGGCAATGAATGCATTCATCCGCCCAGGGAGGAGCGCGATCTTCCGGAGAGCGTGTATGGGGCGGCGAAGGAGGTTGATCCGACGAGACTGTATGGATTTGACGATGACACCGACTACCTGCGCGAGAGCATGGACTACATCTGCGTTCACTATCCGTATTCGGTGGGCAGGCACGATCTCTGGCCGGACTCGGCGTTCTGGTGGCAGACGCCCATGCCCGTGCGTTTCGACCGGCATCCGGGTGTCTTCGACTGGAAGCGGGACAAGCCCGTCATCATCGGGGAGATGAACTCCCACTGCTACGCATTTCCGCCGCATGGTTACAGCGCCATCCTGGGACCGTCTGCTTACGAGAGGATCGGCGGCAAGCAGGGATGGTTTCTGGGGCAGGGGATCGCGGGCCCGATGGCGGTTCAGGGGGCGCGGCTGTCGGGCGTTAGCGGGACAGACTACGGACAGTGGGGCGACTGGGGATTTGCGGGCGTCCGGGAGCCGGTCTGCGCGTTGCTTCGGGAAATGGATCACACCTTCTATGAAAAGGAAGGGGTGACGCGCACGTTTGCGATCCTCAATGGCCTGCGGCGGGACGAGGACTTTCGACTGGTCTGGCGTCTGAAGGACGCTGGCGCTGTCATAGCGAGCGGCGAAGCTATGACGCATATAGCAGCCGGAGGCCGGGAGGATAAGACCGTCAACTTCACCTTCCCAGGCATCGCGACCGGCCGCGCCAAGGCTGTACTGGAATGGGAGCTATGGGACAGTGCCGAGGTCGTCTATCGGGACGAGCAGGCGCTGGATGTCTTCCCGCGCCCGGAGATCGCTCTTCCCGAGGGACTCGATGCCGTCCTGTTCGATCCAGACGGCGCCACCTCGAAAGCGATAGAGCGAACCGGTTTGAGTCTACCAAGGATCAATTCGATCGAGCGAGAGGCCCTGTCCGGCAAAGACCTCCTCATCATAGGAGAGGACGCGCTTTCCAGTGATGGAAGGGAGAATCCCACGCTGCTCGATTTCGCCCATGGTGGAGGGCGCGTGGTCGTGTTCAAGCACGACACCCTCGCCCCGCCAGCGCCAATGCCCCTGAAGCAGGAAAGCGACTATGAGGTGAACACCGCCTTCGTCAGCTCGGCGGACCATCCTTTGCTCGCCGGTCTGGAGAAGGACGACTTCCGCTACTGGCGCGGCCGTCCGCAAGAATACCCGCCCCACGAGCAGTCGGGTCCCCGCCTCAAAGCGGAACCCACGTGGCCGCTGAACCATCAGGTGTGCGTGAACGCGTTCGTGAAACCGGTGTACGGCAACTATCGCGTCCTTCTCGAATCCGGCGGCACCGACGGATTGAGGTGGACGCCCCTGGTGGAGTTCCCTGTCGGGGATGGAGCGATCCTCCTCTGCCAGTTGCTGCTGGGTGATTGCCTCGGGCGCGAGCCGGCGGCGGACAAGCTTGTGTCCAACATTCTAGACTGGGCTTCGCATTACCGGAATAGGCTGACGAGAAAGCTGACCGTGTGGGCGCCGTGCGCGCCCAAGGTGTTGGCGGCGCTCGAAACGGCGGGAGTGCCGTTCACCGAATCCAGGGACTTCCCTGAGTTAGAGACCCTCGGGAAGGACGAGGTCTTGCTCATCGACGGGGGCGAGCAACTCCCCGAGGGCCGCCTGTCCTCACTCAAAACGTGGCTGGCCAACGGCGGCGTGTTGTGGATTCACGGGTTGAAGCCCGCGCGACAGACCGTCGAGGGCGGCAAGGACGAACGCGGCCTGGTCGGCTGGTGGCGCCTGGACGAAGAAAGCTGGCAAGGTTCGGTTGCAGCCGACTCGAGTGGCCGACAGAACACCCTAAAGCCCGGAGGCACAAGTGGCGCGCCTAGACCGACGAACTGGGCGAAGGGGCGCGGCGCTCAGCTTGACGGACGGCAGTACTTCGCTGGGAATCCGGCGTCCAGAGACTTCAA
The DNA here is from genome assembly GCA_043803205.1 of Planctomycetota bacterium. Taxonomy (GTDB): domain Bacteria; phylum Planctomycetota; class DG-23; order JAZDKG01; family JAZDKG01; genus JAZDKG01. The sequence goes on from JAZDKG010000274.1 coordinate 8,456, forward strand.
GGTTGGTAAGGATGATTTCACCCTCGAGGCATGGGTGAACCCGGCGGATCTGGAGGCCCGATCCGGAATCGTGGGCATGGGCGTCTCTGACTACGGCACAAGCAACTACGGTTTCTACCAACGCGGGGGCAAGTACCATTTCATCGTCAACGGTCAGACCTTGATCAACGGCGTGTCTCCCAACGCCGTAACGGCGGCGATCCAGGGCGGGTGGCATCATCTGGTGGGCGTTCGGCGCAAGACGGGTCTCTCGCTCTACATCGACGGGGAACTCGCGGCGCAGGGCGGCACGGGCGATGTTGATCCCGACGAAGACGGGGACATCTTCCTGATCGGAGCGGGCGATGCCAACAATGAGATGACGATCGGCGCCTTCTTCAAGGGCGAGATCGACGACGTCAGGCTGTACAAGGGAGCCGCACTCAGTGATGACCAGATCATGCAGCGCTATCAGCAGGTCCGGGACGCCAAAGGACAGAGACTGGGCGTCTGGTCCGACCTCCTGCCCAACGGGATCGGTCTTACGCCTTGCGCAAGCGAGGACGTGGCCGTTCTTTCCGCGTCGGGCTTGGTCTCGGGGCTGTCCAACTACGACCTGTGGCTCCGGCAGGGCTACTACGGAGAAGGCGCACGAGATACGACCGTGCGTCTGGCCGATCTCCTCGGCCAGGAAGTCACCGGGCTCGACGGCCTCGTGGACGTCGAGAGTTGCTTGCAGCCGGCAGGCCTGGCACGCTTCAAGATGGGCCAGGGCTCAGTGGTGATGGACCAGCTCTTGTGGGAGGAGGCCTGCCCGCGCGTTGAAGACAAGGGTTGCCGGATACTCTCCACGCTGGCGACCAACCTGGGATTGCGGATCGTTGGGAAGGAGCGGCCCTCCGAGAGCTGGCGATACAAGCCGATACAGATTGAGACCTACTGCAATCGCGCGCTGAGCAAGCTGACGGCGATGCCCGATCGCCCGCCCCTCTTGGGCCCCGGGGACAACGATCTGAGGGAACTGCCGGTCGGGGCGCACTCCTTTGCGGGTGTCGAGATGCGTGTCAGGGATCACGCCATCGTCCTGGGCGGTCGAGAAAGCGATCCCGAACCTGGTGTGAGCCCCGCCATCCCCATAGACGACGTGGTGGACAAGCTCGTTTTTCTCCATACAGCCGTCGGTTCTGGTACCGGGGAGATAGGTCGGTATGTCATCAAGTACGGCTGGGGAAAGCCGGAAACCGTCCCCATTGTGATGGGCGATAACATCGCCGACTGGCGGCAGAACCCGCGAGATCTCCCACACGCCAAAGTGGCCTGGACGGGAAAGAACCCTGAGCATGATCCGGTCAGTGTTTATCTGACCGAGTGGACTCCGACGCGCACCGAGCCCATCAGAAGCGTCACTGTGGAGAGCGACACGTCAGGGCCGAAAATTATCTTGCTCGCCCTGAGCACCGCCAAGAAGGAGAGGACGGCCGCCTCTGCCCCCGCCTACACGAGCTACCGGCCCCTGGACCTTTCCGCCGTCGTCAACTGCGGCCTCACTACGGACACCGAGCCGAGGTGGCCCGACGCGCCCAAGAACGACCTGCGCGAGTTCGAGACGGGAGAGGTCACGTTGGCAGGCATTCCCGCCCGTGTCACGCCTGGGACGACGTCGTGCCTGGTGATGTGGTCGCAGGGGACGACAGACTGCCCCAAGCTGGCGCATATTGATGTCGGCGCGCCCGCCGAAGGGGTTTTCTTTCTGCACACGTCGATCTATGGAAATGCCTCCTGGGTCTATCGCGTTGTATACGAGGACGGGAAGAAGGTAGACGTTCCCGTGGCCGGTGGCACGGACGTGTGGGACTGGTACACCAAAGACTACGAACTTCCTCCGCTTCCCCGACACGTCCGAGTCGCCTGGCGCGGGGTCAACCACTTTGCGAAACATGACGTGAAGGTCTATTGGTACGAGTGGAAGAACCCGCATCCGGAAACCCCAATCAAGGCGATCGAGATCATCCACGAGAAAGATGAGCGATCTGTGCCTATCGTTCTGGGAATCACCTTGGCCGCCAAATAGCATAAAGGATTCCAGCGTGACTGAAAAACGGAAAGTCAACATGGCAGGAACTCACACCAACCCCATTCGCGAGCTGGCGATGACCGCACCCGCGGGATACCCTGGAAAGTACTATGAGATGACCGGCCCCGAGACACTCGACCTGGCTCAGCGGGCAGAGTATGCCCTTCACGGAATTGCCGGGACGATCGACCCGGCCGATGAGTACATGATGTGGTTTGAGGTGTTCTGGTGCAAGAATCCGCCGTATATGGTCCATTCCGGCTGCGACGTGCAGTGTACGCCAAAGTTTCTGGACGCGATGATGCAACTGCGCTTGATGTGCGGCAGCGATAAATACACGGACATCGAACAGGGGATGCTCGAGTCGGTGATAGGCTATCTGGATCCCAAGGACGGGCTGTACTATTCATTGTACAAGCCTGAGAAGCGGCCGTGGCACATGGACGGTTACACCTCAAGCGGATACACGGTCAAGCCGGAGGACTACGCATTCCCCGGAACATCCGGCATGGCGATGAGCGCGCTCGTGCTGCGAGACGAGATGGGCCTTGCGTCCTACGGCGACCGACTGGAGGCGCTGGCGCGGGGACTGGAGAAAGTGAGCATTCAAAAAGACGACTATGCGTACTTCCCGGAGGGCGGGAAATCCGGCCACCCGTTCAGTCGCCCTCGCTCAGGATGGCAGAACACTGATGAGCCGGGGGACGAACATGAGTACGGCGAACGCAGCGTCGTCTCTTCTTTCGGGCATCCGATCAGGGGGCTTTCCATGTGGGCTGCCCGCACAGGAGATGAGCGCGCCCTTGATCTTGCAGGCAGGTTCGCTCGATTCGTGATGAAGCGGAAGTTCTGGGGACATCCGGCGGACCCGCCGATGCTGGCGGGCGCTGAGCGAGGACATGTGGATAGCCACTTCCATGCGAGAGCCAGTGCCCTGCGAGGACTCCTCGAATACGGCATTGTCGCTGGCGACAGGCATGCCTGCGACTTCGTGCGCTCGTCCTATGAACAGATGCGCCACTACGGGATCCACGAGATGGGGTTCTTCCCCACCTGGCCGAACACGGGTCAAACGCTCATGGAAGGCTGCTTCCTGGGGGATCTGGTCGCACTGGCGGTGAAGATGAGCGATGCCGGCATCGGGGACTACTGGGAGGACGCGGACCGCGTGATCCGCAATCACCTTGTGGAGGCGCAGTATCTCCGGCGGGATTTCCTGGAGCGGGTGGTGGCGGACACGCCTGAGACGGCGCCCCCAACCGACCAGGACATGCAGCAGTTCACCGACGCCGAGAAGGTTTATCCCGGTCAGCGGTGCTATGACGACGTGCTGGGGCGGTGCCTAGGAATCTTCGCGTCGTACCTGACACCAACGTTCTCGGCCGGTCGCGTAATGCAGTGTTGCACGGCCAACGCCGCCCGGGGACTATACTACGCGTGGGAGGCCATTACCCGGCGCAGTGATGACGAAGCGCAGGTCAACCTCTTGCTCAATCGCAGCGCCCCATGGCTGGACGTTGAGAGCTGCCTCCCTTATGAGGGCAAGGTCCTCATCCGCAACAAGACGGCGCGCCGTATCGCGGTGCGCATTCCGACCTGGGTGAAGCGCAGGGAACTCTCGTGCCTTGTCAACGGCGTTGCGCGTCGGGTATCCATAGCGGGCCATTATGGGCTCTTCGATGATCTGAAGCCCTGCGATCTGTTGGAGTTGAACTTCCCTGTTGCTGAAGAGACGTTCACTGCAACGGCCAACGCCCAGACTGATGAGGAAACCGTCTACACGATCACCATGCGTGGTAATACCGTGGTCGATATTTCACCGCGCGATGAGCGTTCGTTGATCTACCCGCTGTATCTGCGCGATCACCTGCGTGGCCGCCAGGCGCCGATGAAAATGACAAAGCGGTTTGTGCTCGAAAGAACGCCGCCGTCGTGGTGAGCATAGAAACCATCCATTCCAACCGGTCCGGAAATCACAGGAGTCGCACGCATGTCGATGGCGGGGAAGAAAGGGGGACATTACTGATTGATGGGAGGAGAACAGTCGGTAATGTCGCCGGGGGCTTTCGCGGGGGGAACAATCAGTAATGTCCCGAATGTCCCCTTTGTCGGTCCACGCCCTTGACAGCCGGTGGACGCACGGTACGTTGCAGGGCGGCTGGCCTTCAAGTAGTCGGAGGTGCTCGCATGTCGTTCTCGCGGATCTTTCTTGCCATCGCCCTTGCCGTGCTTCCATCTTTTGCTTACGCGGAGGGCAATCTCCTTGAGAACGGGGACGCCGAGGGGGGCGCCGTCGGGGCGAAGCCCCCCTCGTGGATCCCGGGGGGCTACACGGGCACCGCCTACCCCACGGACTTCCCCCTCGAGACCGTGGCGTCGGGGCGGAACGCCTCGAAGGCCGTCCGGATCGAGCGCCCCGCGGACTATCAGTGGGTCTACGCCCAGCAACTGGTCGGGATCGCCCTGGACGACGTCGCCCGCTATCGGTTCACCGTTTGGCTGCGTAAGGAATCGTCCGCCGGCGCCAGCGCCGATCTCGTTCTTCTCCCCTCCGCGGAAGGCTCTCCGGTCACCCTCCCCCAGCAGCGCAAACGCTTCGATCTCGCCTCCGAGTGGACCGAGTACTCCATCTCGATCGATCTCCCCCCGGCGTTCGACCACGACGGGAAAGCCCTCAAGGGCGGCATGCGCGTCATCGTCCAGCTCTACTCCGTCAACGCCATCCTCATCGACGACGCCTCCTTCGTCCGCGAGCCCCTCACCGAAGCCGACCGGGCCCGCTTCAAGGCCGTCGGCGAGATTCTCGCTCAAGACGTCCCCGCCTTCCGCTCCCCCGTCGGGACCTATGGCGGAATCATCTGCGCGCTCGACGGGACTCTGCTCGCCTTCACCAGCGATTTCGGCATGCGCCGCTCCACTGACGGCGGAAAGACCTGGTCCTCCCGCGAGCCCTTGGCCATTTCCGACAACGCGAGCCAACTCTCGGGCGCCATCCAGCTCTCCAACGGCACCATCGGCGTCTGGACCGAGAGCTGGGGCTGTCCTCTCTATTTTTGGAAAAGCGAGGACGGCGGCGCGACCTGGACGAAGCGCATCGAGATCGGCCCGAAGGGCGCGCCCTTGGCCGGCAACGTCATGATCGAGGTTCCCTCCGACGCCGACCCCTCATCGATCCCCATCGGATGGACGCGAAGCGTCTACTCGAAGGCTGGCAAACACAATCCGCCCGACACCAAGACCTCGCTGCGCAAGGTCGCGGGCGGCTCCAAAGGGGACTTCTGCGCGGCACTGGCCCTTGACGAAGCGGACGAATGGGCTTACGCGACGCCCGCCGTCTCCTTGGATCGTCCCTTCCAGGCCGGAGATGAGCTTCGCCTCGTCGTCGCGGCTCGAGCCGATTCCGCCGCCTCCTTCGACCTGTATCTAGAGTCCTGGAACGCGGAGAAGAAAGCGGGCTCACGGGCCCGCAAGCGCTTCGTGGCTGCGGGCGACTGGAAAGACTACTCCCTCAATCTCACCCTCTCCGAGGAGTCCGCCGGCCTCACGGCCTTCCGCCTCATCATTCAGCTCTACACGCCGGGCGCGGCGCTCCTTATCGACGATTGCCGCCTCGAGCGCGTCGCCCCCGCCCCCGACGCCAAGGTCCTCCCCGTCTCCAACCCCTCCTTCGAGCTTTCCCCCGTGGGCGCCCTCGTCATCCCCTGCCGCGAAGGTCACACCGTTCATGGCGGACTCTGGAAGGGCGTCGAAGCCACGGGCACCGTCTTAGGGGAGCGCGTCACCGTCGAAGGCCACGCCCACGCCATGGAGATGGACATCTCCTTCGCCTACATCTCCGCGAACGGCGGCGACTCCTGGTCCCGCAGTCAGGGCGACATCATTATCTGGAAGGACGAGGGACTCGGAGGCATGTGGCCTTGCGATGAGCCCAACGTCGCGGTCCTCAAGGACGGCAGACTGCTCATGTTCATCCGCACGACCCTGGGCCGGCTCTATCAAACCTTCTCCACCGACGGCGGAAAGACTTGGGACTACCCCACCCCTACGGACCTCCCCTCAAGCTACTCCCCTTGTTCTCTCAAGACCTTCCCCGATAACGAGTACACGCGCGCGGCCGGCTGCGCGGGCGATCTCCTGTGCGTGTGGAACAACGTGAGCTTTGAGGAGATCCGAAGAGGCTATCGCCGGGGACGCCTCTCTGCCGCCGTCTCCAGCGACGATGGGAAAACCTGGACCCACGTGCGCACCGTCGATGCGGGGGGTCTCCCTCCCTTAGACGAGGTCGCGCCGCTCTCGGAGCCACAGATGGCGCGCGCCGAGCAGGACCTGGGCGAGCTTCCGCTGGGCTTCGCGGCAGTGAGCTACCCGGACGTCGTCTTCTGGAAGGATCGCGTGCTCGTCAAGTACGACAAGGCCTTCAAGAACCCGCCTCTGAGCATGGGGTCCAAGCTCCGCTCCCTCCCCCTCTCGTGGTTCTTCGGAGGCGACGACGAGGCCAGGCCATAGTCGGCGCGGAGGATCGCCCGGGGAAGTCTCACCACGGAGACAC
>JAZDKG010000275.1:0-35106 GCA_043803205.1 Planctomycetota bacterium
CGTCGGCCTCGTGCTCGACCCGTTCATGGGGATCGGAAACGCCGCCGTCGCCTGTGTCCTCGAGGGAAGGTCTTTCCTCGGGATCGACATCGATCCCGCCTATGTCGATGAGGCCGCCCGCCGCGTCACCGAAGCCCTTCAGCGTTAGCATTCACACTGACCCCCCCGGCATTCCGTCCCTTCTCTGCCCCTGCCTTGCTCTTCTGTTGGCTCTTGCGCTGATAGCTGACAGCTGCCCGCTGATCGCTTCTCGCCTTCTCGCTAGACGATCAGTCCGGCTTCCCCTTCCTCTTCGCCATGACCGCCTCGTAGTGCTCGGGCAGGTGCTTGCGGGTCTGGTCCACCAGCTCCTCCTCCGAGATCGTCGTCGATCGCCCTTCCGCATACTGGTCCATCACCCAGCGCGTGATCCGCGCCGTTCGCGTCTTCTTGAGCCGCTCCTCCCCCTCTAACCCCAGCCAGTTGTTCACCCACAGACACACCCCGTCCGCCCCAGACTTGTCCGTGATCGCCACGCGCGGCTTCCGGCCCAAGAGCTTCTCCGTGTCGAAGATGTTGTAGATCCTCTCGTCGCGCGACAGTCCCTCCGCGTGGATCCCCGCCCGCGTCATGTTGAAGTCCGCCCCAACGAACGGAAAGTTCGCCGGCACCTCCCACCCGATCTCGTCGATGAAGTACCGCGCGATCTCCGTGATCATCCGCGTATCGACCCCGTTCCGGTCCCCCTTGAACCCGATGTAGTCCATGATCGCCCCCTCCAGGGGCGGATTCCCCGTCCGTTCCCCGAACCCCAGCAGCGTCGCGTTGAGCGCGTCGCACCCGTACAGCCACGCCGTCGTCGCGTTGATCAGGACCTTGTGGAAATCGTTGTGCCCGTGCCATTCAAGACGCGGGCTCGGGACCCCGCACTCGTTCTTCATCGTCCAGATGAGCTTGGGGACGCTCCGCGGCAGCGCCGCCCCCGGAAACGTCACCCCGAACCCCATTGTGTCGCACAGCCGGATCTTCACCTTGAGCTCCTCCGGCAGGTCCTCGCTCAAGCGCATGAGTTTTTGCACGAAGGGGACGACGAAACCGTAGATGTCCGCCCGCGTCACGTCCTCCAGGTGACACCGCGGACGCACCCCGATCTCGAGGCTCGCCTTCACCACGTCCATGTAGCTCTCCAGCGCCTCTTGCCTGTTCATCCGCTGCTTGTAGAAAATGTGGTAATCGCTGCACGAGGTCAGCATCCCTGACTCTGCCAGCCTCATGTCCTTCACCAGCTTGAAATCAGCCATGTTCGCCCGGATCCACCCCGTGATCTCCGGATACCTTCTCCCCAGGTTGCGGCACGCTTCCAGCGCCTGTCGGTCCTTCTCCGTGTACAGAAAAAACTCCGACTGCCGGATCACCCCGTTCGGGCCCGACAGCGCGCTCATCCGATCGTAGAGGTCCACGATCTGCTCGACGCTGTACGGCGGCCGCGCCTGCTGCCCGTCCCGGAACGTCGTGTCCGTGACGAAGATGTCCCGCGTGAGAACGTCCGCCGGATCGAACGTGACGAGCTTCCCCTTGATCTCCTCGTGGATCTTCCCCTCGAACTTTATCTTCGGCACGTTCGCGTAGTCGAAGATCTCCTCGATCAGGTTCGGCTCGTGGGTGTGCTGGATCTCCGCGGGCTTGTACTTGGGTTTGGCCATGGCGATCTTCCCTTCTCTGCCGCCCCCTCGGGCTCGCAGATGTTACCGCCATCAGCCTCGACTTGCAAGGCTTGTCCCCCCCGCCGACCACGGAGGGCACGCCTCTGCCTCTCTCTTCAATTCCGCGTTCCGCAATCCGTGTCTCTTCTCCCTTTCCCTTTTGTGCCTCCTTCCTGCCTTCGAGTCTTCGTGGCTATTCTTCTTGTGCCTTTGTGTGAGATCTCTTCCTCTTTGCCCCCGCCCGCCAAAAAAAACGAGGGGAAGAACTCGCGGCGGCGGCAGCAAACAAACGCCGGAATTCTTCCCCTGTCGTCATATTGTTTGGGTGGTGATTGAGCCCGCGCGCCCGCCGAAATAGGCCCATCCAACTACTTCGAGCGAGAACTCGGTCCGCACCCCACCCAAACAGGTCTCCATGTCGAAGAGACTCACCTACTTGTCAAAGATCGACGCGACGGCTGGTTTGTCCCCGAGATCGTGCCGCCCTTTGCCCTTCCGGAGTAGTCCCTTTGCCATCTCCACGAACAGGCAGTTGTTCGACTTCCCGTTGTGCAGATATGCGCTGCAGGCTTGGCAGCACGCACGGTACTTCACGAATATGCACTCTGTCCCGTAACTCACCTTAGTGCCCTCGCCTCAAGGCCCGTCACGATCCTTTATGAAGAGAGGCAAACTGTCCGGCTGGCGCAGGTCTTGCCCGTTTGGGGCCGGCGAGCATGTCCCTGGCGGGCGGCGGACTGGTCTCAGCCCTCCTTTCAGCCGAGCAACTGAAGGAATTCTCTCGATCCCGCGCGCCCGGACAGTTTGTCTCTTCAAACACCGTTCGCCTTGGGCATCGTCGCGATTTCAAAGAACGCTCTCCTCTATGAGCAACGCGCGTGCCAATCCGTCGATCTTCCGGCCCCGGAATCCCTAATCGCTTGAAACTACGGAACTTGCAGTTGCGAAAACGACGCCCTCCTTTCCTCTGCATCCGCCGATTGTGCGAACTTGTCTACCCCGCTCCGCGCCCTTGACACATTTTGTCATGGCTTTACCCGCCCCGCTCCTCTTCCTGGCGGTCTTGGCCCTCGCTCGCGTTTCTTCTCCCTCCTCCGTCCTTGAAGCCGCCCTTGACCTCCAGCCCCCGCAGCCCTATCATCGTCCCTCTATATCCCTTGTGGAGAACGTCTCATGGACCCGAAGTTCGTGGGCGAAGGAATTACCTTCGACGACGTGCTCCTCCTCCCCGCCAAGAGCGACGTCGTCCCTCGCGACGTTGAAACCGCGACCTCCCTCACCCGCGAGATCCGCATGAACATCCCCATCGTCTCCGCGGCCATGGATACCGTCACCGAAAGCGCCCTCGCCGTCGCCCTCGCCCAGGAGGGAGGCGTCGGCATCCTGCACAAAAACATGCCCGTTGACGATCAGGTCCGCGAGGTGGTCCGCGTCAAGCGTAGCGAGAGTGGGGTTATCACCGATCCCGTCACCCTCACCCCCGACCGTACCATCCGCGACGCCAAGGCCCTGATGGAGCGACACCACATCAGCGGCGTCCCCATCATCTCGGGCGGCCTCCTCGTCGGCATCCTCACCAGCCGCGATATGCGCTTCCAGCGCGACCTCGACCTCCGCGTGAGCGACGTCATGACCAAGGAAAACCTCGTCACCGCCTCCCCGGGCACCACCCTGGACGAGGCCAAACAGATCCTCCATGAGCGCAAGGTCGAAAAACTCCTCCTCGTCGACAAGGACTTCCACCTCAAAGGCCTCATCACAATTAAGGACCTGAACAAGCTCGCCCAGTTCCCCCGCGCCTGCAAGGACGACCGCGGACGACTCCGCGCCGGCGCCGCCATCGGCGTCCATGACTACGAGCGCGCCGCAGAGCTCGTCAAGGCCGGCGTCGATCTCCTCTGCGTCGACACCGCCCACGGACACTCCGCCAACGTCATGGAAACCGTCAAACGCCTCAAGCGCTCCTTCCAAGTCCAAGTCATCGCCGGCAACGTCGCCACCGCCGAAGCCACGAAAGACCTCGTCGCCGCCGGCGCCGACGCCGTCAAGGTCGGGATCGGCCCCGGCTCCATCTGCACCACCCGCATCATCTCCGGCGTCGGCGTCCCCCAGGTCACGGCCATCTGGGAATGCGCCCGCGCCGCCGCCGAAACCTCCACCCCCATCATCGCTGACGGCGGCGTCAAGTACAGCGGCGACATCACCAAGGCCCTCGCCGCTGGCGCCTCCAGCGTCATGATCGGCTCCCTCTTCGCCGGCCTCGCCGAGGCCCCCGGCAAGACCATCATCCTCGAAGGCAGATCCTTCAAGGTCTATCGCGGTATGGGCTCCCTGGGCGCTATGGTCTCGGGCAGCTCCGACAGATACTGCCAGGGCCACGAGCCCGACCGAGAAAAGCTCGTCCCCGAGGGAGTCGAAGGCCGCGTCCCTTACAGGGGCAAGCTCGACGAGTTCGTCTATCAGCTCGTGGGCGGCCTTCGCGCCGGGATGGGCTATTGCGGCGCCCAGACGATTCCCCTCCTCCGCGAAAACGCGCGCGTCATCCGCGTCACCTCCGCCGGCCTCCGCGAAAGTCATCCCCACGATATCATCATCACGAGCGAAGCCCCCAACTACAGCGTCGGCTGAGCGCCGCCCGTCAGGAGTCTTCTCCCCGTGCAGACGGTCCTCGTTTTCGACTTCGGCTCCCAATACAACCAGCTTATCGCGCGTCGCGTCCGCGAGAAACACGTCTACGCCGAGATCGTCTCCCACGCCACCACCGCCGCCGATGTCCGCCGTCGCGACGTCGTCGGCATCATCCTCTCAGGCGGGCCCGCCAGCGTCTACCATTCCCAGGCCCCCACCCTCGACCCGCAGATCTTCTCCCTCGGGATACCCGTGCTCGGCATCTGCTATGGCCTCCAGGTCACCGCCGCCGTCCTCGGCGCAAAGGTCCGCGCCGCCGAGCGCCGCGAATACGGCCGCCGCTCCTGCTCCGTCTCCGATCACGCCGATCTCTTCTACGGCCTCCCCTCCGAGATCACCGTCTGGATGAGTCACGGCGACCAGCTCACCGAGATGAGTTCCGACTTCGAAGCCCTCGCCTCCACCGACACCTGCCCTTATGCTGCCGTTCGCCACCGGCGCTTCCCCTTCTTCGGCGTCCAGTTCCACCCCGAGGTCACCCACACCCCCCGCGGGCCTGACATCATCGAGAACTTCCTCTATCGCATCTGCAAGGCCCGCGGCGACTGGACCATGGGCTCCTTCATCGAGTCGGAGATCAAGGCCCTTCGCGAGCGGATCGGCTCCGACCGCGTCATCCTCGGCCTGTCGGGCGGCGTCGATAGCTCCGTTGTCGCCGTCCTCCTGTACCACGCCGTCGGCGACCGCCTCGAAGCGGTCTTCGTGGACAACGGCGTCCTTCGCAAGAACGAAGCCGAGCGCGTCCTCTCCACCTTCCGCGATCACCTCAAGATGTCCGTCCACTTCGTCGACGCCTCCGACCGCTTCCTCGCTAAGCTCGCCGGCGTCGACGACCCCGAGACCAAGCGAAAGGTGGTCGGCCACGAGTTCATCGAGGTCTTTAAAGAGAAGGCCCGCGACCTCGGTAAGATCCGCTTCCTCGCCCAGGGCACCCTCTACCCCGACGTCATCGAATCCGTCAGCGCCAAGGGCGGACCCACCGCCAAGATCAAGAGCCATCACAACGTCGCGGGGCTCCCCGCCGAGCTCGGCTTCGAGCTCGTCGAGCCCGTCCGCGAGCTCTTCAAGGACGAGGTCCGCGAGGTCGGCCGCCGGCTCAACCTCCCCGCCGAAATCGTCCAGAGACAGCCTTTCCCCGGACCGGGCCTCGCCGTCCGGATCCTCGGAGAGGTCACCCGCGAGCGTGTCCGCGTCCTCCAGGACGCCGACGAGATCGTTCATGAAGAGATGGTCGCCGCCGGCCTCTACGACAAGGTCTGGCAGTCCTTCCCCGTCCTCCTCCCCGTCCGCAGCGTCGGCGTCATGGGAGATGAGCGCACCTACGAAAAGGTGATCGCCCTCCGCGTCGTTGAATCCCTCGACGGCATGACCGCCGACTGGGTCAAGCTCCCCTACGACCTCCTCGGACGCATGAGCAACCGCATCATCAATGAGGTCCGGGGCGTCAACCGCGTCGTCTACGACATCTCCTCCAAACCCCCCGCCACCATCGAGTGGGAATAGCCCCCTCGGAGCTGCTAATCATCCCCGCTCCCCGTAATCCCCCACGACCGAAGCACAGGCGTCCGCCCCCCGTCCGTCGTCCGCAGCACCGCCCGCAGCCGGATCTTCTCGGCCTTCACTTCCGCTAGCGACTGCCCGTTCTTGAGGTCCTTGACCAGTGTCTTCGTCCCGTCCTCGTTGACCGCCTCGAACGTGATCGACGTCCCCTCCGGGATCTCCGCCTGCGCCTGGAACGTCCCCCATCGATATCCGTCGAGCGGGATCACCTCCGTCGTGAGCGTCCCTTCCGGCCGCAAGCTGTACCCCCGCAGCGACAGCCTCTCGATCTCCGCAGGCAGGAGCGCCCTCCCGTAGAGCGTCACCTCGTCCAGCTCCCCTCGGAACGCCGCCTTGCCCGTTACGTTGTCCACTCCCAGGCAAAGGTGCCACGTCGGATCGACGCAGTACCCCGTATACTTCCCGTAGTTCATGTACATGGGACCCTTTTCCGGTCGCTGGTCGAGGTAGTAGGCCGCCTCCGCGAAACTGCAATCCTCTCCCATCCCCGCTGAGGAAAGCTTCTCCTCCGCCACCCTTTTCCCGTCGATGTGGATCCTTGCCGTTTTGTAGTTCAGCCGCGGCGTCCCCACGGCCGCGGCAAGGTGATACCATCGACCTGTCTCAAGCGGTTCCTCCGCGTCTAACCGGAATGTCGGGCGTCCCGACTGCGTCTCGGGAGCGTCCCCGATCTGGAACGTCACCTTGTCTCCCGACAGCCCCAGGTAGTAGTAAGGCCGCTTGCTCACAAGCGCCTGTTCCCCCTCGAGTTGTTCCGCCCGCACGAAACAGTCGATCGTGAACACGTTCTTCACCCGCATCGTCGGCGTGTCCGGGATCTGCACCATCGAGTTCCTCCCGTTGAACGAGATCGCCCCGCCGATCCTTCCTTCCTTTCGCCCCACGAGCTTCGCCCGCCCGTAGTCGCCGTTCGGAATGCCCCTGACGCTTCCCCCTTCCTTCTCCTCGAACGACCACCTCGCGATCACCTGCGGGTCCTCGATCTCCGCCTCCGCCGACAGCCTCACCCCCTCATACGGACGGGTGATATAGCTAAGATCGATGTTCGACCCCCGGAAGCTCGTCGCATCGTACCATGCCACGAACCACGTGTTCTCCCCCGAAGGCGCTAGCGAGCAGTAGCCGCTCGAGCCGGCAAGGTGCTTCTCCGGGCTGTCCAAAACGTAGATCCTTCGCCCCAGTTCCCATGTCCGTCCGCCGTCGAAGCTCGCCGTCACCACGATCCTTCCGTTCGACCTCTCCGAGTGCGCCGCCAAGAGGAGCCCGTCGGCGCCCCTCGTCACGTACGGCTTGCTCGGCCGAAGCGACAGCCACAGCCCCGACGGACCGTACCCGCTCCACGTCCTCCCGTAGTCCCCGCTCCACGCCTGCGAGAGGTAGTGCCCGTCTTCCTGGTCCCGCATGAGCATGTACAGCTCCCCCGCCGTCCCCGTCTCCACCACGCACGCTTCGTCCGTCTCGTATCCCGCCTGCCGCCCTAGGTTGATAGGCGTCCACTCCTTCATCGTCCTGTCCGTCACAAAGAGCGTCCGGGAGTTCACCCCCAGCCCCGTCGGGTAGTCCCCCAGCCCCCCGATCTCCCCGTTGCTCATCTCCACGTAGTCCCGCAGAAACCTCGGCGCCTGCAGCTCGAAGTCCCACGTCTTGCCCGCGTCCCTGCTCCGCGGGATCCGCCACGTCCCATCGTCCAGATACACCGGCCCCAGGAGGATCGTCCCGTCGCTGAGCGCCGTAAGCGCTAGCTGCGAGTGGCCCATGAAACCGGCCTTCTTCGTCGCTTTCCCGCGCACCTCCGCGAAGACGTCCGTCCCGATCGTCCACGTGTACCCCCCGTCCTGCGAGAGCCTCGCGATCGTCCTGTTCGTCGGGTCCCATCCGTGCACACTCGTCTCCCGCTCATTGTGCGCCGCTATGATGTCCCCGTTCGGCAGCCCCTCCACCCTCCCGAAGTGCGCCCGCACATTCTCCCCTCGATCCTTCCTCTCGCTGTGCGCCCCGATGTCCACTTCCGGCGCCTCCCCGACCGGGTGGAATCGCCCAATGAGCTCCACCCCCTCCATCGTCCGGCCCCCGTCGCCGCCCAGCTTGTCCACGCATGCTCCCTCCATCTGCGCCTCCATCAAGAACATCCCGACCGTCGCCGCTAGTAACACAAGCCACGCGCGTCTTACCTGCATCTGCTCATCCTCCCAAAGACATTCTCCGCCGCTTCCTTGCCAACTCCTTGTCCTTCTCCTCGTCACCTGCTTTGTATCCTGTCTCTTTGTATTTGTGTCTTTCTTTTTCCGCCTCTATCACCCTATCACGTACCACGTATCACTCTTTCCTCGCCGCCACCAGGAACCCGTTCGCCCGCCACGATCGCGCCCAGCGCCCCGGAAGTTCCCTGTCCCGCTCGCGGCTCAGGCGGAAAAGCTCGACCAGCCTCAGCCCGCTCGCCCGCACGAGCCCCCGCACCTCGCGCTCCGAGAAGATGTGCAGGAACATGTTCGGGATGCCTCGGTACCCGTCCATGATCTTATCCCCCACCTCCAGATTCCACATCGGCCCGAAAAGATACGTGAAAAGGAGCCACCGCCTCCCCAGCGGCTCGAACGCGTTGTAGAGCCGGTTGTGCACGTGAAAGAGGAAGAGCCCCCCGGGCGCCAACACCCTACTCACCTCCCGCAGAAGCGCTGATCGGTTCCCCCTCCCCCGGATGAGCCCTACCGTGCTGAACATCGAGATGCAGTACCGGAAGCTCCCGTCCGCTAACGCCGAAAGGTCCATGATGTCCCCGACCGCTAACGTCGCCCCTACCCCGTGTTCCGAGAGCTTCTTCCGCGTCTCTTCGATCATGTGCTCGGAAAGGTCGATCCCCGTCACGTCGAACCCTCGGCGGGCGAAGTGAACCACGTGTCGCCCCGTCCCGCACCCAAGATCCAGAAGCCGCCCCGGTGCCGCCGTGTGCCGGTCCAGGTATTCCGTGTCATACGCTAAAAGACGCGTCCCCGCGTAAAACGAATCATACTCCCTCGCCATCGTCCTGCTCCGGCGGAAGATCTGCATCGAAGAATGGATGTGAGAGGCGCCCCCCTCCCCGCTTGTGTCGTTCATGGCCCTGCCGATCTCCTTCCACGTCCGTCCTCATTCTACGACTCGCCCGGTCGTGAACAAGGCGTTGCTGGACACCGCCGCCGCGCCGGGTAGAATGTCCGCGTCTTCCAAATTGGGGAAATGTAACTTGGATCGGGCGCGTTACGAAAGGCAGATCGCCTTCCGCGAGATCGCCGTCGAAGGCCAGGAAAAGCTCGCCCGCGGCTCCGCCCTCATCGTGGGCTGCGGCGCCCTCGGCACCACCGTCGCCGTACTCCTCGCCCGCATGGGCGTCGGCCGACTCGTCCTCGTCGACCGCGATTTCGTCGCCTTCTCCAACCTCCCCCGCCAGGCCCTCTTCGATGAAGAGGACGCCCGCACCTGTCTCCCAAAGGTCGAGGCCGCCCGTCGCAAGCTCGCCGCGATCAACTCCGAGCTCAAGATCGACGCCCACGCTGCGCACCTCGGCCGTGACAATATCGCGGATCTCGCGCGCGGCGTCGACATCATCCTCGACGGCATGGATAACTTCGACACGCGCATGCTCGTGAACGATTACTCGATCGCGAGTTCCACCCCCTGGATCTACGCCGCCGTCCTCGGCGCCACCGGCCTCTCCATGAACGTCCTCCCGGGCGAAACGCCGTGCCTCCGCTGCCTCTTCCGCGAGCCCCCCGGCCCCGACGCCCCCACCACCGAAACCGAGGGCGTCATCGCCCCCGTCATTCGCGTCATCGGCGCCGTCGAGGCGGCCGAGGCCGCCAAGCTCCTTCTCGGACGCCGCGCCGAGATGTCCCGGAAGCTCACGAGCGTCGACCTCTGGCGGTCCGAGTTCCGCTCCATGGACATCTCCCTCGTGCGCGAGGACTCGGATTGCCCCGTCTGCATGCACGGCAGATTTGACTGGCTCCGCGGAGACCGCGGCGTCGCCCGTGCGGTCCGCTCCGCCGGCACCGTCGTCCACCTCGAGGGCCCCGGACGGCCCGTCGATCTCAACGCCCTTGCTCGCCGCCTGCCCGCCGATGGCGTCACCGCCAATCCTTTCCTCGTGAGGTTCGAGCGCCACCCTTACGTCCTCACCATCTTCGCAGACGGTCGGGCGATCGTCGAGGGCACAGGCGACCTCGCACTCGCTCAGAAGCTCTACGACGAATGCGTCCTGCAAAGAGGAGATCCCTGAATGGAGCGCACGCTCGTCCTGATCAAGCCCGACGCCGTCGAGCGCAGACTCGTCGGCCGGATCATCGCCCGTTTCGAGGAGCGGGGCCTCGCCATCGTCGCCATGAAGCTCGCCAGGCTTTCCGAAAAGCTCGTCCGCACCCACTACGCCCAGCACGCCGGGAAACACTTCTATGAGCCCCTCGTTCGCTTCATGGCCGGTGGCCCCACCGTCCTCCTCGTCCTCGAAGGAAAGAACAGCGTCGCCGTCGTCCGCGACATGATGGGAAAAACGGACTCAAGCGCCAGCTCCCCCGGCACCATCCGCGGCGACCTCGGCCTCTCCAACCGCTTTAACCTCGTCCACGGCTCCGACTCCCCCGAGATTGCCGAGAAGGAGATCGCCCTCTTCTTCAAGAAGTCCGAGCTCGTCCCACGCTCGCCCTCCGACGTCGGATGGATCTATGATCTTTCCACCGGCGAGCCCGTCTGACCGAAAGGACAAACCCAAACCGTGCTTGCTTCCGTCAAGAAAGAAATCGCCGTCGCAATCAAATCAGCCGTGAGCGCCCTGTACCATGTCGACCTTGATATCGTGCTCGAGGTCCCTCCCCAGCGTGCCCTCGGCGACCTCGCCTGCCCCGTCGCCTTCACCCTCGCCAAGTCCCTTCACCGCAAACCCCGCGAAATAGCCCAAGAGGTTCGGAACCACCTTTCGCTCCCAGGCGTCGCCCGCATCGAGGTCGCCGGCGCCGGTTACGTCAATCTCTTCCTCCGTCGCCGGACATTCGTCCACGACCTCTACTTGGCCCTTCGGGCCCGCGTGTGGGAAGATTACCAGGGCAAGACAATCGTCGAGCACACGAACATCAACCCCAATAAGGCCGCCCACATCGGCCACCTGCGCAACGCCGTCCTCGGCGATACGCTCGTGCGCATTCTGAGGACCCTCGGCTATTCCGTCGAGGTCCAGAATTACATCGACGACACGGGCGTCCAGGTCGCCGACGTCGTCGTCGGCTTCACTGAGCTCGAAAAGAAGACCCTCGACGAGATCAAGGCGATCCCCGATCCCTTCGACTACTACTGCTGGGACCTCTATGCCAGGGTCGGCCGATGGTACGAGGAAGACCCCTCCCGCGAGGCCCTGCGCCTCCGCGTACTCCACGAGATCGAGGCGGGCGATACCGACGCGGCCCGCGTCGCCGCCTGCGTCGCCGACCGCATCGTCCACGCCCACCTCGCTACCATGGAAAGGCTCGGCATACGCTACGACCTCCTGCCGCATGAGAGCGACATCCTCCGTGGCGCCTTCTGGCAGGCCGCCTTCGACATGCTCAAAGCCAAACGCGCCGTCCGCCTCGAAGACGATGGCAAGAACAAGGGCTGCTGGGTCATGGACCTCTCCGCCGCAAAGGGCTTCGAGGAGATGGATGACCCCGACAAAATCCTCGTCCGCTCCAACGGCACCGTTACCTACACCGGCAAGGACGTCGCTTATCAGCTCTGGAAATTCGGCCTCCTCGGAAAAGACTTCCGTTACGAGCCGTTCAAAAAGTACGACGACGACCGCACGCTCTGGACTACCACCACCGGCAAGGCCGATCCCGCCGCCCCCGCCTTCGGCAAGGCGGCGCGCGTCTACAACGTCATCGACGTCCGTCAGAGCTACCCCCAGAAGGTCGTGAAGCACGCCCTCGCCGTTCTCGGCTTTGCGAGAGAAGCCGAACAGTCCGTCCATTTCTCCTACGAGATGGTCGCCCTCTCCCAGGCCGCCGCCAAGCCCATGGGCGTCGCCGACGAGGAAGGGGGGGTCGTCGGGATGTCCGGTCGGAAAGGCATCGGCGTCAAGGCCGATGACTTCCTCAACGCCGTCCTCGATCGCGCTCGAGGCGCCGTCGCCGACGAGAAAGCCGACGAAATGGACGACAACGAGCGCGACCGCGTCGCCCAACTCGTCGCCCTCGCCGCCGTCCGCTATCTGATGATCAAATACGGACGCAACCGTGTCATCGCCTTCGACTTCGACGAGGCCCTCAACCTCCGCGGCGAAACCGGCCCCTATCTCCTCTATTCTCTCGTCCGCTTCGGAAGCATCTTCCGCAAACTCAGGAAGGCGGGCCTGTGGACGGACGAAGACGAGGCGATCGATGACATTCTGTGGCGTTTCGCGACGGACCTGACCGATGACGACTGGGATCGCCTCGACTTGGAAGACTGGGACCTCCTCCTCGAAGTGGGAAGATTCGAGGAGGTCCTCCAAGCCTCCGTCGCCGACCTCGAGCTCTCCTACCTCGCCAAGTTCGCCTTCTCCCTCGCCCAGAAGGCCAACGCCTTCTATCACCGCTGCCACATCCTGAGCGAGCCCGATCCCGCGCGCCAGCGCGTCCTCATGGCCGTAAGTTGCGTCTTTCGCTATGCTCTCGGAAGACTCCTGGACCTCATGGGCATCGAAACCCTCGGACGTATGTGAGAAAAGGAGATCATGGATGGCCGGTAAGGAATTCCGCTGGGGTCTGTGCGGTTGCGGCGGCTTCGTTACGACGAAAGTGATCCCGCTCCTCAAGGAGATCGAAGGCGCCCGCATCGTCAAAGCCTACGACCCCCTCCCCGCCACCCGCGAGAAAGTCAAGAGCGCCTTTGGCTTGACCACGGTCGATTCCTACGACGCCGTCCTCGACGACGCCTCCATCGAATGCGTCTACATCGCCTCTCCCAACTATCTCCACGCCCCCCAGACCATCGCCGCCGCCGAAAAAGGCAAACACGTCTTCTGCCAGAAACCCATGGCCCGAACCGCTGATGAGGCCCGCCCCATGGTCGATGCTTGCCGGAAAGCCGGCGTCCAGCTCGGCGTCGGCTTCTGCTATCGCTTCGCCGGCGGCCCTGAAAAAATGAAAGAGCTCATGCGCGAGGGCGCCATCGGCAAACCCACCCTCGTTACCGTCGAGTTCCACCTGGGCTACACGAAGGACAGTTCCTCCACCGCCGTCGCGTGGCGCTGCGACCCGAAGCTCTCGGGCGGCGGACCGCTCATGGACCTCGCCCCCCATCTCGTCGATATGGCCCGCTTCCTCATGGACGACGAGTTCACGAGCGTCTTCTCACACGTCGACCCCATGAAGACCGACACGGATGTCGAGGAGGATACTATCTCTCTCCTGCGCTTCTCAAAGGGCGCAAGGGCCGTCATCGACTGCACCTTCAACGCCCGCAATCACGGCCATCGCATCATCGTCAACGGCGCCAAGGGCCGCCTCGAGACCATCCGCTCCATGTGCTGGGGGCCCGGCGGAATTCTCTTCCGCTCCGATCAGGCCGAGCGCGAGATGATCCCCATCGGCATGCACGAACACATCAAGAAAGAAATGGTCCTCTTCATGGACGCCGTCCGCCAGGGCAAAGATGTCCCTGTCTCCGGCCGCGACGGACTCATCACCAACATCGTCATCGACGCCATCTACAAGAGCGGCGCCACCGGAAAGCCCGTCAAACTCGACTACGTCCAGCAGCTCTTCTGACCCGCCCCCCGGCTCCCTTCGTGTCCTCTCCCCCTTTGTGCCTCTGTGTCTTCGTGGCGAGTCTTCCCCATCCTGATCTTCTCTGTCGAAGACCCTGAGCGAAGGCGAAGGGTGTCCGTGGTGAGTCCCCCCTCGGTTCGTCTCCTAGCCGGCCGAGAAGAGCGCCTCCACGAACCGCTCGGCCTCGAACGGCTCGATGTCGTCGAGCTTCTCCCCCACCCCGATGAACTTCACGGGGATCCCGCTCTCGCGGGAGATCGGGATCACGATCCCCCCCTTCGCCGTCCCGTCGAGCTTCGCCAAGAAGAGCCCCGTCACGTTAACGAACTCCTTGAACGTGCGCGCCTGCACTAAAGCGTTCTGCCCCGTCGTCGCGTCCAGCACCAGCAGCACCTCGTGAGGCGCCCCCGCCACCTTCTTCCCAACCACCCTCTCGATCTTCGAGAGCTCCTGCATCAGGTTCTTATTCGTGTGCAGCCTCCCCGCCGTGTCCACGATGAGGTAGTCCGCCTTCCGCGCTAAGGCCGCGTCGCACGCGTCGAACGCGACCGCCGCCGGATCCGCTCCTGAGGCGTGCCTCACCATCTCGATCCCCACCCTCTGCGACCAGATTTCCAATTGCTCCACCGCCCCCGCCCGGAACGTGTCGCTCGCCGAAAGCAGCACTCCCTTCCCCTGCGTCTTGAGATAGTGGCTCAGCTTCCCGATCGACGTCGTCTTCCCCGTCCCGTTCACCCCGACCACCATGACCACGGTAGGGGGGGTCGGCGCCGCGTTGAGCGCGCTCGGACGCGCCAGCAACTGCCCCTTGAGGTCCTCCTTGAGCTGCTCGATGATCTCGTCCGCCTCGCGGATCTCGCGCTCCTTGTACCGCGTCCGCAGGTCCTCTAAGATCGCCGTCGTCGCGCCGATCCCGAGGTCCGCCCCCAGCAGCAGCGCCTCCAGCTCCTCTAGGAGTTCCGCGTCGACCTTCCTGCCGATCGCGAGGATCGAGCGCAGCCCTGCGGCGATCCGCGACCGCGTCTTGCTCAGCCCCTCCTTCAGCCTCGCGAAAAGCATCTCTTCAGTATCCCTCCTGCGTGAACCTCCTCTTTTCCGCGTTCATCAGAGAGAAGACAGGTTTCTGCCGGGAGTTCACGGTGCCATCAGCGTCTGTGCGGCAGGAACGCGGGACGCGTTCCTGCCGCCCCCAGAAGGGGGGGCCGGGGGGCTTTTCAAGTCCCCCGGATTCTTCTCTGCGTCCTCTGCGCCTCTGTTTACCCTGAGCCCAGTCGAAGGGCGTTCTCTGCGGAAGGGTCTTCTCCCCTTCTCTTCCTTCTCTTTTCTGCAATTCCTTCCTCTGTGCCCCTGCATCCATTCGTCTTCTCTGTGTCCTCTGTGTCTCCGTGGTGATTCCCCCCGCCCCTCGCCTCAAGCGTTTCCTTCACCTTGTCCAGGATCCCGTTCACGAACTGCCCGCTCTCCTCGCTCCCGAACTTCTTCGCTAGTTCGATCGCCTCGTTGATCGACACCTTCACCGGTATATCGTCCACGTGCGCGAGTTCAAACACCGCTAAGCGCAGGATGTTCCGGTCCACCACTGCCATCCGGCCGATCTCCCAGTTCTGGGCCGCCGCGCGGATCTGCTCGTCTATCTCCGCCAAGTGTTCGCACGTCCCGTCGATGAGCGTGTGTGCGAACGCTAAGAGCTCCGCGTCCCGCGTCCGCTCCCGCAGGTACTCCCGTCCCACCTCCCGTGCGTCTTCCCGTCGGATGTCCGCTTGGTAGAGGACCTCCAGCGCTAGCTGCCGGGCCTTCGTCCTGCGTCGCATGACCTTCCCGTGTGTCCTCTAGATTTGGGCGTACAGGTTCGCTAGCTCGATCGCCGACAGCGCCGCGTCCGCCCCCTTGTTCCCCGCCTTCGTCCCCGCCCGTTCGATCGCCTGCTCCAGCGTGTCCGCCGTGATAACCCCGAACACCGTCGGCACCCCCGACGTCATCCCCACCTGCGCCACCCCCTTCGCCACCTCCGCTGCGATGTACTCGAAGTGGGGCGTCTGCCCCCGGATCACCGCCCCTAAACAGATCACCGCGCTGTACTTCCGCGACGCCGCCAACTTCGTCGCCACCTGCGGGATCTCGAAGCTCCCCGGGACGTGCGCCACGTCGATGTCCTCCTCCTCCGCCCCGTGCCGCACCAGGATGTCCTTCGCTCCCGCCAAGAGACGGTTCGTGATGAAATCGTTGTAACGGCTCACTACCAGCGCGAACTTGAGCCCCCGAGCGTCCAGTTTGCCCTCGATGACCTTTCCCACGGCTTGTCCTCCTACGGGGGATGCCCCAATCCGATTCGGCCTGTGGAGTATAGCCCCACGACCCCCCGCTGCAAGCGAATTCGCATCCCCCGCCCCCTGCCGGAATCGCCGCGCTTCCCTGCGCCTCTTGCGTTCCGCTCCTTTCTCCGCATCTTCAATCCCGCACTCCGCGCTCCGCATTCCGCATTCGCCTCTCCCCTCCCGGTTTCGCCTTGCGCTCCCCGGCGCCCGGACGCTACGATAAACACACCCGGCGTTACCCGAGGTCCTTGTCCTATGCGCGTTTGGCTTCGTAGTATGCGCGGAATCCTTGAGGAACTCTCCAACTCCCTGGCCTTCTGGTTCGCGCAGGCCCTGATTTCCCTCGCCCTCTATGTCACGGTCTACGTTTGGCAGATCCTTCGCGACATGGCCTACGAAAGTCATTGAGCGGGGAGTCCTGACCATGCCCTCGAGCGCCCGTCAACCCCTCGTTGAGCGCGACGAGATCCGCCTGGCCATGCTCGGCATGGTCGACGGGAACGGGCACCCCTACTCCTGGAGCGCGATCTTCAACGGCTACGATCCCGACGCCATGGCCCGCTGCCCCTTCCCCGTCATCCCCGAGTACCTCGGCCGGGAGCCCAAGGAGGCCCTCGGTATCCCAGGCGCCCGAGTCACCCATGTCTGGACCGACGACCCCGCCGACGCTCGCTTCGTCGCCCGCTGCTCCCTCATCCCCAACGTCGTCGAGCGCGCGGCCGACGTCATCGGTAACGTGGACGCCGTCATCGTCGCCACCGACAAGGGCCACGAGCACGTCGAACGCTGCCGCCCCTTCGTCGAGGCGGGGCTCCCCGTCTTCGTCGACAAACCCCTCGTCGACAACGCCCCTGACCTGCGCGTCTTTCGGGAGTGGGTCGCCGCCGGCCGCCCCATCCTGTCTTCGAGCTGTATGCGCTATGCCAAGGAGTTCGCCCCCTTCCGCTCCTCCACCCGCGACCTCGGCGCCCTCCGCTACGCTTCCATCACCACCCCCAAGAGCTGGGAGCGCTACGGCATCCATGCCCTCGAGGGCGTCTATCCCGTCCTCGGCCCCGGTTTCCTCTCCGTCCGCAACTCCGGCTCCGTCGAGCGGAACGTCGTCCACCTCAAGCACGCCGCTGGCGCCGACGTCGTCGTCGTCGCCTCCTCCGACATGTACGGCGCCTTCGGCGTCCTCACCCTCTGCGGCACCGCGGGAAACGCCTCCGCCGTCATGCGCGATTCCTTCTACGCCTTTAAGGCCCAACTCCTCGATTTCGTTCGATACCTCCGCACGGGCGTACGCCCCTTCCCCTTCGACGAAACCGTCGAGCTCATGAAACTCCTCATCGCAGGCACGAGGAGCCGCGACGAGGGCGCCCGTGAGGTGCTCCTCACGGAGATCGAGTAAGGAGTCACCGTATGGCCGTGCTGGATTCCTTTTCTCTCAAGGGCAAGGTCGCCCTCGCCACCGGCGGCGCCGGCTTGTACGGCCGCCAGGTCGTCCGCGCCCTCGCCGAGGCCGGCGCCCGCACCTTCATCGCCTCCCGCAATCTTGATGCCCTTACGAAACTCGCCGACGAGCACGCCGCCCGGGGCCTCGACGTCACCGCCCTCTCCTATGACCAGGGCGACGAGTCCTCCATCCTCGCGCTCAGGGACGAAGTCGTGAAGCGCGCCGGGCGCATCGACGTCCTCGTGAACAACGCCGTCTTGCGCCCGATGTCCGGGAAAGGCTACGAGGACGCCGCCGCCACCTTCGACCTCAGCATGCACGTCAATGCCACGGGCCTCTTTCTCGTTACCCGGGCCTTCGGCGACGTGATGGCCCGCGCCGGCAAAGGCTCAATCATCAACATCGGCTCAATCCATGGAATGATCGGCCCCGACCCCTGGCTCTACGAAGGCACCACCATGAGCGGCTGGTACCCCGACTACTTCTTCCACAAGGGCGGCATGATCAACTTCACCCGCTTCGTCGCGAGCTACTACGGCCTCAAAAACGTCCGCGCGAACTGCGTGAGCCCGGGCGGATACCGCACCGACAAGATGCCCCAGTCCTTCGTCGAGAGATACTCCACCCGCACCTTCCTCGGCCGCCTCGCCAACGACACCGACCTCATGGGCGCCATCGTCTTCCTCGCCTCCGACGCTAGCGCTTACATCACCGGCACCAACATCCCCGTCGACGCCGGCTACACCGCCCGCTAACTCCCCGCGTCATTCTCTTCTCTCTTCGCCGAAACCTTCTCTTTCTCAGTGCCTGAGTGTCTGTGGTCCTGTCTTTCTCTACCCACCCTTGGCGGCGGAACGCGTTTCGCGTTCCCGCCCCCCCCCATATGGGGGGGGGCCGGGGGGCTTTTCAAGTCCCCCGGCTTCTCCACGTCTTTGCGCCCTTGTAGCGCTAGTACGCCCGTCCCGCGGTCCCCTTGGCCCGCGCCGCCGACTTCTTCGCGCCTTCCTTGGGCCGCAGGGCTCGTGTGGCGGCCCCCGCCTGCCACATCTCGCTCTCCCGAATCGCCGCTAGCTCCTTCCCGAGCTTCGCCTGGTAGTCCTTCGCCCCGCACGACTGGATCACGCGTCGTGTCTCCGTCCCGTTCTTCACGCGCTTGTAAAGCTCCCGGAAGACCGGCAGCACCGCCTTCTTGAACTTCGGCTTCCAGTCCAGCGCCCCGCGTTGCGCGGTCGCCGAGCAGTTCGCATACATCCAGTCCATCCCGTTCTCGTCCACGAGCCGGATGAGACTCTGCGTGAGCTCCTCCACCGTCTCGTTGAACGCCTCTGACGGCGAATGCCCGTGTCGGCGCAGCATGTCATACTGCGCCTCCATCACCCCCGCCAACGCCCCCATCAGGATCCCTCGTTCCCCCGTGAGGTCGCTGTAGACCTCGTTCTCGAACGTCGTCGGGAAGAGGTACCCCGAACCGATCCCGATCCCTAAAGCGATGCACCGCTCCTCCGCGCGGCCCGTCGCGTCTTGCGCCACCGCGTAGCTCGAGTTGATCCCCGCCCCCGACAGGAAATTCCGCCGCACCGATGTCCCCGATCCCTTCGGCGCCACCATGATCACGTCCACGAACTTCGGGGGGATCACCTTCGTCTGTTTCTTATACACGATCGAAAATCCGTGGCTGAAGTACAGCGCGTCCCCTTCCCGCAGTTGCTTCTTCACCATCGGCCAGATCTTCATCTGCGCCGCGTCCGACACCAGCATCTGGACGATCGTCCCCCGCGACGCCGCCTCCTCGAGGTCAAAGAGCGTCTTCCCGGGCTTCCACCCGTCCGCGACCGCCCGGTCCCAGTCCTTGGCGAACGCCTTGGACTGTCCCACGATCACCTTCATTCCGTTGTCCTTAAGGTTCAGCGCCTGCGCCGGGCCCTGCACGCCGTACCCCAGAATGGCGATCGTCTCGCCCGCTAAGGCCTTGCGCGCCCTGGCAAGCGGAAACTCCTTCCGCGTCACCACCGTCTCCACCTCGCCGCCGAAAGCGATCTTCGCCATGATCCCACTCCCAACAAAGGTCTTCTCTCGCTTGTCTTCTTGCCTTGTTCTTCTCCCCTCTTTCTTCCTCTGCGCCCGTCCCGGATCGGTCGGGTAAACCTCTGCGCAAGTCCTTACCTGTCTTCTTTGTGCCTTCTCATCCTTTCTTTGTGGCTACGTCTTCTCTGCCTCCTTTGTTTACCCTGAGGTCCTCCGAAGGGCATCCTTTGCGCCCTTTGTTTACCCTGAGCTTGTCGAAGGGCTTGAGGCCCCCCGATTCCCGCCCCAACACGACCCTAATCCCCCCGCATGAGCGCGATCCGCCCCGTCCGCGTCATCTCCTGAATCCCGTGCGGACGCATGAGCGCGATGAACGCCTCGATCTTCCTCTCCGGCCCCGCGATCTCCACCACTAAATGCTTCCGCGCGATGTCCACCACCTTCCCGCGGAAGACGTTTATCACCTCCAGGATCTCCCCGCGCTTCTCAGGCGGCGCCTGCACCTTGAGCAGCATCAAGTCCCTCTCGATGAAGTCCGCCGACGCGAAGTCCGTCAGCTTGATAACGTCGATCAGCTTCGAAAGCTGCTTGCGGATCTGCTCCAGCGTCCCCTCGTCCCCGTGCGTCACGATCGTCATCCGGCTGAGCTTCTCGTCCTCCGTCTCCCCGACCGCAAGGCTGTCGATGTTGTACCCCCGGCTCGAGAACAGCCCTGCGATATGCGCTAACACCCCCGGCTTGTTGCTCACGAGCACCGAGAAGATCCGCTTGTTGGTCGCTTCCATGTCTCTTCCTCGCCCTGTCTTTCTTCCCCGTTCCCCTTTGTGTTCTTCGCGCCCTTTGTTTACCCTGATCCCGCGATCCCACATCAACCGGGATCCCGCGACCGCGGGACTGCGGGAGAAGGGCGCCTTTGCGTCAAATCCGCCCCTTCCTCTACCCCTACGCGATTCCCCGTATGATGTCCCGCACCGTCTTCCCCGCCGGGATCATCGGCAGCACGTTCTCCTCACGGTCGATCCAGAAATCCAGGATCACCGTCTTCGGCGAAGCGATCGCCTCCCGCAGCGCCTCCCGCACCTCCTCGTTCTTCGTAACCCGGATCCCCATCGCACCGTACGCCTCCGCCACCTTCACGAAATCCGGGTTTCCCCCCTCCAGGTCCGTCGAGGAGTACCGCTTGTGGTAGAACAGCTCCTGCCACTGCCTCACCATCCCAAGGTACCCGTTGTTCAGCACCGCTACGTTCACCGGAAGCTTGTTATACACCGCCGTCGACAGCTCCTGGATGTTCATCTGGAACGACCCGTCCCCCGCGATGTCGAACACGATCGCCTCGGGCCGCCCCACCTGCGCCCCAATCGCCGCCGGAAAACCGAACCCCATCGTCCCTAACCCCCCGGACGAGATGAACTGCCTCGGCTGCGAATACCGGAAAAACTGCGCCGCCCACATCTGGTTCTGCCCCACCTCCGTCGTGATGATCGCCTTCCCCTCCGTGAGGTCGTGGATCTGTTCCACCACGTACTGCGGCTTCACCCGCCCGTCGCTCTTCTTGTAGGCGATCGGGTTCTCCTGCTTCCACTGCGCTAACTGCGCCAGCCACGGCTCCCGTGGCGAATACTCCACCAGCTTCACCAGCTCCTTCAGAATCTCCCTCGCGTCGCCCACCACCGGCACGTCCACCCGGATGCTCTTCGAGATCGACGTCGGATCGATGTCGATGTGGATGATCTTCGCCTTCGGCGCGAACTCGTCGATCTTCCCCGTGATACGGTCGTCGAACCGCGCCCCCACCGCGATCACGAGGTCCGCCTCGTGCACCGCAAGGTTCGCGTGCACCATCCCGTGCATCCCCAGCATCCCCAGGCTCAAGGCGTCGTCCTGCGGGAACGACCCCAGCCCCAAAAGCGTCGTCGTCACCGGCAGGTTCGCCTTCCGCGCCAAGTCCCGCAGCTCCTCGCTTCCGTTCGACAGGATCACCCCTCCCCCGCTCAGGAGCACCGGCCGCTCCGCAGCGTTGATCTCCTTCGCCGCTAGCTTGATCTGCCTTACGTGCCCCTTCACGCTCGGCTTGTACCCCGGAAGGTCCATCGCCTTGTTCGCCTCCCCCTCCACCGTCGCCGTCGTCACGTTCACCGGGAGATCGATGAGCACCGGTCCCGGACGCCCCGTCCGCGCGATGTGGAACGCCTCCCGCACGATCCGTCCCAGGTCGTTTACGTCCGTCACGAGGTAGTTGTGCTTCGTGATCGCCCTCGTGATCCCCGTCGTGTCCGCCTCCTGGAACGCGTCGTTCCCGATCATGTGCGTCGCCACCTGCCCCGTGATCGCCACCATCGGAGACGAATCGAAGTTCGCCGTCGCTAGCGCCGTCGTCAGATTCGTCGCCCCGGGCCCGCTCGTCGTTATGCACACCCCCACCTTCCCGGTCGCCCGCGCGTACCCGTCCGCCGCGTGCCCCGCGCCCTGCTCGTGCCGCGTGAGAATCACCCGGAGGTCGCTGTCGTACAGCGCGTCGAAAAGCGGGATCACCACCCCGCCGGGGATCCCGAACACCACCTCGGCCCCTTCTTCCTTGAGGCCGTCGATCAAAATCTGTGCCCCACTCTTACTCACGATGCTCCTCGTCTTCTTTGCGTCCTTTGTGTCTTTGCGTGAAATCTTCTATCCCGCCTTCTAGGAAAAAATCCCCGCGCCGAAGTCCGCACTCTCCCCGCGCGCCTGGTCGTTCGTCTCCTCCCCCATGTCCGTGTCCCCCTCCTCCCCTTCGAGCGTTCGCGGCTTGTAGTTCGGGCTCTTCGACTGTTCCAGCTCCTTGCGGTACTCCTCCACCACCCGTTCCTCGAGGTACCGCCGGCACTCCGTCGTGATAGGGTGCGCGATGTCCACGTGGGCCGCCGCCCGCCCCCGCGCATCGCGCGGCACCCGGTTGTCCGCAAGCCGCGCCCCGCAGTCCCCGCAGTACCTCGCCTTCAGGTTGTTCCGCGCCCCGCATGACGGACACCGGTCCTGCACCTTCCGGTTCGCCATCGCCACGAACGGACCGTTGGTCCCGTCGATGATCTTGAGATCGCGCACGACGAAGTCCCCGTCGATCGTGATGCTGCAGAATCCTAGAAGCTTGGACTGTTTGGTGCTTTCCATGAGCCGCACGCGCACGTCTGTGATGTTCACGCGAAGTTCCCTCCAAAGTTGTGCATCCAGCTTTCCCGAACGTTCGTCTTGACGACCGACACCTCTCCGATCCCTTTGCCCGCAACCCGTTTCGCGATCGCCCCCGCGACTGCGGGGTCCCGCGCGAGCCCGAACACCGCCGACCCGCTCCCAGTGACCGCCGCGCCCAGCGCCCCGCAGGCCTGTAGCGCCCTCTTCGCCTCCCCCAGCCCTCCCGCCAACGCCAGCGCCGCCTCCTCCAAGCGGTTGAAAAGCGCCCGGCCGACCTCCCGCGCCTCGCCCCGGGCGAGCCCCAGAATCATAGCAGAGCTTTCCCGCCTTTCCAGATGCTGCTTCTCGTCAAGTTTCTCATACACTTCCCTCGTCGCTAGGCCGAATGGGGGCACGACCAGCACAAGATCGAGCTCCGTCCTGCACTTGATCGGCGTCACCTGCTCCCCCCGCCCCCGGCAGACCGCCGTACCCCCTGTGAGAAAGAACGCCACGTCGCTCCCGATCTCCCCCGCTAGCCTGTACAGCTCTTCGGCGCTCAAAGAGCAGCCCCAGATCTCGTTCAGCGCCGCAAGCGTGGCCGCCGCGTCCGCCGACCCGCCCCCCAGGCCCCGCGCGACCGGGATCCCCTTCCGGCCCGTGATCGCGCACCCGGACGACACCCCCGCGTAGCTCTGCAGCTTCCGCGCCGCGATCGACACGAGGTTGCTTTCCTCCGGGATCCCCTCCTTCTCAAAGCCCCGGATCTCGATCCCGCCCTCCGTCGCCTCGAACGAAAGCTCGTCGAAGAGGCTGATCGTCTGCATGATCGTCTCGATCTCGTGATAGCCGTCCGCCCGTCGGCCCAGCACTTCTAAGAACAGGTTCACTTTCGCGGGAACCCGACGGCTCTCTGTTCGCCTCTTCTCCATCTTGCCCGGGGCGCCCCTCGTCGCTGGAAAGCCTTTGACCGCTAGGACCCTGCAATATACCATGCTTTCTGAGCGCCTTCAAGGAACACCTGTGGACTCGCTATCCCCCTTTGCCCGTCTTCGGTTCTCTTGTCTCCTCTGCGCCTCTGCGCCCGCCCCGGATCGGTCGGGTAAACCTCTGCGTTAACTTCTTCTCTGTCTTTTCCTTATGGGGGCCGCTCTTGCGTAGACCGCATGCCTGGGCGCGAATCTCGACCGTTCTGCTCTTGGCCCTTCTCCTCGCCTCCCCCGACGCCCCCTCGCAAGGCGCCTCTCCCCAGCCTTCTTCCGCCGACCCCGCGCTTGCCCCCGCCTCCGCCCCCGCTGACGCCGGTCTCCTCACCCGCCTCTACCGCTGGGTCATCCGCTGGGCCAACACCCGCTACGCCCTCTGGGCCCTCGCCCTCGTCGCCCTCGCCGAATCGAGCTTCTTCCCCATCCCCCCCGATCCGCTCCTCATCGCCTGCGTCATCGCTCTCCCCTCCCGCGCTTTCTTCTACGCGCTCGTTACCTCCGTCATGAGCGTGGTAGGGGGGATCGGCGGCTACGGCATCGGGTACGCCCTCTACGAGGGCGTCGGCGCCCGCATCATCCGCTTCTACAAACTCGAAAACGCCTTCGGCAAGGTGAGCTCTTACTACGACCGCTACGCCGGCTGGGCCGTCGGCATCGCAGGCTTTACCCCCATCCCCTACAAACTCTTCACGATCGCCGCTGGCGCCGTCAGACCCCCCGTAAACTTCTCCATCTTTGTCGTTGCCAGCGCCCTCTCCCGCTCCGCGCGCTTCTTCCTGGTCGCCGCCGCCATCCACTTCCTCGGCCCCCGCGTCCAGGACTCAATCGAGAAAAACATCAATCTCCTGAGCGTTCTGTTTGTCGCCCTTCTCGTTCTCGGCTTCTTGGCGATCAAGTTCCTCGTGCGACGGGCCGAGAGCAGGCGCTTGGAGGAGGAGGCCGCGTCCCATGAAAGCTGAAAACGCAGCGAGACTCATCGACTTCGCCCGCCAGTGCGTCCGCGCCGCCGTCGCCCGCCAGGCCCCGCCGGCCCTTGAGAATCCCGACGAGGAGCTTGCCGCCAAGCGAGGCGTCTTCGTCACCCTCAAGTCCGCCGGCCGCCTGCGCGGCTGCATAGGAACCTTTTCCGCCTCCGCGCCCCTCGTCCGTGCCGTCGAGGAAATGGCCAAGGCCAGCGCCACCGGCGATCCCCGCTTCCTCGATGATCCCATCCGTCCCGACGAGGTCGACGCCCTCCAGATCGAGGTCTCCATCCTACATCCCCTCGAAAGGATCGAGGACCCCCTCGACTTCGAGCTTGGGAAGCACGGCGTCTACGTCAGAAACGGCCACTTCTCCGGCTGCTATCTCCCACAGGTCGCTGAGGAGACCGGCTGGTCCAAGGAGGAGTTCCTCACCTCCTGCTGCGCGCACAAGGCCGGCCTCCCCCGCCACGCCTGGAAAGACCCCAACACCGAGGTCTTCCGCTTCGCCTGCGAGATCATCCACTCCTGACCAAGACTCGCCACCAAGCCACCAAGGCTCAAAGGTTCACAAAGAAAGCTGCGTTGGCCCCGGGCTCCCGGCGCCAACGCCCTTCGTGTCTTCTTGGTGCCTTCGTGTCTTCGTGGCTATCCCCTTCTTTCCATCTGAGTCCATCGGCGTTTATCTGCGGTTACATCCTCTTCCTTCTTGACACCCGAATCCCACCTTCTTAATCTGCGCTTCAGGCCTTATCTCTAACGAAGGATCGCCCTTGGAACTCAAGCATTGCACGGTCATCATCGAGCCCGACGGCACAAGGCTCAAGGTCGAGCCCGGCACCACTATCCTTGCCGCGGTCTCCTCCGCCGGCATCGCCCTCAATACCCCCTGTGGCGGAAACGGCACCTGCGGGAACTGCCGCGTCCGCGTCATCGAGGGCCGCGCCGCCCCCACCGACGCCGAGTGCGAACTCCTCTCCGAGCGCGAGCTCGCCGACGGCTTCCGCCTCGCCTGTCGCGCGCGCGTCGAGACGGACCTCGTCCTCTCCATCCCCCAGAAGACCCGCGCCTTCGACCAGAAGATCCTCGAAAACGGCCTCTGTGTGCCCGTCGAGCTCGCCCCCTACGTCCGCCGCCTCGAGCTCCGCCTCCCGGTCCCCTCCATCGCCGACCAGCGCTCGGACGCCGACCGCGTCCTGGACGCCGTCGAGTCCGCCCTCCGCTTCCGCCCCCATTGCGATATCCAGCACGTGAGGCATCTCCCCGCCATGCTCAGGGAATCGGACTATTCGCTGGCTGCGGTCGTCGCCGGCGACCGCCTCCTCGGGATCGAGCGCATGGACGACGGCCGGGGCGTCTTCGGCGCCGCCTTCGACATCGGCACTACCACCGTCGTCGGGTTCCTCCTCGACCTCTCCACCGGAAAAGAGCTCGCCGTCGCCAGTCGCACCAACCCCCAGGTGACCCATGGCGACGACGTCGTCAGCCGCATCAAACACGCCTCCCGTGGACTCCAGCAGCGTGACGGGCTCAGCCGCCTCATCGTCGAGTGCGTCAATGACATCCTCGCCGAGCTCGCCCGCAAGGCCGATGTCCGTCTCCAGGACATCTTCGAGGTGGTCTTCGCCGGCAACACCGTGATGAACCACCTTCTCCTCGGCGTCGACCCCACCTTTCTCGCCCAGGCCCCCTACGTCGCCGCGCTCCGGCAGGGCATGGAGCTCACCGCCCGCGACCTGCGCATTGCCGTCTCCCCCCACGCCAACGTCTACTCCCTCCCGAATATCGCCGCCTTCGTCGGCGGCGACACCGTCGGCATGATCCTCGCCACCGGCATGGCCCGCGCCGACGACATCCGCCTCTCCATCGACATCGGCACCAACGGCGAGATCGTCGTCGGAAACCGCGAGGGCCTCTCCTGCGTCTCTTGCGCCGCTGGACCTGCCTTCGAGGGCGCTCGCATCGCCTTCGGCATGCGCGCCGCCGCCGGCGCCATCGAGCGCGTCGACATCGCCGACGGAGACCTCCGCCTCAGAACCATCGGCCACGAGCCCCCCCACGGCATCTGCGGCTCCGGCCTCGTCGACGCCCTCGCCCGCCTCCTTGAGCTCGGCCTCGTTGATGAAACCGGCGCCCTCGTCGAAGACCCCGCAGGCCTCCGCGTCCCCGACGCCCTCAAACGAAGAATCGCACTCCTCGATGGCCAGCCCTCCTTCTTCCTCGCCCTCCCGGATGAAACCTCCGTCCATACCGGCGTCTACCTCACCCAGCGCGATATCCGCGAGGTCCAGCTCGCCAAGGGCGCCATCGCCGCCGGCACCCGCACCTTGCTCCACGAGATGGGCCTCTCCCTCGATGACATCGCCCAGTTCAATGTCGCCGGCGCCTTCGGCAACTACATCCGCGCCTCAAGCGCCAAGGTCGTCGGCATCCTCCCAGACGTCCCCACCGAGCGGATCCGCTTCGTCGGAAACGCCGCCGGCGCCGGTGCCCGCATGATCCTCATGAACGCCCAACTGCGCAAAGAGGCCGAAAGCCTTTCTCGCTCCACCCGCTACGTCGAGCTCGCCGGACGCGAGGACTTTCAGACTACCTTCATGGAAGCCATGCTCTTCGCCCCCGTCACGACGCCTTGAGACTCCCCCCGCCTCCCGACGATCGTGCCCTTTGAGGATCTCATGGAAATCCTTCTCCTCTTCCTCGGTGCCCTGCTGGCCGCTGCCGCCGCCCTCTGGCTCTGGGGCGAGCCCCGCCGCGCGAGTTCCTGGATCGCCGCTCTCATCGCCTTCTTCCTGTTCCTCACGCACGGCTCCGTCTCCGTGAGCGTCCGCTTTCGCGGCGGCTTCCCTGTCCTCGCCCTTACCTCTTCTCTCGCCGTCTTGCTCCTCGCTCATGCGCGATTCCCTTCCTCTCGCAGGGATCTTCTGCTCCTCGCCTTGGGCGGCGTCCTCGCCGGTCTCGCCGTCGCCGTCCCCCCCTTCGCTTGGCTTGCCCCGCTTGCCTTCCTGTGGGTCGTTGCCGCTGCTCCCTGCGGGACGAGGATCCGCCCCATGATCGTCCTCGGCCTCGCCCTCTTGGTAGGGGGGTGGGTCGGTCCGCACCTCTCCCCGCCCGCCGAAGACCTCTCCGCTGTCGCCCTCGGCACCCACGGCCGCCTCGCGGGCTGGACCCTCCTCGACGTTGCTCCGTACCGCTGGACCGCTCCCGAGAGCCTTCGCCCCGCCCTCAGCCTGCTCCTCGGAAGGCTCAACGGCGGCCTCACCATCCTCTTCCTCATGTCCTCCTTCGCTGCCCTTGCTGCCCTCAACGCGAACGTCCGTAAAATCCTCCCCCTTCGCAAACAAGACCTCTTTCTGATCCTCGCCGCCTGGACCCTCACCCTGGGCGCTGCCTTTGATCCCCGCGTCCCGCCTTTCCACTACGTGGGCGCCGCCCTCCTCCAGATCGCCTCGTGCGCCGCGGTTTCGCGCCTCCTCTGGCGTCGCCTCGTCGAAAAGACCGGCGCCGAGATCCTCATCGCCTTCCCCATACTCCTCTATTGCCTGACCGGCCCCTCCCCCATTTGGGAAAAGATCGCCGTTGAGCTGCATTTGTCTCCCCCTGGCTCCCTCCACCACGACGCCTCGGGGGCTGCACGTGAGTAGAGCGCTCAAGATCCTCCTCGCTGCGTTCTGCGTCGCCTGCGTCGCCTGGTTCGTCCTCTTCGAGGTGACCTACGCCCTCGATCGGACCCTCTGCGTCGATGAACACCAGTACCTCGCCGCCTCTACCCTCGTCTCCCTCGGCAAGCTTCCCTATCGCGACTTCGCCTTCAATCAGGCCCCCCTCATGGCCTTCCTCTATGGCCTCATCTTCCGCTTCTCTGCCCCAGGCTTCGTCTTCGCCCGCATGCTCACTCTCGGCTTCGCGATGGCCGCCGTCCTCCTCCTCGCCGCCTCGCTTTGGAGGGGGAGTGGCTCCTCCGCAAGACGCCCCCTCTCCGCCGCCCTCTTGATCCTTGCGGCCACGGGCGTCCCCGTCTTCGTCCTCGGCGTCTCCTTCATCCATAACGCCCCCCTCGGCATGTTCTTCGCCGCCTTGGCCTTCGTCCTCGTCCCCGAAGGCGCCGACGCCTCCCCTTGGCGCTGGCTCGCCGCCGGAATCTGTGCCGGTCTCGCCTTCGCCACCCGCGTCCTCAACCTCCCCGTCCCCGTGGTCCTCTTCGCCTACGCGCTCCTCCTCCCCGCCCCCCGCCGCTGGCGTAATCCCCTTCTCTTCGCCCTCGGCGGCCTCGTCGGCGTCTCGCCCCTCCTCGTCTCGTTCCTCATGAGCCCAGCCGAGTGCTGGGCCTGCGTCGTCTCCATGCACGGCGTCATCGCACAGGCCGCCCCTCCCGCGGCTGCGGGATCCGCCTTTGCCGAGCGCGTCTCCTTCTTCGGCGAATACATGACCAAGGATATCCTCTTCGGCCTCAACTTCCTCTTCGCCGCCGCCCTCTTCGTCCTCCCCGTCGCCCGCCGTTGGCGACTCTCCCCCGCCGTCCCCAACAAGGATCTCCTGGCCGTCGCCCTGGCCGCCGCCTTCGCGCTCACCGTCCTCGCCATCCCCATCCGCTATCCCCACTACTTCGCCATCGCTGTCCCCTTCGAGCTCTACGCTGGCTTCGCGCTCCTCTCCTGGGCGTGGCGCAGGCTTAGAGAGCGGCGCGCCCTCGAGTTCGTCCTTCTCATCCCGTTCCTTTTCTTCTTCGCCCATTCCGAGCCTTGGACCGTCTCCTTCCTCCGCGCGAACGGCCTCTTCTCCGATCGCGGCACCCGCGCCCTCCATGAAGACGCCCAACTCCTCCGCGGCATGCTTCCTCGCGGCGCCGTCGTCTACACCACCACCACCTGCGTCGTGATCGAGGCCGGCCTCGCCTTCGACCCCAAGCTCGCCGGCAGCGGCGTCTGGTTCAACTATGCCGCTAGCCCTCAAGCCGACCCCTCCATGTTGCGCATCCTCCGCACCCCGCAGGACGTCGATAACCTCTTCCGCTCCTGCATTCCCGACGCCGGACTCGTCGCCTCCCACTACGACGCCGCCTTCGAGGGCCAGATCGCTAAGCACTACTTCCTCACCGAAGCCCTCGAGACCGCGCGACTCTATCTCCCCTGCCGCCGTCCCGATCCCTATCGTGCCCCTCCCGCGCTCCAGGCTCCTCCCGAGGAGATCGCCCGCGCCAACGCCCTAAAGGTCCGTTCCTGCTGGACCGCCGCGGAACCCCTCGTCCGCGCCTGGCTTGACCGCGGACTGGATCGCGACACCTTCCTCTTCCCCGACGTCATGGGCGAAACCTACTACCGCCCTTGGCTCACAGGCGCCAATAACATCCCCTGGCTTGCT
Source organism: Planctomycetota bacterium (assembly GCA_043803205.1). GTDB lineage: Bacteria > Planctomycetota > DG-23 > JAZDKG01 > JAZDKG01 > JAZDKG01. The sequence continues at coordinate 29,919 of JAZDKG010000275.1, forward strand.
CTCGCCAGCCGCATCGTCGCCCCCGACGACTGGCGGGATCTCTTCCCGCGGATCGCCAAGGCCGAGGAGACGATCGCTGTCTCCTCGACCGGCCTCAGTCGCCCCGTCAACCTCCGCGACCCCCTCGGCCCTTACGAGCAGGTCGGCCTCCCCTACGACTCCCTCATCTTCCAGACCAGCGAATACATGAAAGACGCCCTCGCCGTCTACATGGAGGCCCTGAGGCCCGAGGAAAACCCCTGGTGGCCCCACACCCTCCGCCTCGCCCAGCTCGTCATGGACAATGCGGAGGAACATTGCGATCTCGGCCCCATCCCCTCCGCCCGGGGCGACATGAACGGCGACATCCTCATGGTCCTCGCGCTCCTTGCCCCCGCCACCGGAGATCCCCGCTATTACGAATGGGGCCGCAGGATCTCCCACGCCTACCTCCGCCATGTCCTTCCGGCGAACAAGGGGATCCCTTGCAACACCTGGTACTTCAAGAGCGGCCACGGCGACGGCATGATCACCCTCGCCGATCACGGCGATGAGATCATCACCGGCCTCACCCTCTTCTGCGCCGTCCTTAAGGACGCCGGCGAGGACACCGCCGCCTTCGAACGTGCGCTCGCCGCGATGTACGACTGGCTTCTCGCCCACGCCGTCATCGACGACACCGGACTCTTCCACCAGGAGATGCGCATCGTCGACGACTACCCAAAGCTCCGCGGCGCCAACGACGCCTGGGGCTATGTCCACCTCGGCCTCTACGACATGTACCTAATCACGGGTAAAGAGCGCTTCCGCCGCGCTGTCCTTCGGACCCTCGAAAGCCTCGCGGATGCCGGCGATATCGGCGGAAGCTCCCATCCCGACTGCTTCGCCGACTCCATCGAGAGCGCCATCCTCCTCGTCGCCCGCGAGCCCGTCCCCGCCGCCTTCGCCTGGATCGAACGACAATTCCCCAAGCTCCTCGCCTTTCAGAGACCCGACGGCACCGCCACGGGCGACCACCTCGACGGAAACTGGCTCCGCACCGTCATGCTCTACGCCTCGATGAAGGCCCGCGGCGCCCTGGTTTCCCCCTGGCGCGCCGATGTCGCGTGGGGCGCCTGCCCCGCCCCCGACGGCCTCCACCTCTGGGTGGAATCCCAGTCCCCCTGGCAGGGTCGTCTCCTCTTCGATCTCCCCCGTCACCGCCTGCTCCTGCGCTTCTCCAAAGACTATCCCCGCTTGAACGAGATCACCGAATGGTTTACCGTCGAGCCCGATGCCCTGTACCGCGTGCGCCTGTCGCCCTCCGAAGAGCCCCTCACCCTCCCCGGCCGGGACCTCGCCGCCGGCCTCCCCCTCTCGGTTTCCCCCGATCGTCCCGTGCACGTCGTCGTCTCGCCGCTGGGGCTCTCCCCGAGCGTCCCTCGCACCTCCCTTGCTGGACCTTGACATGCTCAACGGCCGCAAGATTCTCGTAGTCATGCCCGCTTACAACGCCGCTCGCACCCTCGAGCGCACCTGCCGCGATCTCCCCGCCGACGTCGTCGACGATTGTCTTCTCGTCGACGACGCGAGCTCCGACGAGACCGCTCGGATCGCCCGCGACCTCGGCCTCACCACCTTCGTCCACGAGCGCAATCAGGGCTACGGCCGCAATCAGAAAACCTGCTACACCGAGGCCTTGCGCACCGACGCCGACATCGTCGTCATGCTCCATCCCGACTACCAGTACACCCCCAGGCTCGTCACCGCCATGGCCTCCATGATCGCCTCGGACGAGTTCGACGTCGTCCTCGGCTCGCGCATCCTCGGCGTCGGCGCCCTCCGGGGAGGCATGCCCCTCTACAAATACGTCGCCAACCGCTCCCTCACCTTCGTCGAAAACATACTCCTCGCTCACAAGTTGAGCGAATACCACACCGGCTACCGCGCCTGGAGCCGCCGCGTCCTCCAGACCCTCCCCCTCATGGAAAACTCCGACGACTTCCTCTTCGATAACCAGATCCTCGCCCAGGCGATCTTTTTCGGCTTCCGCGTCGGCGAGATCTCCTGCCCTACCAGGTACTTCCCGGAGGCCTCCTCCATCGGCTGGAAGCGCGGCGCCGTCTACGGCCTCGGCGTCCTCAAAACCGCGCTCCAGTTCCGCCTCGAGAAATGGCGCATCGCCCGCTTCCCCATCTTCGATCCCAACGGCCGACGTCTCCCAACCGCGTCATCCATTCCCTTGTAGATCTCCCCTCCTGATCCCTTCCATCCTGTCGATCCTGTCGAATTCCCGCGCTTCTTCCCCTCCTGATTTCTGTCTTGATCTCCTTTCTCCTCCGGGGTATAGTACGTATCGGATTAGGACGTCTGCGAATGAGTAACGCACGGCTGCAAGTTCCCGGTTCTCAAGGAGGTTGGACGCGAGTGCTGCGGCACTCGCGGGCGCTCTAATAGCCCCTTTCGGGCCTCCGGGTTCGTAGCCCTGCGACTGCAACCTGTCACGGCTTCCGCCCTGAGACCCCCGTTTCAGGGCGCTTTTTTTGGTCATCTAGCGACCCCTTCGGGTCGAAAGGATACTTGGAGATGAGCGAAAAACCCAAAGACAACGTGATCATCTTCGACTCCACCCTCCGCGATGGCGAGCAGTCCCCCGGCGCCACCATGAACACCCGCGAGAAAGTGGAGATCGCTCGTCACCTCGAACAGCTTGGCGTCGACGTCATCGAAGCCGGCTTCCCCATGACCAGCACCGGCGACTTCGAGGCCGTCCAGGCCGTCGGACGCGCGATCCAGTCCGCGACGATCTGCGGCCTCGCCCGCTGCGTCCAGAAAGACGTCGTGCGCGCCGGCGAAGCTCTCGCCGTCGCCAAACGCGGCCGCCTGCACGTCTTCCTGGCCACCTCCAACATCCACATGAAATACCAGCTCCGCAAGGAAAAGCCTGACGTGCTCAAGCTGGCCGTCCAGGGCGTTCGTTGGGCCCGCGAATTCGCCGATGACGTCGAGTTCAGCCCCATGGACGCCTCCCGCACCGACTTCGACTTCCTCAAGGAAGTCGTCGAAGCCGCGATCGACGCCGGCGCTCGCACCGTCAACATCCCCGACACCGTCGGCTACGCCGTCCCCCAGCAGTTCCACGCCGTGATCCGCCGCCTCCTCGAGGAGGTCCCCAACATCTCCCGCGCCGTCTTGAGCGTCCACTGCCACAACGATCTGGGCCTGGCCGTCGCCAACTCCCTCGCCGCCCTCCTCGCCGGTGCCCGCCAGGTGGAGTGCACCATCAACGGCCTCGGCGAGCGCGCCGGCAACTGCTCCCTCGAGGAAGTCGTCATGGCCGTCCGCACCCGCGCCGACTTCTTCCCCGTGAAAACCCGCATCCGCACCGAGCGTCTTTACCCGACAAGCCGCCTCGTCAGCTCCATCACCGGCCTCCAGGTCCAGCGCAATAAGGCCATCGTCGGCGAAAATGCCTTCGCCCACGAATCGGGCGTACACGTCGACGGCATCCTCAAAGAGCGTACCACCTACGAGATCATGCGCCCCGAGGACGTCGGCTTCGTCAAGTCCCGGCTCGTCCTCGGCAAGACCAGTGGCCGCCACCTCTTCGTTCAGCGCACCCGCGAGCTCGGCTACGACCTCTCCGAGGACGCCGTCGAGAAAGCCTTCGACGCCTTCAAACGCCTCACCGACCTCAAGAAAGAGGTCTACGATGAGGAGATCGAGGCCGTCATCGGCGAGGTCCTCCGTGGCGAAGCCCCCGTGATCGCCCAGACCTACGAACTTAAGTCCATGCGCGTCCAGAGCGCCACCAACGAGACCCCCCGCGCCGAGGTTGCCCTCCTCTCCGCGTCCGGCCAAGGCCCCTCCGGCGCCGGCACCGGCGACGGGCCCGTCGACGCCGTCTTCCGCGCGATCGAATCCGCCGTCGGCCTCTCCGGCACGCTCAAGGACTACTCCATCCGCGCCGTCACCGTCGGCAAGGACGCCATGGGGGAAGCCCAGGTCGAGGTCGAGTTCGACGGATCAAGCGTCCGTGGCAGAGCCGTCTCCACCGACGTCATCGAAGCGAGCGCCAAGGCCTACCTCAACGCCATCAACCGGCACCTCGTCCGCGGAAGGGCTCACCCCGAAGGATTCCCTCTGAAGGACTTGCCCTGAGCGCCTCATCCTCGTCCGTCCCGCTCCTTGTCTTCTTTGCTGCAGACCCTGATCCCGCATGCGCGGGACGAAGGGTGTCTCTGCGCCTCTGTGGTAATCTCTTCTTCGCGCCTTTCTGGTTACGCCTTTGATGATTGCCGTCCCCATCACCGAGCGCACCACGACGACAGCACTCGCCGCCGCCGCCAATGCTCTCGTCCGCGCCGACCTCGTCGAGTTCCGCCTCGACCTCATGGACGACTTCGACCTCCCCGGCCTCCTCGCTGCGCACCGCGACCGCGCCATCATCACTGCCCGCCCGGCTCGACAGGGCGGACAGTGGCCCGGGAGCGAGCGCGCCCGCGTCTCCGTGCTCCGCGACGCGATCCGCCTCGGCGCCGCCTACGTGGACGTCGAGCTCGACTCCATCCATGAGTTCGCCGCTAAGGGGGCGTCCACCCTCATCGTGAGCTATCACGATTTCATGCGAACCCCCGACGACCTTCCCGCGATCCTCATGCGTATGGTCAGTGTCGGCGCCCATGTCGCCAAGTTCGCCTGCCTCGTCCAGGACCAATCTGACAATCTGAAACTCCTCTCCCTTCTCGAACGTAAGCCTATACCCGTCATAGCCGTGGGCCTGGGAGAAAGGGGCCTGCCCTCCCGCATCCTGGGCGCCAAACTCGGCGGCTTCCTCACCTTCGCCTCGCTTGACTCCGCTAGCGAAAGTGCCCCCGGGCAGCCCACCCTGACCGAGCTCCTTGACCTCTACGCCTGTCGCTCCATCACGCCCTCCACCGCCTTCTACGGTGTCATCGGCAAACCCGTCGCCCACAGCGCCTCCCCCGCCATCATGAACCGCGCCTTCCGCGCTTGCGGCCTCGACGCTGTCTACCTCCCCTTTCTCGTCGACGACCCCTGCGCCTTCGTCCGCGCCTTCGACAAGCTCGATGTCCGCGGATACAGCGTCACCATCCCTCACAAGGAATCCGTCATGGCGCTCCTCGACGAGGTCGATCCCCTCGCCGCCAAGGTCGGCGCCGTCAACACCCTCTATCGCCGCGACGGAAAGTGGTTAGGCGCAAACACC
>JAZDKG010000276.1:0-10642 GCA_043803205.1 Planctomycetota bacterium
CAGTACTCTCGCCAGGTGATCTTCGTCGACAACATGTTCGACGGCGACCTCAAGCACGCCGCCGCCCTCCTCGAGCGCATCATCGCGGAGAAGCTCAAGCCCCAGATGACCATCTTCTGCCGCAGCTCCATCGGGAAGCACCCGGCGCTCCTCAAGCTCATGAAACGCGCCGGCGTCATGCGCATCTTCATGGGCGTCGAGTCCCTTAACCAGGAATCCCTCGATAGCGTGACCAAGCGCCAGAGCGTCGCCGAAATCCAGGCCGCCGTCCGCGAGATCCGCCGCTGCGGCATCTCCGTCCTCTCCACCCTCATCATGGGCTTCGACACTGACACCGTCGACTCCCTCCGCACCACCCGCCGCATGCTCCACGAATTGGGCCTCTCCCAGATGAACGTCTTCGCCCTCTGGGGCTTCTACCCCCACAAGGGCGTGCGCCTCACCCCCGTCGAGCGCATCATCTTCAAGGACTGGGCCTACCTCAACGGCTCATACGTCTGTCACCTCCCAATGCGCGTGAGGCCCAGCCAGGTCCAGCGCGAGATCATGGCCACCTATGAAGACTCCTTCGCGGCGGACCAGCCCCACACCGATTACCCCCGTTGGAGCGGCCGCGACGCTCCCTGGGAGCCCGTCCTCCGCGAGATCTGGCGCGTCACCCGCCCCACCATGGTCGACTACATCCCCTTCCTCGAGGAAACCGAGCGCGGCCTCTACGACGACCACGACAACCTCATCCTCGACAAACTCCCCTCCCGCCCCGACCTCGACTGGGTCCGCTACAACATGCAATAGATACCCCCCTTGCCCTCCGAAGCTTTAGCGAAGGAGCGTCCCCCCTCACGCCCCGTGTCATTCGTAGTCCCATCCCGCGCCTGCGGGACGACGAAGTTTACCCCCCAAAGGCGGGCTTGCCCGCCGATGGAGGGGAGGGTCATTCGTCATTCGTGCTTCGTCATTCTCCCCCTGTCCCCCCTCTATCACTCTGTCCCTATGCCCCTCACCCCTCAGGCCTCACGCCTGCATCCTGCTACGAAAGCCACCATGCCTTCCTCCTCCTGACTTCCAAGTAGGAACACCCGCGACCGAGAACAACACAGCTCTCACAACCCCACTTGCCCCCCTCGGGCCTCACGCTTCCTTGTCCCTCGTCCATGGCCCTCCCATCGCCCTCCATCCCTTCCAATTTGCCGTCGCCAGGCGCCCAAGAAGCAAGAAGTGGTTCCCCACCTTTTCTTTTCCATGACCCAAGGAACCAGCAAGTTGCTCCAGCGATGCGATCATGATATCATTTTTGAGGCTCCCAGGGGAGGACGGATCGGAGCAGTGCTCTGGGGACCGCAGGTTGACCGAAGACAGCAGAATGTCCGCTTTGTTCCGTTTGCTTTTTCGGTGAGGGACCGGGGTCTTGGATGAGGTGAAGACGCTTGGTGGGGAGTCTGATGGTGCAGCGCCAAGTAATGCGGTCGTCGGGCTGCTCCAGGGACTAGCTCTTGACCACCCGATCTTGGGGGCGTACGCCGAGGTCATCGCCTGTACTGCGCAGAAGATATTGCGGGGCCGAGATATAAACGACATGCAACATGCTGAGGGAGTTCATACACGCCTTTCGCAACTCGTTCGACCAACCAATGACGGCCGGGTTTCGATCGCCGAGTTGTTCATCTTGGTATCAGCGGCCTTCCTCCACGATATCGGCAAGCCGGCGGAACACTTGAGGACGAACGGCAGCGGCTTGGACCATGGGGAACTGTCGGCGCAGATGATCGTTGAGCGGTGCGATTTTCAGCTCCTTTTTCCGTGCAATCCTTTACAGGAGAGGGTCGCCGCGACGGTCTCTGTACATAATTTGTCTCCTGCAAGCATAGCACAATTGGAGCCGGAAGATCCTCTTGACCCAGTGTCCCTAGGTTATCTTCGGATCGCCGACACTCGTGTGCGCCCTAGGCTTCTCGCCGCCCTTCTCATGCTGGCCGACGACCTCGAATGCAGTTGCGAACGCACAAGATGGTTGAAGCCAGACGACCCTCGCAACTGCATTTCGGACGTGCAAGTAAGCGCAGAGCAGGGACGCATCTGGTACAGATTCCGCTATGGCACGGACGCCGAAAAAAAGGAAGCCTGCGAAAAACGCCTTCGTGACATCCTGAGTAACCTTGCCCCGTACCTTGCACCATACCGTTTCACCTTTCAGTACGGACGCCTCGAACGTGAGTGGAAGGGACCGACCGCACCGACATCGCCCCCGCCCATCGGGACATTCGGGAGGGTAGGGCGACTAGTCAATGAAATGTTGAGGACGAAAGCGGAGCAAGCTAAGACTCTGATTCCCCCTATGTAGAAAGGAGGATCGAGACTTGAGTACATCCAACTCAGAGACACAGATCCAATGCAGGGATTTTGCCCCGGACATGAAAATGTTTGTGCTCAATTACGGCCCAGTTGCGGCAGCGAATCGCCACGCTCAGGAGGAAATGGTGCGTGTGAATCGCTGTATCGAGAGCTATGTCACGAAACAACAATGGTTCAAAGCGAGAGAGTACACAACCAGGACGGGGGACTGGCATGTATTCCAGGTTTGGAACCACCGCTGGACAAACGAAGGGACCCCCGGTTGCCCCTGGCTCCACTTTGAGACCCACTTGGATTGGGAGAGTGCATGTTTTGAGGCGAGCCTTGACATTGAGCGTCAACCGAATGTCCCCGGGTCAACGATTCAGACCGTCGCGCGGGAATTGCATCAACGATTGACCCAGCGGAACTTGGCATGGCTGGAAGGCGGTGGATGGGCCATGCATCGAGACCTGGATAGACACAGGATGCTGATGCACTATGCGGAGCCATGCGACGTGAATGCGTTTAGCGCCACTTGGATCACGTCCAAATCTGTCATTGCGCTGAACCAGCTTTCACAGCTCATCCCAGACATTGAGGAGACGATTGACGCATTGTTTCCCGCAAGCGCTGGATAGCGCCGTTTTCTAGATTGGGGAAGGGGACGAGGAGCGGCCGGAAGCCTTTTTGGGCCGCAGCGTCCCACCTACGAATCTTTGCATCACTGCCTAACCCTCCCAGATACAGGAGCGGCTCCTCCTGTCCGCTGTGCTTGAAACTCGTCCAAAGTCTCAAACATACCGGCCCAAGGCCTCCGCTTCTCCCTCAAAGTGATATCGTGAAGGACGGGATTCCTCCCGAAGCTATGGTAGCAGCGAAGGGCGCTGCCGTAGTAGGAAGGAGGAAATGCGTTGAAGACGATAGCACTGGATGTACACAGCGAATGGTCTCAGTTGACGGCGATCTCGGAAGAGACAGGCGAGCTCCTCTTGGAGTTGAAGGTCCCCACGAGGGCAGAGGATCTTCGGCACGTGATCTCGGGGATCCCGGGGCGAAAGCGCGTGATCTTCGAGGAGGGGCCGATGTCGGGGATGCTCCTGGATGCCCTCCAGGGCGTCGCCGACGAGGTCATCTCCAGCGATCCGACGCAGAATGTCCTCATTGCGACGGCGGAGCATTCCAACGACAGGCTGGATTCGAAGAGGCTGGCGGTGCTCTACCGCGCGGGGGCGATCCGTTCGGTCTATGTGCCGCCGGAGCCGTTTCGGACCTTGCGGGCGCTGACGTCCTACGACGTCTCAGTCCAGCAAGCCATCACCAAAGTGAAAAACCAGATCAAGGCGACCTGTCGCCGCCAAGGCGTGAGATTCCGTGGCATCAGGGTTTACGGAGGAGCGCACAGGGAAGAAGCGATCGAGCTCATGCCCAACGCTGCAGCCAAGTGGCAGCTGTCGAGCCTCTATCGCAGACTGGATGCGTTGCGCCTGGAAAGGGTCGGCGCGCGACGGATATTGCTTCGGCAGGCGAAGGCCATAGGGGTGATCGAGAAGCTTCGCACGATCCCCGGGGTCGGCCCCATCGTGGCCCTCGTCCTCGTCGCATGGATCGTGGAGCCCTTGCGCTTCAAGAGCCGCCGAGCGATCTCCGCCTATGCGGGCTTGGGTCTCGGACAGGGGATCACGAACTGGCAGCCGACGGGGCGCGCCCGCGCATCGAGGCGAGGGCAGCGACAGCTCAAGCGCGTGCTCTTCCTGGCCGCTCGAGCAGCGATCCGGACAAAGGACTCTGCCCTGGCCAGACGCTATCGTGCGCGGCTCGCCTCCGGTTGGGAGGATCGCAAGGCGATCCGGGATGTCGCGCGGTGCATCCTCTTCATCGCTCGCGCCCTCTGGATCATGGGAAAGGAATACGACGATGCGCTTGTAAGGGTACCTCAGACTTCGTCAGGCGCCCGGTAGGAGCGCGGGCGGCCTGCGCTCTCAAGCAGGCTTCGGCCGCCGCGCTCCCTCTTGCCGACGTTCCCAGGTCGAACCGCCGGGAGAGTTCCCCTTTCGCACTGGTCCTAGAGACCCAGAAAGTGATTGAGCCCCCGGCGATGTTAGGTTCGAGGATCTCTTGGGTAGGCCCCACAATCGGGACACCAGCCCCTACAGATGCTTGGCCAGATCCCGCAAAGCGGGATGAAGCGCACAGGATCGAGAAGAGATCGGGCCCGGAACGAAAGCTGCTCAAGCCGGCGGCGACCACGAAGCTGACCTTGGAGGCTGGTCCGTCAACAATTCAGCGCTCAAACCGAGACACGTCCCCAGCTTCCCTACAAAAGCGTCTGCCCCGTAGGGCTAGGGAGAATCCTTGCTTGCTTTTGTCCTTCACAGATGCGAAAGATAGCCTACGTCATCGGAGCCTAGAGGACTTCGCCTGCATCCTTATCGCCGCCCCCCTGCAATATGCCTCTTGACGATATCCTTCACGAAAGCCGGCATCTTCTTCTGCATCTCCTCCGACCGCCTCTTGACCTCGTCATAGATTCTGACCTCATCGCCCATCCATGTTATGTCGAGACGTCGAACAGCTCGCATGGCAACGTGCGTATACTTGTCGGGATTCGCCCAATAACATTCCCGGCATATCTTCGGCTTCTTCAACTCTCTCCAGTTGACACAGTGCTCGCAGGACCAGGATTTCGCCCGATTCGCCGAGCCGCTCAAAAGCATGAAATCATCAGCGTTCTCAGTGCGACCGGCTTGGTCGCCGGCGACTTCAAAGGGGATACGATGATCGATCTGGAGTTCTGTCTCAGGAAACTCCTCCAGGTATATCGCGCATCGGCAGCCATCGCGATCGATGAGCTTCTTCCGAAGCTCCTTGGAGAACGTTGTGCGTCCTTGAACCTTTGAGAACCGGACCTTTCCCGGGTCGCCGAAGCGGTACGCCGCGATCTTTCGGCCATCGGAGCCCTCGACTCGGAAAGTCTCCAGCGGGATACCGTGTTCCCGCACGTCCCTCGCGGCCCTGGGCGGGTGGTTATAGCCGTACTTGTCCTTGAGTTCTCCCGTGGTGATAAAACCATACTTCAAGATGTGTTCGATAACCGTGCGGGGACGCTTTGCCGCGACCCTCTTGCACCGGGCGATAAAGGCTTTCGAGAGCTTCTGTCTCTTCATGCCGTCGCTACAAAAAGCGGCATCTGGATGGTCTTGTGATGAGGTCTTCGAGAAATATTGGGAAGGTCCCGTGAAAGGGCCGGAGAAAGGTAAAGGGATTCTACGGTGACATCTTCGCGGCCAAGCAAGGTTGCCTGCGAGGAGCGACCCGCGTCAATCTCAACATGGGTCAGCTCCAGTTCGGAAGGCAATACCTTCCCATGAACCTTCTTGCCGGTTCGACCGTCGTAGCTCACGATGTATCGTATCCCCCTCTGGTTCAGTTCTTTCAGTGCCTCGACGAATTCGCAGAGCTGAACGCCGGTAAGGTATCGAGAATCGCGGTTCCCGCAAACTCCTTGATAAGGCGGGTCCATGTACACGAGATCCTCAGTTTTCGCCTTGGCTATGATATCCCTGTAATTCCGGGATGTGATCCGGGTTCTTCCCTTGAGAAGGCCGGACGTACTGAGGATCATTCTCCGCATCGTGCTCGGCCTTGCCCCGCACCGACGATTGTCCGGACTCTGGTTGAATTCGCCGTTAGCGTTGTACCTGACGGAGGCCTTGACGCAGCGCGCAAGGAGGTACAAAAAGAGATCCGGCCTCCCCGTGAGGTTGAACTTATCGCGAACCCGGTCGTAGTACTCTCGCGGGTTGTCCTCCTGTCCATGCCAGAGATCATTGTACATGCGGGAAATGGCCTCAGGGTGATTGATTATTTGATCCCACAAATCCATCAGGGGTTTGTTGAGGTCATTGAGCCAGTACCGCCGCGCTAGCTCCCTTGCGGCAGCTGCAATTGTGACGGCTGCAGAGCCCGCAAATGGTTCGATCAGCGTGGCCACTTGACCTGGGAAGTAGCCGAGAATATCAGCGGCAATGTTCCTCTTGCTTCCCTGATACGGTATTGGATGGGGAAGCCTCATGATCGTTCCCCCTTCCGATTGATTCGATGCAGCGGAGTTCCGGGCAGAGTTGCGGGAGCACCGCCGGCTTCCATCCTGCAAGAGCGCTATCCTCCGTCCCGGACACGAAACCAATCACGATTGCATTCTTCCCCCCTGCGTCCTCTGCGGTGAATTCTTCTCTTCTCCATGCCTCTGTGTCACAGCGCGCATTCTACTCCCTCTTCGTAACGAAATCCATCGCGTTTTTCTCGTCCTCCTCAGCCTCTTTCCCCTCTTCCCCCCCTACAGCCTACGGCCTGCAGCCTCCAGCCCATGCCCCCACCCCTCAAAATCCCTTGAAAGCCATGATCCTGCGCGTGCTGAACGGTTCCATTCTTCCCTCTGCGCGAGGTCTCCCCTTTGTTTACCCTGAGCCTGCTGAAACCCCTGAGCTTGTCGAAGGGTCGAAGGGCGTCCATCCGCGTCCATCGGCGTTCATCGGCGGTTGCGCTCTTCCCCCCTGCGTCCATCCGCGTCCATCGGCGTTCATCGGCGGTTGCTCTCTTCTCCCCCAATCTGCGCAATCTGCGAAATCTGTGGATGAACCTCTCTTGTCTCCTCTCTCGGCGTTCATGCGCGGTTACGATTCATCCCGCCTCAAGACCCTCGCCACCAAGCCACCAAGACACGAAGGTTCACGAAGAAGAGCGCGCGGGATCCCGCCCCTGCGGGATTCCGCGCCTTGGTGTCTCCCCTTCGTGCCGGAGTTTACCCGCCGTGGTCCCGCGACTGCGGGACGGAGGCGGGAGCCTTCGTGGCAATCCCTTCTCTGTGCCCTCTGCGGTATATCTCTTACCCCTCACTCGACCCGATACACGTGCGCGGCCGCCGGCGCAAAGAGATCCCGGAACGAATCCCCCCCAAGCTTCATCGACCGGTTCTCGAAGAGCACGTCCACCGTGTGATACGTCCCCGCCGGCAACTTGAACGTCGGTGCCACAGGCAGCTCCTCGTTCGGGTTCACCGCGATCACGTAGATCCTTCCCTCGTACGATTTCGCCTTTACGTGCGCCCCTGCGCCCGCAGGCGCTAGCTCAATCTCCACCGGCGCCTCCGGCGCTACGAGCATCGCCGAGAGATACCGCACCTCCCCCACGAGCCCGCAAAACTCGCGCCACTCCTTCGGCCAATTCACCACGTTCCCCGGGTTATTCGCCACCGCGCTCCACCACAGCATCCCCTGCACGTCGTGCGCCAATGCTAGATACGTCATGCACCGCGTCTCCGCGGGCGTCGGTCGAAATACCCACCCGGAATCCTGTAGCGACTTCGCTAGGTCCCGGTACGTCTTCCCCTCCGGGATCGCTAGCGCGTAGACGCGCCAGTCGAACGCCTGCTGACAGAACCACACCGGCCTCTTCCCCGCTAATTGCCCTCGCGCGTGATCGATGAACTTCGCCACCTGCACGATCGGCTGGTTCGGAACGGGATAGCAGTCCGGCTCGATCACGTCCCCCGCCTCCGCGAACGCCGCCGCCGCCCCGGGGTTGTTGAGGATGTGAACCACCGGACGCCGGTGCCCCTTCGCTGCGACGCTCGCATACAGATGCCTCGCCCACTCGATCCCCTTGGGGTTCCCGTTCGGCTCGTCCAACGCGTACGCTAGGAACGTCGTGTCCCGATCCAGAAACGGGATCGCCGCCTCAATCTTCTCCCTCTCGTTCCTGCTATAGTAATTGTCGAAGCTCCCCATGTACTTGAACCCCGCCTCCCGCATCTCTTCCATGCCCTTGACGTGCTTCGCGAACTCCTCCTCCGTCGTGGGCACCCCGCCTCCGCCGTACCCGCTGTTGAAACCGATCCGCACCCGCTCTTGGGATGACACCCCCCCGTGATACGACATGATCGGGAAGAACGGCTCCCCGTTGATCGTCGTCCGCCCGTCCGCCCGCACCTCCACGACCACCTCGTAGGGCTCGCCCACCGCGAACGCCTGCCTCACCCGGTTCCCCTCGTTCCCCGAGGCGTCCCGCACTGAGACCTCGATCTTGTGCACGCCTTTCGCAAGGTCCGCGCCTAGCGTGAAGGAAATCCCTTCCGCGCCGACGGTCGCCTTCGCGGTCACGTCATCCCCGTCAAGGAGGAGTCGCGCCGACCCCGTGTCGATCCCCCGATCGTCGCTCCACCGCGCGCCGATCTCGGGTCGTGCGCTCTCCGCCGTCGTGTCGAGCACGGGCTTCACGTCCGTGATCACGGGTGGCGTCGTGTCCGCTTCCTCGAACGCCTCCTCCCACGGCACAAGGAACGCCCGCGGCGCGCTCGCCGCCGTCGGCGCCCCGGACTTGTCCGTCGACCAGATCCGCCAGTAATAGACGCCCGGCGCTAGCGCCTCGGCAACCGTGAACCGCGCCTCCGACAGCGCCTTCTTCACGATTCCCCCCCCGCTGAAGTCCGGAACGTCCGCTAACTCGTAGACGTACCCCGTCCCATCCTCCGACGCTAGCCACTCGAATCGCGGCTTCCCGTCCTGCACTACCTCCGACGCCGCCGGCGAGATCGGCTTGCTCTTCGCCCACAGCGACCCGTACAGCCGCTCGATCTCCTCCCCGGAGAGCGCTTTGTCCCATACCTTCACCTCGTCGATCTTGCCAATGAACGTGTTCGTCATCCGCTTGAGATCCGCCTTCCACCCCGCCGGCGCCGACCCGATCGTGAGCGCGAGGTCGTTCGGGTTGATCTTCTCCACCGGCCCGTCGAACGACGCGACCATCTGTCCGTCCACGTAGAGTCGGCAATTCTTCTCCGCCGCCGCCCCGTCGTACGCTAGGATCACGTGATGCCACCCGCTCGTCTCGATCGCGTTGTCCGTCTCGAAGAACCGCCGCTGTGACCAGCCTTGCGCCACCCCCGCGCTGATTGCCCGGCTCCGTCCCCCCGTGTCCGAGAACCCCATGTAATACCCCGTCCCGAACCCGCTCACCGGCGTCTTCGAGATGAGCGTCCCCGACTTCCCCGCTAGCTTCTCGAGGTCGAAATACGCCCAGCACTCAAGCGTGAAAGCCCGCGTGATCCCCCCCAGGCTCTCGCTGTGCGGCACCTCCACCACGTCCCCTTCCTTCGCAAACTCGAGCGCCCATCCGAATCGCCCCTGCGTCCACCCCGCCCCCACGATCTTCCCGTCGTTGATGATCGCCGACTGCCCGTGCGCAACCTCCCCATACCCCTCGTCCAACGCCAGGCTCACCACCAAGTGCAGCTCCGCGTCGTCCCCCTTGCTCGCTAGCGCGTCCACCGTCTCCCCCGCGCCCGCAGTGCGCGCACGCTGAAACACCAGTTCCGCGAAACGCTCCGGCTCGCAGTACCGCCGCACCGTGTGCGCCCACGAGAAGTTCTCGTCCTTGTGCCCCTCTCCCAGGTTCACGTTGCGACAGAAGTTCCCCCGCCACACCTCCCCGTCGCCCGGTTTCCGCCCCAGCGTCGTAAATGCAATCTCAACCTCCACCGAATAGAAGTCCTTTCCCCGAAACGCCGCCGCCCGGCTCCGCTCGAGAGGCGCCTGCTCGTCCATCTCCAGGTCCGATACGGGCGTCCGGTAGTTCGTCCTCGCCCCCGACGCGTTCGCGATCACCTGGAAAATCGCGTCCCCGTCCTTCGGCAGCACGAAAACCTCCACCCCGTCCTCTTTCCAGATCGCCGGATTACCGTCCTGCGACCCCGCTTCGACCTTTGCGATCTCCGGCTCGCTGCACACGAAGGCGACGTACAGCGCCTCCTCCGTGAACCCGATCCGAAACGACGTCTCCTTCTCGATCCGCCGCCGCCCGCCCAACGCGTGAAACCCCACCCCTCTGGCCGCTCCCGCCCACGCGGCGTCCCCTTCCACCTTCCCGTCTACCTCGGGCGCCCGCTCAAGATAGTAGACCGGGTATCGCAGCGTATCCGCCCCAAAAGCAACTCCCACCGCGAGCCCTACCGCTAGTGCCATAGCGCACACGATAGCCTTCCGCTCGAATCTCATCATCATCTTCCCTCCGACAAACCAGCCCATCATATCCCGCTGCGCCCTCTGAGCAACTCGCTCCTATTCCCCTCTCCACCTCCCCATCCTGCCCGCTGACGGCTGACTGCTGATCGGGCTCCGTTGAAAACTTGACTTGACGCGGGCGCCCACCTGGGCCTGCCCTGATGGGTCCCCCAGAAGGGTTCACTCTGAAGCGTCTGGCTCCTTCTTCGCGCAGCTTGCCCGCCGAACCCTCGGCATAGGCGGGCGAAAAT
>JAZDKG010000277.1:0-13369 GCA_043803205.1 Planctomycetota bacterium
ATTTTCGCCCGCCTATGCCGAGGGTTCGGCGGGCAAGCTGCGCGAAGAAGGAGCCAGACGCTTCAGAGTGAACCCTTCTGGGGGACCCATCAGGGCAGGCCCAGGTGGGCGCCCGCGTCAAGTCAAGTTTTCAACGGAGCCAGCTCAAGGTTCAACGTTCCTGGTCGGAAGACCAAGAACCAAGGACCAGGGACGGGGGACGAGGTTTAGCGCAGAGGTAGAGACGAAGGGGAGGCCGGAGGGGGCTAGCGAGCGAAAGTTCGCCTGCTCTGTGCCGCCTGGCATCTCAGTTTAACTGTCCAGCGGCGTTAAGCGGTGGCGACCTTTTCCTCTTGCCAGTTGGACATGACGGTCCGCAGGGCGCCGACGACATCGGGATCGAACTGGGTGGGGGTATTCTTTTCGATCTCCGTGAGGGCCTGCCAGGGAGGGCGCCCCTTCCGGTAGGAGCGATCGGTGATGATGGCGTCGTAGGCGTCGGCGACGGCGATGATGCGTGCGCCCATCGGGACCACGTGTTCGTGATCGTCGCCGAGGTTGTTGAAGTGGCGATGGTGGTTGAGGATGAGGGGGACGGCGTCCCGGAGGACCGTTCCGACGGAACGAACGATCTCGGCGCCTTTGTCGGTATGGGCGGAGAGGATTTCCTGTTCGGCATTGGTGAGTTCGGCGGCCCGGCGGATGATGTCGCCGGAGATCTCGGCCTTGCCGATGTCGTGGAGGAGCGCGGCGACGCGGACGTTTTCGGCTTCCCGATCGGGGAGGCCCATGGCGCCGGCGATACCGATGGCGAGGTTGGCGACGCGCACGCTGTGTCCCTGGGTGTAGCGGTCGGTTGCTTCGAGGTACTTGGTGAGGATCTCAATGATGCCGACGTAGGCGGTCTTGATCTCCCGGTATTGTCTTTGTTTTGTTTCGAAGAGGATGCCGACGACGGCGCTGGTGAGCAGCAGGAAGGCCGCCCAGCTCAGGATATCCAAGGAGAGGTAAAGGGGATCGTTGCCCGACACGAAGCCCTGCGGGTTCTTGCCGACGAGGAGGAGGACCAGGATGATGGAAAGGATGGCGGCGCCGACGGCATGGCGTTTGCCGAGGTAGTACCCGGCTAGAAGCACCGGAACGTAGTAGAAGCTCAGGAAGGCGTATCTGCGCTCTATGGCGACATGGACGAGGAAGACGGAGCCCAAGATCAGCAGCAGGATGAACAACTCGAAGTGTCTGAGGGTGAATTGTTTGAGGCGATTCATCTGATCGTTCCGCTCCGAGAGTCCTTCCGATGAAGGCACCTCGTGATGGGAGGAGCCCCATCGCCTCGGCCGCACTGCTTTCCTTTTCACTGGTTTATATCGGAGGACAACGGCTTGTATCTTGAGAGTTTCGATTTCTTTTCTTTAGCGGGCGCAGGTCAATTCCGAGGCTGCCGGCGGGGGCGAATGGGGAACGGGGGAGGGGATTGGGGTTGTGGGAGGGGGTTTGGTTCGGGGATAATCGCGTGAGTGATATTGGGGGAAAACGTGTCGGGGCAGACGGCGTGTCGATGGAGCAGGCTGAGAGTGGCGTGAGGGGGCCGGAGGCGGGGAGGCGCACGGGGAGCGCGTGATGCCGATCATTGTTCCAGTTATGATCGTCGTGATCGTTGGGCTTGCGGTCTACGGGTTCTACCTATCGGCCAAGCGCCGCAAGGAGTTGGAGGGGTGGGCGCGGAGCAGGGGCCTGCGGTTCGACCCGTCGAAGGACAGCGGGATGGACTGCCGGTACGGCAGCTTCAAGTGCCTGCAGCAAGGGAGCGAACGGTATGCCTACAACGTGATGACCGGGAAGCACGCGGGGTTGGGGGTGACGGCTTTCGACTATCACTACACGACGGGTTCGGGGAAGAACCGGAGCGATCACTATTTCTCGGCGGCGATCGTGCGGAGCGGGCTGCCTCTCAAGCTTCTTCGGATTCGTCCCGAGGGATTCCTGGACAAGGTGGGGGAGTTTTTCGGGCTGGACGACATTGATTTCGAATCGGCGGAGTTCAGCCGGACGTTTCACGTGACGTCGCCGGACAAGCGGTGGGCGTACGCGGTGATCGATCAGCGGATGATGGAGTATCTCATAGCGGCGCCGCGGTTTTCGCTGGAGTTAGCGGTGATGGACGTGATCGCGTGGCGGGAGCGGCGGTTCAGGCCGGCGGACTTCGATGCGGCGATCGGGGTGATCGAGGGGATGCTGAGGCGTCTGCCGGAGTATCTTGTGCGGGAGATCAAGGAGGGATCCTGAGGACGCCCGGAGGAACGTGAGGAGGACGTATGCCGCTGTATATCTTTGCAGGGATCGTTGCGCTAGCCGTCGTGTGGGTCATGGTGACGTATAACGCGCTGGTTCGACTGCGGCAGCAGCGTCGCGAGTCGTGGTCGGCGATCGACACGGAGCTGCGTCGGCGGTACGACCTCATCCCGAACCTGGTGGAGACGGTGCGAGGGTACGCGGCGCACGAGCGGGAGACGCTGACGGCGGTCACGGAGGCGCGGAGCAGGGCGGTGGCGTCGCGGGGGTCGCCGGGGTCGCAGGCGAAGGACGAGAACGCGCTCGTGGGGACGCTGCGGCAGCTTTTCGCGGTCTCGGAGAGGTATCCGGATCTCAAGGCGAGCGGGAACTTCCTCGCGCTGCAGGAGGAGCTTGCGAACACGGAGGACCGTATCCAGGCGGCGCGACGGTTCTACAACGCGAACGTGCGGGACCTCAACACGCGGATCGAGGTTGTGCCGTCGAACCTGATCGCGGGGCTCTTCGACTTCACGAAGGAGGAGTTCTTCGAGGTCGAGGAGGCCGGGGTGCGCGCTGCGCCCAGGGCGAATCCGGGGTGACGCCGACCGACGAGGGGCGCGGGGAGGTTCGGAGCAGAGCGGGCGGGTGTTTCTCTATTCCTCAACGACTTCGAGCATGGGGAAGGTCATGGTGACGGTGGCGCCTGGGGTGTAGAGCTGGACGCGGGGCCAGAAGAAGAGGTAGGGGCCGGCGTCGTTCGCGGTCAGGTCGGTGGAGTAGAGCTTCCAGTCGGAGGAGAGCTCCTGGTTATTCCACCTGGTCTGCTCGGGGAGCTTGCCGCCTCCTTCGGGGGCTTTGCCGAGGAAGCTCAGGATGACGCAGACCTTGGCGGGCTTATCGGACTTGATCCAGGCGGTGAAGCGGTATTTCTTGCCTGCGGGGATCTGGGTTTCGGCGCTGCGCTGCGCGATGTAGGCCCAATTGAGGGCTTCGTCGATGGAGTAGGCGAGGGCGGGGACGGTCGCAGGGGGGTTCTCGGACTTGGCGGCGGGGCTATCGGGGGGCGGGGGGACCTGGACGATCGCGAGGGTCACTTCGCCGGACTCGGCGCCTTCCTTCACGTTTTTCACGAGCTGCCAGCCTTTGGGGACGTTCTGGGCGTTGGGGGATTCGAAGGCGGTGTTCGTGAGGAGGTTGTCTTGAGCGAGGGCGAGGGGGGCGAAGAGGAAGAGGGAGGCGAAGGCGAGGAGCACGGGAAGCTTCTTCACGTGGTTTCTCCTAAAGGGGTGGGCCGATAGAGCCGTGATTAGTGTGCAGTCCGCGCGAGGCGGTGTCAAGGGGGGGAGGGCGAGGCAGAAGCCAGGAGCCAGAAGCGAGGAGACAAGAAGCTGGGACTAGGGGAGAGGGTGAAGGCGGCTGGTGGTATGGGTGCGGAGGGTGAGGAGTGCGGACGGGGGGAAGTCGAGGGGGGAGACGCCGACGGCCTCCAGTTCCAGGAAGCCTTCGTCGCTCGTGAAGACGCTCATGCGGGAGGGGAAGTCGAAGGGGCCCGGGGCGCCCGGGGGCTCGTCGGAGATGTCGACGGGGGAGGACGGAAGAGGGGCGCCGGCGCTCAGGACGGAGGCGGAGAGGAAGGTGCGGGAGACGGACAGGCGCGGCGTCTGGAGGGTGAGGGAGTCGACGCCCGGGGGGAAGATGAGCTGGAACTTGCGTTTGCCCGTGGTCGCGAGGCGCGCGGGGGCGGGAGAGAGACGGAGGTCGCTGCGGGGCGAGTCGTAGACGTGCTTGAAGGAGGCGCCTGGCAGGGGAGAAGATGAACAGGGGAGCAGTGGAGCAGGAGAGCTGCGCCGGGAGGCGCGGGGAAGGTTGAAGGAGACGGAGGAGTCGGGGGCCGTCGGGTACTGGGAGAGGGTCCAGGGAACGAGGCGGAGGGGACCGGCGGAAGGCGGGTCGAGGATTTCGACGGTCTCGACGGTCTCATAGGAGACGCAGCCGCAAGCGGGGAGGAGGGTGACGTCGCGGCGCAGGCGCACGCGGACGCCGACGCCCGAGTTGTTGCTAAGGAAGAGGGGAGGGGAGACGAGGGAGGCGGAACGGTCGGAGCGGGACGCGATTTCGAAACGGAGGGCGCAGAGGGGAGAGGGGATCGCCCAGGAGCCGTCGGCGTAGAAGAAGCCGAAGGGGGTTCCTTCGGGGGCGATCCAGAGGACGTCGCCGCCCAGGGAGAGGGAAGTATTTGGGGGACGGGCGTGGAAGTTGGGTTCGACGACGCGGCTCGCGACTTCGTCGGCGAGCAGCGTGAAGATGCGGCCCTCGGCGTCGGGGAGGATCACGATGCCGGCGTCGGGGTCGCCCAGGAGGATGGGGAGAAAGCCGGCGCGACGGGCGAGGTCGAGGAAGGATTGGGAGCGCATGGGGAGGCCTCGCGTGGAGAAGGGATCGCCACTAAGGCACGAAGACACGAAGAAGAGGTCTAGCAGGAGATCATGCGGACTTGGACATAGGAAAGAGGAAGGATCACTCCTTTTTTCCGATGGTGGCGACGAGGCGGGGATGATCAGGGTCTTTGAGGCGGGTGTCGTCGTAGGAGGGTTTGTAGCCGAGGAAGGTGAGGGCCTGGTTCACGGGCGCGAACATGTCGGCTTCGATGGGGTCGCCGGTGAAGGCGGCGACGTCGCTGAGTTTGACGAAGAAGCGGTCGTCGCAGAAGACGCCCGGGATTTCGGCGGTGCGGGTGCCTCGGACGAGCATGAGGCGTGGGGCGGGTTTGGGGGCTTCGAGGGGGGGCTCGTCCTGGTAGAACCATTCGACGGGGGTGACGCGCATGCGCAGGCCCTGGACGTCGCCGGGGCGGGGGTTGCGGCAAGCGCGGCCCCAGGTGATGATAATTTGATCTTTCCAGAAGCCGATGTCGGGGTAATCGACGGCGCCATAGTCATCGGGGAGGTCGCCGACGTATTTGAAGGCGCGGGCCATGCCGGGCTCGGGGTCGGGGGCGACGCGACCGGCGGGGGGGAGGACGACGCGGTCGAGCGTCCGGAAGTGCTCCCAGGTCTTTCCGTCATCGCGGGAGACGGCGCAGGAGAGGCGGCCACGGCGGTAGCCGGCGCGGATCTCGTCGCCTGAGACCTGGTTCCAGACGATGAGGAGGTCGCCGGTGGAGGGGATGCGGCGGACCTTGCAGGGGGAGTAGGAGGAGGCGAGCTCGGTGGGGAGCGGGAGGTCCCAGCGGTGGCCCGGAGGGGCGGAGTGATGGGCGCGGGGTTCGCCCCAGAGGTCGTCCCACTCGGCGGGGCCGCTGTGGGAGGTGTAGACGCGGCCGAGGGAGGTGCGAAGGAAGAGGAGGAGATCGCCGGTGGTCAGTTCCACGAGGCAGGGCTCGTCGCAGGGCCACATGCCGCCGAAGCCGTCCTTGTGCCAGATCATGATTCCGCCTTCGCTGCGGCTCCAGGTGCGGCCCTCATCGTCGCTGTAGAAGACGAAGGTATTGTCGGGCTCGGGGTATTGGGCGTGGCCTTCGATGGGCTCGCGCTTGCCCTTGATGGTGCCCCAGGCGCGTTCCTGGGCGTAGATGCCGTCGTGTGCGGCGCCGAGGACGAAGCGGACGGGGAAAAGGATGCGGCCGCTTTTCGTCTGCACGAAGGCGTTGCTGTAGGGGACGCCCGGGACTTCGCCGACGTTGATTCGGCCGCGGGTCTCGTAGGTTTTCCATTCGTCGGCGGAGACGAGGAAGTTCCAGGGGTCGGCCCAGGACATCTTGAAGGCGCAGCCGCCGAGCTTGCCGTCCTTCATGCGGAAGGGCCAGTGGATGACGGGGAGGGGGGAGAGGGCGGACCAGGACCGGCCGCCGTCGGCGCTTGTGACGAATCCGCCGTTGCCGTAGACAACGAGGCGTCCGTCGTCGAGCTCGTACATGCCGTTGATGTTGCCGACGGGGGAGGAGATCTCGATGCCGGAGTCGACCTTGCGGTCGCCTCGGGCGGGGGTGGGGGGTTCGCCCCGGTGTTCGATGAGGTTGGCGGCTTCGGGGTTCTGGGCGGAAACGGGCGGCGAGACGAGGAGGAGCGCGAGAGCGGCTAGGGGGAGGATGAGGGTCGCGTGAGGGTTCATGGGGGGAGAGTCCTTTAAAGGAAGGGGTGAAGCACCTTGAGCAGGACGATTGTAGGGGGGAAGAGGGGGTGGACGCAAGGAGCGGGCGCGCTTGCTTCCGTGACGTGCCGAGGTACAACTTGACGGACGTATCACATGGGAAGGAAGAGAAAGGAGAAATGCATTGGAGGAGGAAGCGGTGGACGCGAAGCTGCCCAATCGTCCGCCTTACTGGAGGTGCGCGTGGCCGACGGTGCCGGACGCGCCTGCGGGGAAGGTGAAGGTGGAGAGGGTGAGGCACGATTATCTCGAGCCTTTGGCGGAGCCGAGCTACGGGGTGGCGATGCCTTCGGTGATGCGGGCGGCGAACGGGAACGTGCTAGCGACGTGGTACGGGGGGACGGTGTCGTGGGGGAAGTCGTGGGACCCGCACGAGAGGGACGGGCGGGTTTACGTGAGCGTCCTTGCGAAGGGGAAAAGGAAGTGGACGCCGAAGGCGCCTTTAGACGAGGAGCCGGGGAGCGCGCACGCGTCGACGACGCTCTTCCGCAGCGCAGGCGGGCGGCTCTTCGCGGGGTATACAGCGTTCGACGAGGGGTTCAACTTCAACTACGGGCACTCGAAGATCCGCGTGCGCACGAGCGACGACGGGGGGATGACGTGGTCGCGGGCGAAGGACCTTCCGTACGGGGCGAACGCGCGAGCGGCGACGAACGGGGCGCTGCTCTCGGACGGGGGAATCGTGGTGGGGGTGACGCTCGAGAACACGCCCGGGGAGGAGAGGTTTCATTTCGGGGTGTGCGCGACGATCGTGTCGAAGGACGGGGGGGAGTGCTGGGGGATGTCGAACATCGTGAGGGCGCAGGACGGGACGTATCTGCGGGAGCCTTCGCTTGTGGAGCTGTCGGACGGGACGCTTCTCATGTACATGCGGTCGAGCTTGCCGGGAGCGGAGTGGTCGGGGGGGAGCCCCGAGAAGCCGGTGTACGTGTGGGAGGCGCGCTCCGCGGACGGGGGGCTCACGTGGAAGGCGCCGACGCGGACGGCGATCATCAACAACGAGTCGACGATCGACGTGGTGAAGCTCTCTAGCGGTGAGCTGGTCCTAGCGCACAACGATACGCCTTACGGGGACTGGCAGAAGCGGTGGCCGCTGGATTTGGCGTTGTCGGCGGACGAGGGGCGGACGTGGGAGAAGATCGCGCGGGTGGACCCGGGGCCGGGGTACGTGTGTCATCCGTCGATAGACGCGGGGCCGGGCGGGACGGTGCATCTCGTGTATACGTGCGTTTACCGGACGGTGCGGTACGTGAGGTATAGGATCAGGACAAGGAGGCGCGCCCCGGCTTGAGCGGAGGAAGGCGATGAGGGCCAAGAGGCGGCGCGACGAGGGATGTGGAGGCTGAGCTTGCAGTTACGGAACTCGAAGCCGCTGAGAGAAAGAAGGTCTGGGGGTATTGACACGGGCGGTTATTGCAGTAAGATTTACTGCACGCGCAGTGAGATTTACTGCAAAGGGGACAGTTGGTGCTAGCAAAGCTCTTGGGGTCGAGACTGCGGGCGAAGGTGCTTGGATGGTTCTTCACGCATCCGGGGGAGCGGTACTTCGTGCGGCAGCTCACGGGTCTCCTGGACGAGGATTCCACCAATCTGAGTCGGGAGCTATCGCGGCTGGCCGGCATGGGGATTCTGTCCTGTCGTCAGGAGGGGCGACAGAAGTATTATGAGGCGGACCCGCGGTGTCCCGTTTTCGCGGAACTGCGGGGGCTGGCGGTGAAGACGTTCGGCCTTGGCGACGAGATCAGGGCAGCACTGGCGACGCTGGCTCCGAAGATCAGGGTGGCATTCCTTTTCGGCTCGATGGTGACGGGACAAGCGGGTACGGGAAGCGACGTGGACGTGCTCGTGGTGGGCGACGTCGCGTTCGCAGAAGTAGTTTCGTCGTTGCGGTCGGCGCAGGAGAAGATCGGGCGGGAGGTGAACCCATCCGTCTATCCGCCTGAGGAGCTCCGCGGGAAGCTGGCCGATGGTCAGCACTTCCTCAATGCCGTCTTGATGGGGCCCAAGGTCTTTGTGGTTGGAGACATCGATGAGCTTGAACGAGTGGCTGGCCAACGGCTGGGTGAGCGAACACCGGACGAGTCGGCAGGAGATCAGGGACCTGCTGGGGGTGGCTGATCGCGCTCTTACGGACTGCGGCACGCCCGGACTAAGCGCCGATGGGCGACTGCACTTCGCGTATGCGGCGGCGCTGCAATGTGCCTGCACGGCGCTGGCGGCGGAGGGTTTCAGGCCGACGCGCGAAGCGCATCACTATCGGGCGATCCAGTCCCTCGCGCACACGCTCGGCGCCGACCTGAAAGTCGTCGAGGCGCTTGACGGCTTTCGCAAGAAGCGAAATGTCGGCGAGTACGAGCGGGTGGGAGCAGCATCCGACCGGGAGGCGGATGAGTTGACTGCGCTCGCCGACAGACTGCGCAAGGACATCGAGGAATGGCTCCGGAGGAAGCACCCGGAGTTTCTGTGAGCACGGTGGGAGAAGGCAAGCATGAACACGGAGCTTGAGATCCGGCCTTACACGTGGGCGGGGCCGTATGCGGAGATGCGGACGAAGAACGGCTGGGAGCACGACGCGGGGCTGTGCGCGGAGGTGCGCGCGGGCTGGATGGGGACGGGGGAGAGGCTGATCCTGCGGACGAGCGAGATCGTGGCGTATGAGACGGGGTATCTCTACGACGATCATTTTCCGCCTTGCGAGCAGGACGGGCGCGGGAAGGGGTACCGGCACATCCCGTTCCGCTGGCGGGCGGAGCACGCGCCAACGGAGCTTTGGGGGCGATTCGCGGCGCCGGGGAAGGGGGAGTTCGGCCTGGCGCTGCGGGCGAGGGAGGACTACGTCGATATCGAAATCTTCATCCGAAACGACCTCGGCGAGAGGATGGGGAAGATCGACTGGCATTTCTGCGTGGTGGGGTACGACCTGCCGGGGTTGGGGGATCCGGAGCTTTCGCGGACGTATCTCTATGACGGGGAGAAGCTGAGGACGTTAGCTGAGCTTGCGGGGGGCCCGAAGTGCATCATGCACCAGCTAGCGGGGGCGGAGGGGTTCCTGCCGGTCATCCATCGGAACTTCGAGAGGGGGCCGGTGGAGGCGAAGGCGCCGATCGTGATCGTGGAGGGGGCGGACGGGAAGCGATCGGCGGCGCTGTCGTTTGAGAGGTCGTATGCGATCTTCAGCAACCCGACGAACCGATGCTTTCACGCGGAGCCGTATTTCGGGCCGATCGGGGTCGATGAGGAGAGGCGCGTGAGGGGGAGGCTCTATCTTATGGAGGGGAAGGCGGAGGAGGCGCTGGGGAGGTGGCGGAGAGACAAAGAGGGGAAGGGGAGGACAGGATGACAGGATAAGAGAGCAGTTGATCACGGAGATACAGAGAGGAGGAGGGGGAAGAAGGGGATAGCCACGAAGGCGCCAAGGCAGGAAGGGGACACGAAGAAGATGGGGATGACTCGCGCCCTTCTCCCGCAGTCGCGGGATCAGGGTCTGCGACAGGGAGGCGGAGGCGGAGAGAAGACGTGGGGAGAGGTTTGACAGGATAACAGGATAGACAAGATTGAAGACTTAACGCAGGGGCAGAGAAGACTGGGAAATGAATCGCGCAGGGAAGCAAGAGCGAGGAGCTGAGAAAGAAGAAATCGGTCAGCGGAACTCGAAGCCATAGAGGCGGGCGCGGCGAAGGTGGAAGCGGATCATGAGGCCGTCGCGTGGGGCGCGGTCGGCGGCGGTCCACCGGAAGGTGTGGAATCGATCGTCGCCTTGGAAGGGGCGGGCGTCGTTGCGGGAGAAGCCGGGGAGGACGGGGCCGGGGGAGCCGTCTTCGGCGGGGGAGCAGAGCTCGGCGGCGAGCTCTCCGTCGGCGAGCGTGACGGCGTTGACGATGAGACGCTTTCCGCCCGAATCGGGGATGGGGGTCGTTGTGAGGCTAGCGTCGGTGGGGCCGCCTGCGGCGGGGACAGCGGCCCAGAGGCGGCCCGTTTGCCAGGAGGCGCGGCAGAGCGCCCCATAGTCGAGGTAGGCGTTCTGGCGGGTCTCGTAGAGGTCGCCATGGATTCCCTGCATGGCGCAGTAGTAGAGGTAGAGGCGGTCGTCGCGCTCGATGATTTGGCGCATGGGCCAGAACATTCCGCCGCCCCAGTCGCCGAGGGGGGCGTTGGGGAGGCAGGGGCGTCGAGCGGGGCGCCACCAGCGGCCCGCCGTCGGCGGGTCGGGGGAGCTAGCGAACTGGAGGTCGATGGTGCCGGCGAGAGCGTGGTAGACGGTGACGGTGGCGATGAAGCCGCGTCCGTAGGGGAGGGGGCCGATGTCCATGAACTGGGTGTCATGGGCGTCGCGCCAGTCGGGGGTGAGGAGGGTTTCGGGGGGGTCGGACCAATGGATGCCGTCGTCGCTCGTGCGGCGGACGAGGATGCGGATCTCGCCTGAGCCGATGTCGTAGGGGACGTGTGCGCCCGGGGGGGCGGGGAGGCTCGTCTTGTGGTAGGCGGCGTAGGGTGGACCGAGGCCGGTGAAGATGAAGATGCTGTCGGAGGTGTCGAGGGGGAGGCGGTCGCTTGAGCGGCGCCAGTCGATTCCGTCGGAGGAGTGGCAGCGGTACATGCCGTGGGGGAGGGCGCCTCGAGCGCGCATGAGGAACATCTCGTAGCGCGATTCTGGGGGGGCGTCGGGGCGAATGAAGACGCTGGGGTAGTGGGAGCCGCCGTCTGGGGCGAGGTCGAAGAGGACATTGGTCTCGGGGACGCCCATGCACGGGCGGCCGGGGAGGGCGGGGCGGATCCAGCGGACGCCGTCCTCGGAGAAGGCGTAGGTGAGCCTGCATTTCGCCGGCGCGCGCAGGCCGGCGGCGGGGTCGTGGGGCCAGGAGGGGGCCCACGCTTTCCAGAGTCCGTCAAGGGAATCGAAGAGGACGGTGCCGCTCACGAAGGCGGCGGCGCTGTCCCAGGGATACTTGGGTTCGATGAGGGGGTTGGCGGGGTCGGGCTGGGCGGGCTCGATGCGCCAGGCGATGTTGGCGCGCTCGACGAAGTCATCGGAGAAGATGAGGGGAGGCGTATCGGCTTTCATGCTTTTCTCCGAAAAAGGGAGGGGGGAAAAAGGGGTCAGAACTATTTTGTCGACCGTGGCGGTCCGCTGCGAGGACGGATTGCAGAGTCAAGATTCAGTTTGCGGGCAAGCACCTGCACCCGATGATATGCTCCCATAAGGCTGATCCGCGATCAAAGCTCCGCGTCGCCCTACCGAACGTCACAGCCCCCCCCCCGAAAATAGTTCTGACCCCTTTTCTCTGTTGACCCCTTTTCTCTGTGACCCCTTTTTCTCTGACCCTCTTTTCCCCGTTTTCGGGCTCGAGATTGAGGAGGAGGATGGTGTCGATGGGGTCCCAGGAGGTCTTGGGGATGCGGATCGTAACGCGAGTGGGTGTTTGCTCGATGCGTATTTCGCCGCCTGTGAGGATGGAACTGCGGGCGATTCTCTTGCCAGCGAAGGGGGGGAACTGGATGATTCCGCTTCGCCAGTTGAGGACGTGGATGTAGACGCGATTGTCCTTCTGCGTTGAGGCGCCCCAGGGGCCGGGGGCGAAGGGTCCGCCTCGCGTGCCGCGAATGGTGTCGCCGAAGCGATCGAGCCACAGGCCGATCTCGCGAAGGCGCTGGGCCTGGCGGGGCTCGATCTCACCCGTGGGCATGGGGCCGACGTTGAGGAGGAGGTTTCCGTCGCGGCCGGCGACGCGGACGAGGGTCCCGACGCACTGCCGGAGAGTCATGACGGCGTCATCGGGCTTCCACGACCACTGGGCGCCAAGGGTGATCGCGGCTTCCCAGGGGCGCTCGGCCTGGAATTCTCCGACTTCCTGCTCGACCGTGTCGAAGTCTCCGGGCAAGCCGGCGCGGTCGTTGGCGAGGGCGTCCGGCTGCGTCGAGCGGATGAGGTCGAAGAGGGAGTCGGCGTCCCAGTCGGCGGCGGACTTGCGGACGTCGGGGTCGTCGCCCGCGTAGGCGTAGGCGGGGTTATCGAACCAGAACACGTCGACCGGTCCGTACCGGGTGCAGAGCTCGCGCACCTGGCCCTTCACGTATTCGAGGTATCGCTCGTGATGCTCGGTGTCGTAGTCCGCGTGGCGCCAGTCGGGGAGGGAATAGTAGAAGCCGAAGGGGAGATCGGCGTCGTGACACGCGGAGGAGAGCTCTCCGGCCACGTCGCGGCCGAACGGAGAGTTGGTGATCTTGTATGGGGAGAGGGCGGTATCGAACATGCAGAAGCCGTCGTGGTGTTTTGCGGTGAAGACGACGTAGCCCATTCCCGCAGCCCGGGCGAGGTCGACCCATTCTTTCGGGTCGAAGCGGGAGGGGTTAAAGTCCTTGTAGAGATTGTCATAGGTCTCGGCGGGGATGGGGCGGCCTTCTCCGCGGGACCAACTGATTTCCTCGCCCGTGAGGCTCGCGGGGCCCCAATGGATGAAGAGGCCGAAGCGGGCGTGGGCCCACCATTTCACGCGATCGGGGTAGGGCGCGGGGGCGGGCTTCTGGAGATGAAGCACCTCAGGGTATTCAGCGCGGGAGAGGCGTCTATTGCCGACGTCGACGACGATAACGACGAGGAGCTTGGAGAGGACCCAAGCGAGCGCGATGATGACGGCGGCCCATGTGAGCAGGCGCGCCGTGCGCTTTTCCGGGTGGTGGGTGGTGGTCAACGCTCCTCCAGGATTTCCCGCGTGATCGTTGCGAAGCGGACGAAGGGGGCGTTCTTCAGCCATTCGCAGAAGTCCATTGTTTTTTCCTCGGGTTCTGTTGGAGGGCGCACAAGGGATACCTCACGCCCTTCGACTACGCTCAGGGTAAACAAAGACGCCAAGGGCGCAAAGGGGAAAAGAGTTGGACAGGATAACAGGATAAACAGGATAGATCCCGTCTGATTCAGAGAAAGAACGCAGAGATCAACAAAGCGGCATGATACCGTTGGACGGGCGAT
>JAZDKG010000278.1:0-7698 GCA_043803205.1 Planctomycetota bacterium
ATCCGCAGGATCCCCTTGCGCGCGAGCGCAAGCATCTTGCGCAGTTCGGCGTCTCCGAACGGCTGATGTTCGGCCGTCCCCTGCACCTCGATGAACTTCCGCGCCCCCAGCATCACCACGTTCATGTCCACCTCGGCCTGACGATCCTCCTCCGCGTCTAGGTCCAGGAGCGCTTCGCCCTTGACGATTCCCACGCTGACGGCCGCGATCCGCCGCACCCGCAGTTCCCGCGGGACCTTTCCCTTCCGCGCCAGCTCCCGCATCGCCACTCCCAGGGCTATGGAGCTTGCGGAGATGCAGGCGACCCGGGTTCCGCCGTCCGCCTCCAGAACGTCGCAGTCAGCATAGAGGGTGTTCTCCCCCAGCGCGTCCGTACTCATCGCCGCGCGAAGCGATCTCCCGATCAGCCTCTGGATCTCCACCGACCGCCCGTCCATCATGGCGCCCCGGTCCCGTCGCTTGCGCTGCCGCACGGACCCCGGGAGCATCCCGTACTCCGCCGTCAGCCACCCCTTCCCCGTCCCCACAAGGAACTCGGGCACCCCCTTGACGAATGAGACCGTCGCCAAGACCTTGGTCCGGCCGATCGAGAAGAGCACCGACCCCGGCGCGCTCTTCGTGAACCCCACCTCCACCCGAATGGCCCGAAGCTCGTCCGCCTTTCTCTCACGGCGCATCCGTTATCCTTCCGCTCCCATGAGGAGCACGATGACCCCCTTCTGCACGTGCATCCGGTTCTCCGCCTGGTCGAACACCGCCGACTGCGGCCCGTCAATCACCTCGTCCGTCACCTCTTCGCCGCGCCGGGCCGGCAGACAGTGCAGGAAAACCGCCTCCGGCGCCGCCTGCTTCATGAGCTTCGCGTTCACCTGGTAGGCCGCGAACGCCTTCTTGCGCGCCTCCGCTTCCGCCTCCTGTCCCATGCTCGCCCACACGTCCGTGTAGACCGCGTCCGCGCCAGCCACCGCCTTCCCCGCGTCGTGCAACTGCTTCACAATCCCGTCCCGGTACTCGGGAAGCCCGGCAAGATGCTTGAGGAACTCCTTCGACAACTCGTACCCGGGGGGGCTGGCGATCCGCATCGTCACCCCGAGCTTCACGCACGCAACCGCTAACGACCGCGCCACGTTGTTCCCATCCCCCACGAACGCGAGCGTCTTCCCCGCGAGGCCCCCCGTCTTCTCCCGGAAGGTGAAGAGATCCGCTAAGCCCTGACACGGATGGTTGTAGTCGCTCAGACCGTTCACCACCGGCACCGTCGCGTGCTTGGCGAACTCCAGGATCGTCGCGTGCGCGAATGTCCGGATCATCACCGCGTCGGCGTACCGGCACGTCGTCCGCGCCACGTCCGCGATGCTCTCCCGCACCCCCATCTTGATCTCGTCCTTGCTGATGTACATCGCCTTCCCACCGAGCTGGTTCACCCCCACCTCGAAGGACATCCGCGTCCGCGCCGACGGCTTCTCGAAGATCATCGCCAGCGTCCGGTGCTTCAGTAACTCCCGGAAGATCCCCTGTCGCATCTCCCCCTTGAGAAGCTCGCTCTCCTCGAAGATCTGCAGCACCTCGTCCCGGCTGAAATCCGCGATCGCGATGAGATGTTTCCCCTTCATCTCTCTTCTTCCTCCAGCACGTCCTTGAGTATGGACAGACCCTCGTCAAGCTCCTCCCGCGTCACGTTGAGCGCCGGGAGCAGCCGCAGCACCGTGTCGTGTGTGCAGTTGATGATGAGCCCGCGCGCTAGCGCCCTCTCGACGATCGGCCCGCCCTTGCGGTCGAGCTCCACCCCGATCATCATCCCCGCCACGCGCACCTCGCGGATGAACGGGAACTCCCGCGCGAGGCGCCGCAGCGCCGCCTCGACGTAGACGGCCTGGTTGCGCACGTTCGCAAGCATCCCCTCCTCCTCGATCGCCTCGAACGTCGCGCACGCCGCCGCCGCCGCTAGGGGGTTCCCCCCGAAGGTGCTGGCGTGGCTTCCGGGCACGAGCGCCTTCGCGATCTCCGCTTTCGCCTCCATCG
The DNA here is from genome assembly GCA_043803205.1 of Planctomycetota bacterium. Classification (GTDB taxonomy): domain Bacteria; phylum Planctomycetota; class DG-23; order JAZDKG01; family JAZDKG01; genus JAZDKG01. The sequence goes on from JAZDKG010000278.1 coordinate 2,023, forward strand.
CCCCGATCGCCACCCCACCCCCTAAGCCCTTGGCAAGTGTGAGGATGTCCGGCTCCACCCCCGCCCGCACGTGTCCGAACCATTCCCCCGTCCGTCCCACGCCCGTCTGCACCTCGTCGAAGATGAGGAGCGCCCCCTTCCGGTCCGCCAGCTCCCGCAGCCCGCGGAGATACCCCTTGTCCGCGATGTTGATCCCGCCCTCCCCCTGCACCACCTCGAGCATCACCGCGCACGTCTCGGCGTCCACCGCCGCCTCCGCCGCCCCCAGGTCGTTGTACCGCGCGTAGACGAACCCCCCCACGATCGGCTGGAACCCCTCGTGATACTTCGCCTGCGCCGTCGCGCTCACCGCCCCAAGCGTCCGCCCGTGAAAGGAGTTCTCCATCGTCACGATCTTGTATCGGTCGGGGGCGCTGTGCTTGCGCGCGAGCTTGATCGCCGCCTCCACCGCCTCCGCGCCGCTGTTGCAGAAAAAACACTGTCCCCCGAACGACCGCTCGCTGATGAGCTTCGCCAGCTTCCCCTGCGGCTCGCTGTAGAACGTGTTCGCCACGTGCAGAAGCTCCCCGGCCTGCCGCCGCAACGCCTCCACCACCCGCGGATGACAATGCCCCAGCAGGTTCACCCCCCACCCCGGAAAGAGATCGAGGTACCGCTTCCCGTCCGCGTCCCACAGACGGCTCCCTTCCCCCCGGACGAACACCACCCCCACGCGCCCGTAGTTCGGCACCACGTACCGCTGGAAGAGCTCGATCGTCTCCCGGGTCGTCATTCATCCCTCCTGGCGACCCCCACTAGTCCCTCACGAGCGGACATGGGGGAAGGCTCTCGCGGAATATGCGTCCGTAATACTTGGAAACGATTCGCGTGTCAAGGATCGCCACCCGACCCACGTCCGTCCGTCGCCGCACTAACCGCCCGAACCCCTGCTTGAGCCGGATCACCGCCTCCGGAAGGGCGAGCTCCAGAAACGGATTGCCCCCCTCCTCCCGGATCGCCTCTGCCCGCGCCTCCGTCAGCGGCTCGTCGGGAACCCCGAAAGGCAGCTTCACCACGATCACCTGCGACAGCGCCGGCCCCGGAACGTCGATCCCCTGCCAGAAGCTCTCCGCCCCGAAGAGCACGGACGTCTCGTCCTTCCGGAACCTCTCTAAGATCTCCGCCCTCGGCAGCTCCGCCCCCTGCCGGAAGAGCGTGATCCCCATCCGCGCGATCTCGCCGGCGATCCGCGCGTGGACCTCCGCCAGCGTCCGGTAGCTCGTGAAGAGAACTAGCGCCCTCCCCTGCGTCTCCCGGATGTAGTCGAGCGCCTTTCGCGAGAGCGCATCGAGGTACTCCGCCGTGTCCCCTGGCTCGCCGAGGTCCCTTGGCACATGGATCGTCACCTGCCGGGCATAGTCGAAGGGCGATTCGAGCGCTAGCTCCCTGGCGCTCTCCAACCCCAGTCGCTTGCGGAGATACTCGAACGACCTCTCCTTCCCCACCGTGAGGGTGGCGCTCGTGAGCACCGCCCCCTCAAGCTCGTCCCACAGCGCCGCGCCTAAAAGCTCCCCAGCCCGGATCGGCGAACTGTGCAGCGACACCGTCCGCTTCTCCTCCCCGGCCTGCGCCCAGTAGACCTGGCGCGGAAGCTCCTGCGACACGAATTTCTCGATCGCCTCGGCTTGCTCATAGGACCGGTTGAGGAACGAGTTCATCTCCGCGCGGTCCCCCGCGTCCCCAAGGGCGGCCTTGAGCTTCGCCAGCCGCCTCCCCACCTCCACGAGCGCCGCCGACAGCCGGTCCTCCACGAACTCCGGCTCCCGCACCCGCCCGTTGGGCGGCCCCTTTTCCGCCAGCCACCTCCCGACGTCCGCGAAAAAGCTCTCCGCCTCCTTCCTCCCCTCCTCGACCGCGGCGATCCCCTCCTCATCCCCGAACGCGACCAGAAAACCTCTCGCCTTCCTCTTCCCCTTCTTGGAGTAGAGCTGCGCTAGGAGAAACCGCACCTGCGCGTGCGACAGGCGTATCCCCAGGTGACGGCTCGCCACCTCCTCCAGCCGATGCGCCTCGTCGAACACCGCGTACCGGAACTCGGGCAAAAACCCGTACCCCCGCGTCCGCAGCACGAGGTCGCTCATGAAAAGGTCGTGGTTCACGACGAGGATGTCCGCGTTCGCCATCCGCCGGCGCGCCCGCTGGAAGAAACAGCTCCCGTACGACTCGCAGCGCTTCCCGAGGCAGCCGTCCTTCTGCGTCGAGACCGCGTCCCACAGCCGGTCGTCCACTTTCCACAGAATGTCCGACAACGTCCCGTCTTCCGTCGTCCGCGCCCATTCCTGCAGTCGCGCAAGCTCCGCGAGGCAGTGCGCCTCGCCCGCGAAAAGAGAGTCCTCGTGCTCCGCCGCCCGCGCTAGACGCCGCAGACACACGTAGTTCCGCCTCCCCTTCACCAGCACCGCGATAAACTCCGTCGGGAGCACCCCCCGGAGAAAGGGCACGTCCTTGTCGAGAAGCTGTTCCTGCAGGTTGATCGTGTGCGTGGAAACCACCGCCCGCGCCCGCTCGCTCGTCGTCGCCTCGATCGTCGGGACTAGATATGCGAAACTCTTCCCCGTCCCCGTCGGCGCCTCCACGATGAGGTGCTTACCCCGCCGGAAAGCCTCCCGCACCGCCGCCCCCATCTCGATCTGACAGCTCCGCTCCTCAAAATCGACGAGCTTTCGGGAGACGAACCCCCCCGGAGCTAATGCCGCCTCAACGAAGGTCCCCTCGTCCGCCACGTCATTTCCCAGGACGCCGCGCCGCGATGACCCCCTCCATGGGGCTCGACGCGGTCGCATACAGCTTCTTCGGAATCCGTCCCGATAGATACGCCTCCCGCCCCGCTAGGACCGCGTGACGCATCGCGCGTGCCATCCGCACGGGGTCTTTGGCGTGCGCCACCCCCGTGTTGAGGAGCACCCCGTCCGCCCCCAGCTCCATTGCGATCGTCACGTCGCTCGCCGTCCCCACCCCAGCGTCCACGACGATCGGCACCCCCGCGTTCTCCAGGATGATTACGATGTTGTTCCGGTTGAGGATCCCCTGCCCGCTCCCGATCGGCGAACCGGCGGGCATCACGCACGCCGCCCCCGCCTCCTCGAGCCTCTTGGCCATCACCGGATCGTCCGTCGTGTAGACCAGCACCGTGAAACCTTCCCCCACCAACGTCTTCGTCGCCTCCAGCGTCCCCACCGGGTCCGGCAGCAGCGTCTTCTTGTCCGCTAGCACCTCCAGCTTCACCATGTCCGAGAGATCCAGCTCCCGCGCGAGAAGCGCCGTCCGCACCGCCTCCTCCGCCGTGAAACACCCCGCCGTGTTGGGCAGGATCTGATACCGCTTGCGATCGATGTAGTCGAGAAGCTGCTTCTCCCCCTTCTTCCCCGGCTCCAGGCGTCTAACGGCCACCGTCACCACGTCCGTGCCGCTCTCCGCCAAGGCCCTCTCCATCACCTCGAACGATTCATACTTCCCCGTCCCCACGAAGAGGCGCGACTTGAACTCGTGGCCTCCGATCCGAAGCTGATCTTCCACTTCCATTCCCCTCTCTACCCGCCGCCCACGAACGTGACAACCTCAACCTCATCCTCGGGCGCGAGCGCGGTCGCGCCGTACTTCGCCCTCGGGACGATCTTCCCGTTGCGCTCCACCGCCACCGAAGCCGCCGGCGCCTCGAGTCGCGAAAGCAGCCCCTCGACCGTAATCTCGTCGGCGACCTCCGTGTCCTTTCCGTTCACCTTGATCCGCATCGCAGCATTCGCCCCCTGGATGACGCCCGCACCCCCGATAGATCCATCCTAGGCCGGGCGTACGCGCCTGTCAAGTTTACCCGTCTCATCAAGGCGCGCTTCACCCGCCTTCTCTATGCGCGGCTCCCCGCCGGTCGTGCTCGATCACGCTGACGTGCTCCCCCCGGAAATGCCTCCTCTCGCCCTTCTCCCCCTCGAGCACCAGCCCCTCTCGCAGCGACAGGTCCACCACTTCGCCGCTGTAGCGTCTCCCGCCGCTCTCGATCGTGATGTTCCGTCCCAGCGTTGCGCTGCGCTCTTTCCAGAATCTCTCGATCTCGTCCAGTCTGCCCGCCGCGAGATCGTCGTATCGACGTCGCAGCGCCCCGAGCACCCCCCCGAACACCGCCGCACGATCCACGAACGTCCCGCACGCCTCCTCGAGCGTCGTCGCGCCTGTCATCGGCGCCTCCCCGCACACGTTGATCCCGATCCCCACCACGAAGAAAGGCCGTCCACTCCGCTCCTTCCCCCCCTCCACCAGCACCCCGGCGACCTTCTTCCTCCGGTACACCACGTCGTTGGGCCAACGGATCCGCATCCGCCTCCCGCACGATCGGAGAATCCCCTCCGTCGCCGCCACCGCGCCGAGCACCGTCAGCCCCGCGACGGCGGGGCTGAACGAGGGCCGCAGAACCAGCGATAAGAGCAAGTCCTTCCCCTTCCGACTCTCCCATCGACGGCCCAAGCGCCCCCTCCCGCGCGTCTGGTGCTCCGCGATCACCACCGTCCCCTCCGCCGCCCCCCTTCGCGCCAAGTCCCCGGCGTCGTCGTTCGTGCTCCCCGTCGCCCTGCGGAAAACCGCCTCCCCTCCCCACCCCGCCTCCGCGTGGATCGCCGAAAGCTCCTCCCGCACGAGAGGCATTCCCTCCGGGAGGATCCTCATCCCCAGGTACGGGTGCCGCTCGATCCGCAACCCCGACGCCTCCAGCTCCTTCGCCTCCCGGGCGCGTTTCGCCCCCGCGGGAGCGCCCGGCCCCGGCAGCGACCACTCCCCCGCGCTTCGCTTCAGTTCCCTCAAGAGCCCCAGCGGAAACATGGACCTCCTCTCAAGATTCGCACTCAAACGCCATGTCCAACGCTCCCGCCGGGGTCTGTCCCCTTCCCGTCCCGGGACAGGGGACTGACCCCCTTCTTAGGCGGGAGCGCGCCCAACCCCCCTCTCGAACGCGCATCCTACAGAGCATCCCTCTCACGGCACGCACTCGAACGCGATGTCCAACGCTCGCGCCGAGTGTGTAAGCGCCCCCACTGAAATCCGCGTCACGCCGGTCTCCGCGATCCGGCGGATGTTCGCCAAGCCCACGCCCCCCGACGCCTCGAGCTCGATTCCCGCACGCTTCCTCTTCGCCCGCGCGACGGCCTCCCGAAGCTCCTGCACCGACATGTTGTCCAGCAGCACCGCGTCCGCCCCGCTCGACAACGCCTCGTCCAGGTCCGCGAGGCTCGCGACCTCGACCTCGACGAAGACCTCCTTCCCGACGGCCTCCCGCACCTTGCCCACGACCTCCTGGACCCCCATCCCGTTCTTCCTCGCTAATGCTAGGTGATTGTCCTTGATGAGCGCTGCGTCGAAGAGCCCTTCCCGGTGATTCCTCCCGCCCCCCACCCGGACAGCGTACTTCTCCAGCTTCCTCCACCCGGGGGTCGTCTTGCGCGTGTCGTAGACCTCGGCCGTCGTGCCCTCGACCTCACGCACGTGCCGCCGGGTCGCCGTCGCCACCCCGCTAAGGCGCTGCACGAAATTGAGCACGAGCCGCTCCAGCGGCAGGATCTCCACCGCTAGACCCGCCCAGCCGCCCAGCGCCGCGCCCGCCTCGAACGTCGCCCCGTCCGCAAGCGCGTCGGACAACTTCGTGTTCGGCGC
>JAZDKG010000279.1:0-10165 GCA_043803205.1 Planctomycetota bacterium
CCCGACCCAGGGGGAAGCCTTGCGTGAGACGATGGAACTCGGAGACTTGAAGGCGCACGAGAAACGGGAGATCGCGTTTGACATTCGTCCCGGAGCGTGGCGGTCGGGAGACTACACGGTCACGGCGCTTGTCACCGCCGGCGACGAAACGTTGGCGAGAGACGAAACGGAAGTCTTCATCCGGCGGCGGCCGAATGCGGACAGGATGCTCGTGAACGCCTATTTCACCGGCGACCCGGGCACTGCCGCCGAGTACGGGTTCAACCAGATCAAGGTCACCGATGACAGGACGAAGACCCGCTGGGAAAACGGGAAATACCTGCCCCCTGACGATCCGTTGCGGATGCTCGATCCCCGCCAGGACAGGAGTCGGCAGGGCATCATCGATCTCTTTGACGAATGCGTGAAGCACGGGATGTGGGGGAGCATTCAGATCGATTGCATCAGGCGAGTGCCGGAGGGGGTGGAGGAGGCGTACGCCCTCAAGCGTAGCGGCAAAGAACTCCAGGGTCGCTCCGCAAGGTCGATTGCGCAGGGCCAGCCGCGGCCGAATCCGTGGCACCCGAAAGTGGTCGAGACCGACGCGGACTTCTTCCGGCAGGCGCTGGGCGTCGTATGGAAGGACATGCCTGCCTGGCGCAGCGTGTGGATAAACAGCGAGACCCAGGGGGATCTCGACGTCTTCGGGAATGACTATTGGCTGGCGATGGCTGAGAAGGAACTCGGCTTCCCTGTTCCGGAGGACGCGACGGACGCGTGGGGGATGAAGGGGAAGGGGATGGACCTTCCCAAGGATGGGGTTATCGATGCAGGCGACCGCCACTACCGCTTCTACCGATGGTGGTGGGAGAAGGGAATGGGGCAGGGAATGCTCCACGCCAAGATCGCGCAAGCTATCAAGGAGTCTCGGCCGGACGTCCTGATCTGGAGCGACCCGGCGTTGCGCCAGCCCTGCGTGAGGGGACGCCTATCGGGCATGGACCAGATCCTCATGTGGAACTACGCTTGGCCGAACATATCGCGCTTTCCGATGATCGCAGACGAGCTGAGGTGCGCGGCGGTAGAGGGTCAGGAGCGGCTGTACAACATCCAGCTCATCGCGGTGGACATCGTGGCGATTCCACCGCAGGGTCCCCACTGGCCCCACATCAAGCGCCAGCACCAGCCGGCGTATTACTTGGCGCACTCGCCGGCAATCTTGCGCGAAGCGACCTGGCTGGTCCTGTCGCGGGGAGTGTCGGGGATATCGTTCCACGGCATCGAGACGGTGCGCCGGGAGGGCGGGATGCGCGCCGACGACGCTCGGACCAACCTGACCGGCCTGGGATACAGAAACTACGTGTATTCCAGTCCGGACGCGCTCACGACGATCAAGGAGATGAATGAAAAGGTCGTCCAGCCCTTCGGGATGCTCCTCAAGGAGCTTGCGCCCATCAAGGGCGAGGTGGCGATGCTCCTCTCCACGGCGAACCTGGTCCTAACTGATCGGGACGACGCGGAGGAATTCGACGTCGACGAGGCCGGCCACATGTATGCGAAGCTCCAGGCGGCGCACGTGACCGTGGACCCCGTGTACGACATCAACCTTGAGGAAAAAGGACTTGCCGGCTACAAGGCGATCGCGCTGCCGGGCTGCAAGGTTCTTCCCCGTCACATCTACGATATGATCACGGACTTCGTAAAACAAGGTGGGATCGTCATCGCGGACCAGTTTCTCGTCCCGAAGTTCGGGAACGTGCTGACGCTCCCGCGTCAGGCGGCTACGCGGGGCAGCGAGGAGGCGCTTGAAGAAGAGCACATTCGCCAGGCTATGACCGTCCGAAACGAGCTGGACGAGCGGCTGGCAAGGTAGGCGGACTGCGAATCCCCGACCGTCGTCCTCTCGACCCTCGAGGACGGCGAGAACAGATACCTCTTCGTCATCAACAACCTGAGAACGGCCGGAGACTACGTGGGGACGCGGGGGAAGGTCCTGGATGACGGCATCCCCCAGAAGACGCGGGTGCGAATCCGGAAAACCGATCGCGTCGTCTACGACATGCTGAGCACCCGGACCGTGGAGACCGAGACGGACGGCGGTTGGCTTGTGTGGGACGTCGCCCTGGGACCGGGGGAGGGGAGGATCTTTGCGGTCCGGCCCACGCCGATCGGCAACGTCCGCGTCGAAGCGCCCACTACGGTGGAGAAGGGAAACAAAGCGGACGTGGTCGTGACGATCGAGGATGACCGGGGCGTCGCGTTGGCAGGCCTCCTCCCGGTACAGGTGACAATCCGCGACAGCCAGGGGGACAAGAATGACTACAGCGACTACTATCTTGCGCGGGACGGAACGGTGAGGGTCCCGATTCGGATCGCGCGGAACGACCCTTCCGGCGCGTGGGAGGTCTCGGCACGCGACCTCATTGCCGGAAAGGAGGGAATGACGACGGTCACCTGCCGCCGTCCCGACGTCACGAACGTCACGGACGAACTCGAGCGGGACGCCGTCATTATTATGCCCACGGAAGGCATCCCCCTGGACCTTTGGGGGGTTCCAGTTGGCACGAAGAAGAACCTCGTTTTCCGCCTCCCTGTTGAGACGGCGCAAGTCAAAGCCGCCTTCCTGCTGCTGACAGTTGATGACATCGACGAACCGAAGGAGGCAACCATAGTCCTGAACGGAAAAGCCTCGATAAAAGTGGAGGGCAGCGTCCTTGGCGAAGGCGCGGGATATCCTGGCCGCCTGGACGTCCCCGTCGATGCCTTGGTAGAAGGCGTGAATACCTTCGAGTTCACCTTTGCCGACAATCTCGATAACGCCACACAGGGCTACGTCATTATGGACGCCGCGCTGATGATTCTCAAAGCGGAATGAGCCGGCCCGCTGTGCGTGCGTCCGCCGGGTCTTGTTGCGCAAGCGGACTAGAAGATCTCTGTGAGCAAGGCGGAGGCATTCCTGACCACGATGTCGAGCGCGTGGGGGGCCAGCTTCGCCCAGTAGGAGAAGTCGACCTCATGGCCGCCGCGCCGGTGGGCTTCAAGCGTCGGGATGTACCCGACGTATTGGGTCGCGCAGTGGACGACGAATGTGTTATACGCCGGCGAGGCGATCTTGATGGCAAGCTGTCCTTCGACAAAGGGCTCGCCGGGAAGCGCAAGGAGCGCCGTATCGCCGATTCGGACCGCCTGCATCTCATACAGCAGGCTCGGCGCGCGCTGACGTATCAGCTCGACACTGCGCACGGAGGCGGCCCCAAGCCAGCAAGAGTCGACCGACAGGGGGTCGGAGCCGAGAACGGGCGGCTGCGGATAGGCCGCGAGCATCTCGTCGGCTGCGTGCAGGCGTTGGGGGTCGGGGGGCTTGAGCGGAAGCCACACGCGGCGGAGGGACCAGTCGAGGCGATCGGGTTGGGCGAAGTCCATCCTGTCCACGACGTCGCCGGCGGCCTCTCCGAGGATGCGCGCCATCCGGCGATGGTCAGGGGCCGCGTCGGGCTGAAAGGGAGGTATCGGGTTGATGTTTCCGCAGCATCCGTTGAGCACGAGGGCGATGCACGAATCGCCGAGGGAGGCACGCATCGCCTGCGCCCAGGCGCCCGGCCAGTCCGCTGAGATCGCGCCCGAGTCCTCATAGCCGACGTGGGTGGGGTGGCAGGTGTAGTGGAGGAGCGCCACTACCGGCGTGCCGGAGTCGTCCCGCGCACAGAGCACTTCCACCTCCGGGTCGATGGGACCTTCGATGTGGCGTATCTGGGTGGGACCGAGGGGTAACTCGCGCTTTGTGAAGAGCTGGGGCGTCGTGACCGTGCCGTCACGGGTCACCGCACGCCGATTAAATGCGATGCCGTCTCTGACGGTGCTGCCGACGCCGATCCTGACAGGGACCATGGAGCTGACCGCGTTGCCGATCGCCTCCACGGCGCGGCCGGCGGCGTACTCGTAGTAGGATGTTTCTCCGCCCCGGAGGTACTCGAGATTTGCCGGCAGAGGGGGGAAGTCGTCGTCGAGCATGAAGTGTCCCAAGGGAGGGGCGGAATGGGTTTGCGTGGCGAAGACGACAATTGCGCCGGGGTCGATGCCGAAACGGTCTGCAGCAGTCTGGCGAATCGATCGGCTCCAGCGCGCGGTCACGATGGTGACGTCCAGAGACAGGAGGCACACTGCGCGTTCGGCGCACCTGAAGACGACCGCTGTTGCGTACAAGGGATCGAGCACCGTCCGGGCGGGCCGATGGCGTCCCGTTACGCTGCCTGCCAGATGCGTTCCGAGAGGAGGCGTTATGTCAAGGCGCGCCGCCCCAGCCCGAATCCTTTCTTGTCCTTTCTCTTGCGCTTCTGGCGTCATGTCGACTCCAACATGAGCCTTCTACTGGGGCTTCCACCGTATGAGCATGGCGGCCTTGGCCAGGTAGTTGCCATACGCGGTCAGGACCGATCCGTCGTCGAGCACGACCGAGGACAGGTGCCCGCTCTTGACGTCGCTCCATTTGTCGGCCTTCACGTATTTGAACTCGTCGAGCACGTACTTGCCCGCGACGTCCCAGGTGTCGCCGTTGTCCGTGCTCACGACGGCCTCGCAGCCGCGCTCGTAGCTTGCAAGTGCACCGTCGCTAATGTCATTGCGCACGATGACCGTCATAACCAGGTCGCCGGTCGGCAACATGACAAGGTTCGCGTGGTGTCGGCCCGCTTCGAACACGATGCGCTCGGACAGCGGCGACCACGTCTTGCCGTCGTCCGTGCTGATGGACACGCCAGTGCCCTCCACGCCATCGTCGCTCTTCGGTCTCGCGATGTACCGCGCGGGCATGTCCGTGCGGAGCGCGGCCACGAGAGCCCCGTTCTTCGCACGGGCCAGCGCCCCTTCGCTGACGCTGCGCCGGTAGGTCTTGCCCTCGTACGTCTCGTCCCAGCGCCACTCCTCGGGACGCGTGGCCGGCGTCCAGGTGCGTCCGCCGTTGTATGACCAGCGGAAAAAGGAATTCGCCGGCTTTGTCCAGTTCCAGTCCGACCCGTCGTCCTGCCTGAGGTTGTACACGACCTCTGCCACGGCCTTCACGTTGCCCTCGTCGTCGAAATCCACAAGGCTGTTGCCCTCGTTCGTTACCGCCGGACCCGGGACGTCCACGCACTCCGGCCAGGTCCGTCCGTAGTCGTGCGAGAACCGGCGTTGGGTGATCTTTAAGGATGTGTTGTAGATGACGAAAAAGAGGTCTCCCTTGCCCAGGTAGGTCAGCGTCATGGGCCGACCGTCGCCCGGCTTGCCTCCGGTGCCGGGCACCGTGTGCCAGTCGCTCCACGTGTCGCCGCGGTCCTTGCTGAAGGCGAGTACCGGGATCTCCTTTTTCCCGTCGTTGTGCGACGCGGCCAGAATCACGTCGCCGTTGTCCATTTGGACCAGACCGAACGGCATGATGCCCAAGCCAGCATCGAACTTGCCTGCGAGCAGTTGATGCTCGCCAGGCACATACATCCACCCGCCCTTACCATCGCCCTTGCGGATCGGGTGCTCCTTCCATCCGAGTTCGTCCGCACGGTGGTACATGGGCAATGTCGCGGGCGGGTCCTTGAGCAGATCGGGGCCCTCCTCCGCTGTGGCGGACGGAAACCCCAAGGTCACGACGAGCGCGACAAGCGCCATTCCTATCGAGACTCGTTCCAGCGCCACTTAGGTTCCTCCTGCCTACGTGTTCTCCAAAGGACGATATACAGCGGGAGCGACCCCCAGGAGCCGCTCTCGCGCGGAGGGAGACGGCCACGGGTCAATCCTGCGCGTACAGCGGATCGAGGTAGTTGGGCCGGAGCTCGTCCGCCTCTTGGGTGGTGTTCACGTACGCGTATCGGTTGCCGCCCCCCGCCGAGCGCGTGTTGGGCGTGGCCAGCACCAGGATTGTCAGATAGATAGAAATGGGCTGTTTCTCCTTATTATTCTTTGTCCGACATTTTCCCTCTAGCCTCTTGCCTGCGACCATCGCGGGAAGCTGACAAGGATGCTGCAAGGGGTGAGGCGCGGAGTCAAGCTGCTTTCTACGGCCTACGCTCTTTGTCGAGAGCAGGGGTTACGGGTTCTCGTAGAACCATTCGAGGGGGAGGGAGCGGGTGCGGACGTAGGCTTGGTCGAAGACCCCGACGGCGGCGCCGTAGTCGTAGGCGATGACGGCGGTCTTGCCCGCGAAGGCGACCGCCGGATACGCGCAGCGCAGAGGCCCCGGCACGTGGGGGTACAGCGCGCGGTCTTCGGGCTGGCGGTAGGGGGCCTCGTGGTTGTAAGAGAAGACGTCCCAGTTGAGCGGGCGGTCGGGGAAGAAGGCTCGATCATCGAGGCCCTCGAGGTTGCGGAAGTGCTTCCACGTGTTCCCGTCGTCCTCGGAGACGGCGCAGGTGAGGCGGTGGCGTCGCAGGCCGATTAGGTCCTCTTCCAACGAGTTTTGGTTCCAGATCGCCAGCAGGTTGCCGTCGGGCATGCGGGCGCTAGCGCACGGGGCGTAGGCGGCGGCGAGCGGGGTCGGCTCCGGGTCCGACCAGGTCTCGGCGCCGTCGGAGGAGTAGCTCTTAAAGAGTCTGCCGACAGGGGTACGAGCGAGCATGAGGACGCGACCGTCCGCCAGCTCGACGACTGAGCCCTCTTCGAACCAGAAGCGTTTCCCGTCATGCATGAGGACCGCTTCCTGGCCATGATGCCAGGTCTCTCCCTCATCGTCGGAGAGCCAGCAGTACGTCGAGGTCTGGGGGCCGGGGGTATTGGTTTCGCCTCTGCCGTACCAGTCGTCGAGGTAGTAGTAGGTGGGACCGACGATTCTGCCGGTGGAGAGGACGGTGGCCGAGCCGTTGAACATGCGCGCCACGCGGCCTCGGTCATTGACCTGCCTTGCCGGGAGCCACGTCTTCCCGTCGTCGTCGGATCTCGTGAAGTAGAGCTCGCGCTCGCCGCGGTTGAAGAAAAGGCCGATCTTTCCGGACTTGAGGCGGAGGGTGGTGGGAGACCAGCCACTGAGGGTCTTGCCCTCTGAGGTGCGAAGGGGCTCGTTCAATCCCCAGGATTGACCGGCGTCGTAGGACTTTCTCACGCCGATGGCTTCGCCGGTGTCGTGGAAGAGGGCCATCGCGCCATCCGTCAGCGGGAGGAGCGAGACTTCATAGGAGAGAGGCAGGCATCCTTCGAGGAGGCGTTTGGGGATAGGGCCCAGGCCCGCCTCTTCCCGGGGCACGATGGAGAGCGATGCGTCGTCGAGTTCGAGGCGATCGACAGGGGAATAGAGTTGGACCATGGGGCGAAGGTTGACGCCGCCCCATTGGTTGGATTCAACGGCGGTGCCGAAGTCGAGGACGATGCGGTACTGTTTCCATTCGGAGCCGACCTGCACTTCCGTGCGGGCGGTGTGAACGCCGCCCTGTTCCCGGCCCGCCGGGGTGACGTAGAGGTTGATCCCGACCTTGTCGATGGGCGTGTCGCAGCGCATCCAGATAATGAAGACGGCGGCCCGTGCGGTGTCGACCTCCAGGGGGACGAACTGTTCGATGAGGGCCCAGGAGAGGGAGCCGCGCTCGATGACGGCCTTTCGGGCGCCTGTGCGTCCCCCGTCGGCGGAGATTAAGCGGAAGTCGACGTCGTGGCTTTTTCCGTCCCAGCCGAGTCGGGTCCAGCCGGGGACGTTGTCGCCGAGAGCTCCCTCCTCAAAGGAGGGGTTGGCGAGCAGGGGGACCGGCTCGGGGGAGGGGCCGGCGGAGGATGCGGGCAGGAAGCTTAGAGCTAGAAGAATCACAAGGGGGAGCGTACGCGGCTGAGTTCTCATGGCCTGGAGTCTCCTTTCGGGGCATTGACGAAAGTAGACCGGCGAGGGGCAATCGAGTCGGAAGGTTGGGAGTCTACTTTTCGGAAGAGCCTGCGGGTCTCTGGTGGGGGGAGTTTACCCATTCCCGTTCGTCCAGGATGAGGTCGGCGACGTAGCGCCCTTCCTCGAGCGATTTCGTGACGATCCGGAACGGCGCGTAGAGGAGGCGGTGCCCCCAGGTCTCGCGCCGGAGAGACTCGGGTTTGGCGGCAGCCCGGGCGAGGACCTCCTCGACGTAGCAGCGCCCGAGGAGCGCGGGGTCGGGTTTGGTGACGAGGCCGCACTTGACGCACTGGCGTCCCTTCATGATCCGACCGACCCAGACCGCCCGCTGGGCCGTGATGCGGTCGCAGGTGGTGCAGTAGGCTTCGACCTCCTTCTCGAGTTTTTCGTGCTTCGGGGAAGCCGGGAGCAGTCCCACCACCGATTCGGTGATATCCCGCAACCCTGCTGGAAGCCGCATCTCTTTGAGCATGTCGATAAGCATCGCTTTTTTCAGGTTGCGCCGGGTGAGCCGGCCTTGCGCAATTCCCGCCTTCTCCGCCGGGAATTATAGCGTCGGAGCAGTCTGCTGCAAGGGCGCGGAAAGCTCCTCCGGCGACGCGTCTCCGCGCCGGGCGGCGCGCAGGAACAGGATATAGGAAAGCAGCGCGACAACGGCGAAGGCGGGAATGACGCAGAAGGTTATGAAGATACCGTTGCGACGGCTTGTGGCGCTGGCGAAATCGTAGAGGAGCCCGAGGAAGGCTTCGAAGACCGCGATGGCGGCGCCTCCCGCTCCTATCAGGAGGGCGAGACGCGTGGGGATGAACTCACGATAGAAGAGCGAGACGCTCGAGAGGACGGTGGGCCAGACGCCTCCCAGGGCGAACCCGGAGACGGCGATCCACAGGAGCCCGGCCGTCGGTCCGGTTGCGGTGAGAAAGAGGGACTGGCTGAGCGCACCCAAGAGGAGGGCGCCGCAAGCGACCTTCGGCTCACCGAGGCGGCAGGCGAGCGCCCCGGCGAGGACACGACCGGGCACCATGGCGAGCCAAAAGGCGCTGATGGGGAGCTTGGCCCAGAGATCGGAGGTGGGGATGCGCCAGACTTCCTCGAAGTACTGGGGGCTCAGGGCGCTCACGCCGATCTCGATCCCGACATAGAAGGAGATGGTGGCCACGAGCAGGGTGAAGCGAGGCTGGGTCATGAGGCCGAGCGCCCGGCGCAGTTGAAGGGGTTCGGCACGTCGCTGGGCGGGTCGGGAGCGGGCCAAGGGGAGGAGGACGAGGAGCCCCGCCACGGCGGCTGCTGCCGCAACGAAGGTCATCGGCCAGGAGAAGCCTCTGTTGAGGAGCCAGACGACCGCGAAGGGGCTCCCGCCCGCCCCGATCGCGAACATGGCCTGGGAGAGGTTGATGAAGAGGGCGCGCTTGCGGGGGCGCAGCTCGCCCATGAGGGTCGTGACGGTGGTCTCCACGCCGGCGGTCGAGGCGGCGATGAGGGCTCCTCCCGCGACGATCATCCAGGCGCGGGAGGCGAGGGCGGAGGCGAGGGCGCCGGCGCAGGCAAAAAGGAGGGCGATCCAGAAGACCCACTTGTGGTCCCACCTCTCGTTGAGCGCCCCCCACAGGAGGACCGTGAGGGCGAAGGTGAACCCGACGGCGGAGTGGACGGTTGCGACGAGCCGTCCGCGCTGCCAGGCGAAATCGCCGGCGATCGTGGTTAGGTTGGCCGGCAGGAGCTGGGAAGAGGCGGCGACGATGAGGACCGCGGCGAAGGAAGCCGCGATGATGCCGAAGTCTCCATGGGCGCGGGGCACGACGGGCCTTTCCAACGGGGCCCAGGATGCGCCGCCTGTGCGCGCGGCGTCGCGGCCGGGCGGGTGCGTCCGAGGCGGTGTTCGCTTACGACTTACCAAGGTGGAGGTTGTTGGCCCCCCCCCGAGCGACGAGCTCATTGGCGCGGTGGAGGGATTCGAAGGTCCCGGCGTCGGTCCACCAGCCCTCAAGGATGCGGTAGGTCATCATCCCGCGTTCGATGTAGGCGTTGTTGACGTCGGTGATCTCGAGCTCGCCGCGGGCGCTTGGTTTCAGGGGCCTAATGAAGTCGAAGACCTGGTGGTCGTACATGTAGATGCCGATGACGGCGTAGGAGCTCTTGGGTTGGGAGGGTTTTTCCTCGATGCGGACGATCCGGCGGCCCCGCCCCGAAGGGGGCGGGCAAGCTTCGAGGACGGGCACGCCGAAGCGCTGGGGGTCGCTTACCTCCTTGAGGAGGATCTTGGCGCCCGTTTCCTGCGCTTCGAAGTCCCGGACGGCCTGCAGGATGTTTCCCTCGATGATATTGTCGCCGAGGATGACGCAGATCTTGCCG
>JAZDKG010000280.1:0-9555 GCA_043803205.1 Planctomycetota bacterium
CGTGACGATCTTGGACACGGACCAGACCTGGCCTTCCGCGACGCGGTGTCGGGTCCCGGCGCTGATGAGCACGCGATTCGTTTCGGTGTGGACGTCGGTGATCCGGGCGACGATCCGCCGGAGGCTGCCGAAGTCGGGAGAGTCCTTCTCGGAAGCCCAGAAGGCGCGCCACTCGTCGATGGCTTGCGATCGCTTCTCCGGGGGATCCTCCGGGGAGAAGTTGATGGCCATGCCGGTGACCGCACAGAGGGCCGTATACGCGTCGCCAGCGACGGAGGGCTCGGTGTCCGCGAGCGCGTCGATGAGCGGCTCCACGACGGAACGGGTCCCGATGCGCTGGAGGATGCGGACGGCCCGGGAACGGACGTACGACGGATTATCGCGCAGGAGGGCGACGAATGGAGCGGGGTCGAGGCGGGGGGTGGCGATCTCCTCGAGCAACGCGAGGGCCTTCTCGCGCACACGCGAGTCAGGCGCGCGCAGGAGGACCAGGATCGCCGCCGGGTCGAAGTCCTCATGGAAGTCGCTCAGCAGCTTCGCCGCGCGGAAGCGGACTTCGGGGTTGTCGGCGAGGAGGGCTTTGCGGAGGGCGTCCGCGGCGACGGGCCCCGGGTACTCGGCCAGCCGTGCGATCATGTCGATACGGGCTTCATCGTCTTCGGCTGCGTCCAGGGCGCGGCGCAGGACTTCCGCAAAGGCTTCGGAGCCCTCCAGGTCGTAGATGCGCAGGTACCGGTAGTAAACCTCGAGGCAAAGGCAGGCCAGCGCGGTGGAATAGACTCGGCCTCCATAGGTAGCGGCGAGGCAGGAGACGGGGTCCCAGCTTCCCCGGGCGCTGCCTTCCATCCGCTGATGGTCTATGAGCTCCTTTCTCATGCGTGCGTTCCACGCATCCCACGCGGACCCGCCGAGCTGAAAGAGGGACATGGTGCCGTAGTACCACGTATAGAAGTTCTGTCGCGCCCGGAGGTCGGTCCCCTGTTCGACCATGTCGTTCCAATCCGGGAGCTCCTCGGAAACGAGCCCCGCCAGACGAAGGATTTCGCCGCGCCGGGCCTGGCCGAGGAGGACGCGTCCGAGGAGCACGGAAGCGGTGACGGCCTGCGAGGACAACTCGCGGTGCGACGGGTCCGCACCCGCGCCCGAGGCGTAATGCACGAGGGAACGCGGGGAAGAGACGGAGTCAAGGAAGCGGGCGAGCCTGTACTTGACCTTCCAGGGGACGTCGATGCCGATCCCCTCCGCTCCCTTGAGGGTTATCACTTGCCAGCCGGCGATGCTCGCGTCATTGCGGTGCGTGACGTAGGGGCCGTAGTCCCAGCCTCCCTCGGGCTGTTGGGCGTCGAGGATGACGCGGACCCCCGTCCGGGCGCGTTCGTAGACGAGGCGATCGCCGGTCAGTGCGGAGATCTCGATCATGACCAACGTCGCCAGGGCCTGGTCATACATGTTCGTGGTCATGGGCCGCGGGAATTCCCCCGTGTCGACCTGACGAGAAGAAAGGTAATCGAGCCCGCGGGAAACGACATCCGCGTACTTCCCCTGCGCAGGGACGTACCCGGCGGCGAGGAAACAGAGCATGGAGAGACTCGAGATTCCGATGACGTGCTCGGGCATCCCAGGGCCCGTGCAACGGTCGTTCGGAGGGTCGTGGAGGGGAAAGAGGTCAGGCGACCATTTGCCGTCCGCGTCCTGGTGCCTAGCGAGCCATTCCAGGGCCAGATCCACGGCGCGCTGCGTGCCGCCCGTTCCTCCCCCGCGGATCAGGGCTTCGCGTTTGCCGCCTTCCGTGCGCATGTCGAAGATGGAGGAGCCGCCGCTCGAGAGGCGGCCGGGGGCGAGGACGGGAATAAAGGGGAGCTCTTTGAGGCCCGCGGCAGCGAGTTCCTTGTTCTCGGGTCTTTCAGCTTCGATGGTCCGGTCGTCCTTCGTGGTTTCGATGCCGGGAGTAGGCGCGGGACCGATGCCCGGATGCGCGGACGGGGGACCGGGGAGCTCGATGGGGGCCCGGAACGTGGCGTGAATGGTCGCGGGAGCTTGCCGGGAGGTGAAGAAGCTAACGAGGGTCTGCGCGGCCAGGAGGATGATCGCGAGATGAACCGCGAGGGAGAGGGCCCAGAGGAGCAACTGTCTCCCCACGTCGCGACGCCGGAAACGCTCGTCAATAAGGCGATCGGGATCCATGAGGTGCCTCCGACGAAGGCGAGTATAGAGAACATGGCTTGAAGGAGCAAGGGAGCACAGCGGACTGGAGGGGCCTCAACGGAAAGGGCTTGCTTCCGCCGCGGGGGCCAAGTATGAGTTGAGCCGCCAAGGGGCCCTGCGGGACGGCAAAGAGACAAAGGAGAGGGCGATGAGGATTGCTTTCGTGTTCGCGGCGGTGACGGCAGCGATGGTCCTCAGTCACGGTTCATGGGGGGAAGAGGCGCCAGTGGCATGGGAGGAGAGCTTCGACAATTCGCAGGGGCCGGAACTCGGCCAGTCTTACTATGAGGACCGCGGGAGCGGGAAGACGGGGAAGGACGTCGTCGTGCGGGAGGCGTCGGGAGGGGTGTTTCGATACGGCCTCAAGTACGATCCGGCGCGCAAGCAGGACCGGCTCAATCTCATGTTCGGGGACTGCGTCTGGGGCCCTGCGAAGCAGACAGGTTGGGGGCCTTTCGACCTCACGCATTTTCCGCTCGTCGAGATACGCTGGCGGGGTACCCCGTTCACCTTCTACTATGGTCTGGAGACGGCCGGGGGCAAACGGATCGGGACGTATGCGTTTCTTCCGGTTGTCAGGAAGGACACGGACGCCGATGGACGCGAATGGAACGTGAGCATCTTCCGCGGCGCGCCCGACAGCTCCGTCCCGACACAGGCGACGGCGGTCAAGCTCCTGGGGATCAACCTCGCTCTCTACAGCCCCGACCGGGAGGATACCGTAACGGAGATCGACTCGATCCGCGTGCGCGGGTTCACCGTTGAGGAGGCGCGCGAGGAAGCCAGCGTCATCCGCACGCTCAAGGACTTCCCGCAGGGCAGATGGCGCGGCTTCGACGACTTCTTCCCATGGGGCGTCTATGTGGGATACCTGAGGCGCGACTTCGAGAGCTGGAACGGCGACTATGAGGGGGCATACGGAAGCTCCGTGCGGCATCACTTCAACTACGTGCCATCGAACGACGAAGTGGAGATCGGGCGATTTGGGGGACAGAGCAACGAGGAAGGGCTTGAGAGCTACATTGCAGAGATGAAGAAGCTCATTGAAGCGGCGAAGGCAACAGGGATCCGGCTGGGGGCGGACGTCCGGCGCATGATGGATGGGCGAGATGAAAAGCAAGGATACGAACAGCTCCTGCCGATCGCGCGGCGCGTTGCGGAGGCGTTCGCGGACGACGACGTGATCGTGTCCTGGAAGATCGCGGACGAGCCCGGGCTTTCCCAGCTTGTCTCGCTCGTCTCCATCATCCGCGCGATCCGCGAGGCGGACCCCCTCAAGCGCCCCGAGCTCATCGAGTTCAACGCGACCGCCAAGTTCGCGTCCTACGCCGCCTATCTCGACCTCAACTGCTTCGACAACTATCCGGTGCTCGAGGGGAGCCGGAACCCATGGGCGATCCGGACGCTCGCCAGGGAGTACCGCAAGCTCCTTCCGGACAAGCCGATGTGGGTGGTGCTGCAGAGCTTTGAGACCAGACCTCCTGCGCCGAAGGGGAGCTATATCCGCCCGAGCGACGCGGAGATACGCCTCATGGCGTATCTCGCGATCGCGGAGGGAGCGAAGGGGATACTCTGGTACTCGGAGTGGACGGGGATGGGGAGAGACGAGGGGCTCGTGGAGCGCGCGGGACAACCCAGGGGAGGCATGCTCGACACCCTTTCACAACTCGGGGAGCGTCTCATCCCGATCGGAAAGCAGCTTCTCTCGACGGAAGCGCTCGAGGACACATCGATCAACGTGACGCAGGAGGGGAAAGCCGAAGGACGGGGCGTCGCACTTTCCGTTCTCAAGGATCGGACGAAGCCGCTCAACTTCCTCCTAGCGGTCAACGAGGACTTGGAGCACGCGCGCTCGGCGAAGGCAACCCTCCCCGAGGCGGTCCTTGCGGGCAAGCAAGGGCTCTACGATCTCTATACGCTCGACGGGGAGAATCTCGCGCACGGACAGAGCTTCGCGATTGCGGCGCTGGCGGGAGGCGACGGGCGGATCTATGCCGCCTGCGATGAGGCGACCTTCCAGCACTTGAAGGCGGGCATCCTCTGCGCGCAAGCGGAGGAGACAGTCCGCGCGCTTACGCCCGACCTTACGATCGCGACGCGCTGGGGTGTGGATGTTGCGGCGGTGCACGCGAGCATTGACGCCATGAAGATAGCGGCACAGGCGCAGGCCGCGGAAGAGTCCTGCGAAGCAGCCGCACGCGCGAAGACACTCCTTGCGGAGGCGATGGAAAAGGACTCGGAACTTAACGGGTGCGCGCGGGCACTCGCGGACGTCCGCGTGGAGCTCGCTGAAGTGTCACGCATCATGGAGCACTACAGTCTCAAGCCTCGCTGGTGGACGGGACGGGATCACCCGATGCTTGTGCCGAATCCGGGTTTCCTCGACCTATCGAGGCGGTACTTCGAGGTGGGACGGGGCTATCGAGACGCGTTCGCCGCCTACCTCAAGGGACAGAGGGACGGCCTGTGGGAGAAGGTCCACCGGACCCGCATGGACTGCCTCAGCATGCGGGAAGCTGCCCTCACATTCCTGAGGGAAAAGCTCGCGCCAGCACAGGAACCTGAAGGATAGGCGAGCGCACTTGCTAAGCAGCAGGGCGAGGCAAGGCCCTACCTATCGTGGCCTGTTGATATTCACCCCCAACATGTGGGGCTCAGGGCGGGCGGCCCGCAGGGGAATCTCTCGAGCAGGCTTGACAGCGCACGGTTTGCAGGGTATGTTCAAGAAGTGAACAAGGCTGTCAGGGGAGGGTAGGGAGCAACGATGCGCTCGGAAAAGCTCAAGACACTCCAGGTGCTGGACGAGCTCGCGCGGGATGAAGCGCTCACGCAGAGGAAGCTGTCCAAGAGGCTAGGGGTGAGCGCGGCGCTCATCAACCTGTTCCTCAAGCGACTCGCCGCGAAGGGGTATATCAAGCTGACCACGTTTCCACCCAAGAGGATGAGATACGTCCTTACGCCGCAGGGGCTGCGTGAAAAGGCGAGGCTCACCTACGAGTTCCTGGACTTCTCGCTCCACTACTATCGTGACGCACGGTCGAACGCGCGGAAGATATTTGACGAGCTTTCCCGGGACGGGGGGCGGCGGGTCCTCTTCTACGGGGCGGAGGAGCTGGCGGAACTGGCGTACCTCAGCCTCGTGGAGACGCCGGGGAACCTTGAGTTTTTAGGCGTCGCGGACGAAAAGACGGAGAAGAAGAGCTTTCTGTCGAAGCCGGTGCTCAACCCCGAAGAGGCCGCGGCGCTGACCCCCGATGCGGTGCTCGTGACGAGGTTTGACAACGTGGATCTTTCGGCACTGCGCAAGACGTTCGGGGAGCGGCCGAAGATCGTGAGGGTGTACGCCGGGTAGGGACCAGCCGTCACGCGAGGCGGACGCGACGAGGACAAGAGATGGTGGAGATAACGGAATCCGGTGGCGGGGAATGGACCGTGATCGAGCCTGCACGCGGGTGGAGGTCGCTGGGGCTGCGGGACGTGTGGCAGTATCGGGAACTCCTGTATTTCATGGTGTGGCGCGAGATCAAGGGGTCGTACCGGCAAATGGCGCTCGGTCCGCTCTGGATCGTCCTCAAGCCGGTCGCGACCATGGTGATCTTTTCGCTCGTGTTCGGCAAGCTCGCCAAGCTTCCCTCAGACGGCGTCCCCTACCCTCTCTTCTCCTACACGGCGCTCTTGCCCTGGTACTTCTTCACGGGGGCGCTCAACCGGTCCGCCACGAGTCTCGTCACCAACATGAACCTGATCGCGAAGGTGTATTTCCCCCGCCTGATTGTTCCGCTGACAGCAAGCATGACGGGTCTCGTCGACTTCCTCGCATCCTTCGTCGTGTTGCTTCTCATAATGGTCGGATACCGCTGGGCGGGATACGCGGCGCCCTTGACGCTGCGACTCTTGGCAATCCCGGGGTTTCTACTGCTGGCGATTGCCACGGCGCTGGCGGTCGGGCTGTGGCTGGCCTCCTTCGCGGTCAAGTTCCGCGACGTCGCGATCATCGTGACGTACGTCACGCAGGCGTGGATGTACCTTTCCCCGGTCGTGTATCCGCTAAGCCTGGTGCCTGAGAAATGGCAGACCTTGTATCGGCTCAACCCAATGACAGGCGTGATCGAGGGGTTCCGATGGGCGGTCCTGGGCACGGGTCGTGCGCCCGACGGCATCTTCGCGGTTTCCTGCGCCGTTGTGGCCGTGTTGCTCGTCACGGGCGCGTACTATTTCCGCAGAACCGAAAGGACGATCGTTGATTTGCTTTAGCGGGAAAGAGGGCCACCAGGCGCGAAGACACGAAGGGGACACGTGGAATACAGGAGTCAGAATGGGGAGCTGGACCGACCAACAGGGATACCTCCCGCGCTTGCGGGACTACAGGATATTCAGGATTCATCTTTCGTGGTTTTTCGTGTTCTTAGCGGCTTTGTGGCGAGTCTCCAATGTCCGACTCGGTGATTGAAGTTGACGGCTTAGGCAAGTGCTACCGCATCGGGGTGCGCCTCGATCGTGCCGCCACGCGCGTCGGACGTCTGCGACAGGCCCTTGGCGCTCCTCTGCGGTACCTATCGAGCTCGTTGCGCGAAGCCACCGAGGAGGAGACGCTGTGGGCGTTGCGGGACGTGTCGTTCGAGGTCGCGCGCGGGGAATGCCTGGGCATCATCGGTCCCAACGGGGCGGGGAAGAGCACGCTTCTCAAGATCCTGTCGCGCATCACGGAGCCCACCGAGGGTTGCGCACGCATCCGGGGACGCGTCGGGAGTTTGCTTGAGGTGGGGACGGGGTTTCATCCGGAGCTTACGGGCCGGGAGAACATCTATCTCAACGGCGCGATCTTAGGCATGACCAAGGCGGAGATCGACCGCAGGTTCGACGAGATCGTAGCGTTCGCCGAGGTGGAGAAGTTCATCGACACGCCCGTGAAGCGGTACTCGTCGGGGATGTACGTGCGCTTAGCGTTCGCGGTCGCCGCGCACCTGGAGCCTGAGATCCTCCTGGTGGATGAGGTCCTTGCCGTCGGGGACGCCGCGTTCCAAAAGAAGTGCCTGGGCAAGATGGGAGACGTCGCGCACGAGGGGAGGACGGTGCTGTTTGTCAGTCATAATCTTGCGACGATAATCAAGCTGTGCGGCGACACACTATGGCTGGACAAGGGCAAGCTGGCGATGATGGCACGCGCGGAACTCGTGGTCTCCGGCTATTTTTCCGCTGGCACGAGCAGAACCGGCGAGCGTCGATGGGAAATGCCTTGCGATGCGCCGGGCAATGAGAAGATCCGCGTTCGGGCCGCAAGGGTCCTCAACATGGCGGGAGAAGCCACGACGGTAATCGATGTACGGCATCCCTTCTGTGTAGACATTGAGTATGAGATCCTCCAGAGCGTCCAGGGGCTTCAGATTGGTTTCTGGCTGTTGACGTCAGACGGCGTGACTGTATTTGTCGCAGGGGATAATGAGGACCGGGCTTGGACGGACCGCCTTCGGAAGCCGGGGCGATACTCAAGCCGTTGTAGCGTCCCCGGACGCCTACTCAATTCGGGAACGTACACAATTACACTCGCTTCCAATCAGGGCAATGGAGGATTGCTGTTCCTCGAGGAAGGTGCCCTGCGGTTCGATATTGAGGCGACAGAGGTCCCCTTACACAGCTCCTCCAGGCCCTCCGGCGTTGTGTGTCCTTCACTAGACTGGCGAATCACCCAACTCGACTAAGGATAGACAATGGCTCGGATCACACTCGTCGATCCCTATGGTTGGCAGGGCGCGGTGAGCGGCTTCCACCCCTGCCCAAACGTGGGACTAGCCTATCTCGTGTCTGCGCTACGCGCCCGTGGGCATGATGTCTCTCTTGTGGACTTGGACAATGATGCCTTGACAGTTGAGCAAGGCGTTGCAGCCATCAGAAACCAGCGTCCGGACATCGTCGGAATATCTGCAAAGACCGCCACGATCAAGGGCGCTCGCAAGTTGGCCGACAAGGTGAAGAGGGCGCTATTAGGCGTGACTATTGTCGTTGGCGGCCCGCATACAACCTTTGCCTGGCGTGAACTGGCGGAGAAGCCTTACTTCGACGTCGTCTTTGTCGGCGAGGGGGAACACGTATTGCCGACCATTTGCTCCAGACTTGAGACCCGCGCCTCCGTAGACAATCTGCCGGGCGTCGTGACAAAGCAGAACCTAATAGGGGGTTTTCAACTGAACCGGCCCCTTATCGGGGATGACGATCTCGAGAGGCTTCCCTTTCCGTCCTACGAGTTGTTCCCGGATAACGTGAGAAAGGTGATACGGCAGAGCTATCCATTGGTAACGAGCAGGGGTTGCCCGTTTGCATGCACGTACTGCAGCGTCCCCACAATAAGTGGACGCCAATTTCGGAAGCGTTCCCGGGAAAGTGTCATCGAAGAACTCAAGGCGGCGCAACGGAAATACGAGGTGATAGGATTCGACATCATAGACGACGCGTTCAACGTGGACATCAACCGATGCAAGGAGATATGCTACGCCCTGATCAGGGAGAACCTCCAGATGCAGTGGTCTTGCCCCAACGGCTTGCGAGCCGACCGGATTGACCGCGAACTCGCCGAACTCATGTATCGCTCAGGATGCAGGGCGGTCATGGTGGGAGTGGAAAGCGGGGATCCGAGGGTCTTTTCTGGCGTGCACAAAGGGGAGAGCCTGGAGGACATCGAGAAGGGGGTTCGCATACTCCGGGACGCCCACATGCGAGTCGGTGCCTATTTCATCATAGGTTTGCCGGGCGACTCCTTTGCACGCGAGAGGCAGTCAATTGCGTTTGCCGAGAAGTTCGGTTTGCAGGCGCATTTCAATATGTTGGTGCCGTATCCGGGTACACAGGTTTGGGAATGGGCGAAGATAGAGGCTCGGTTTCTTCGCAACCCGGAGGACGGGATGCACTTCTCGGATACTTCCAAGAGAGTAAGGCCCGTCATCGAGACGGCCGATTTCTCCGGCAGGGATCGCCGACGAGCATATGAGATGGTCCATACGAGACTCGGACGCTTCGACATGATCGTTCCCCAAACGCTGCCTCGCTGGCGGCAAGATTGGCAGAGGCTTCGATTCCGCTGGCAGTACGACGGGGCGAACCTGCTGCGAGATCTCTTTCAGCGGTCCCTATCCCTGCTGGGGACTCTCCCTTCCAGAGTGATCGGTCTTGTGAAGAAACTGTTCTTATGAGAACCGCGATCGCCATCGTCAACCCGCCCAATCCCCCCCACGCCGTATCGAACAAGGACACCATGGGCGGCCTTGGCCAACTCTATCCTGAAGGGGCCAGACACAGCTTCCCGCCGATCGACATTCCGTACGTGGCCGCCACACTTTGCAGAAAGGGCATCCCGCC
>JAZDKG010000281.1:0-10834 GCA_043803205.1 Planctomycetota bacterium
CGTTCGCCGAGGGACGCGCCTTCGATCTCGTGTGGCTCCCCGACATGCGCCCGGAGGAATCGGAGCGGTTCATCCAGCGGGAGGAAGCGCGCGGGCCGGGGACGCCGGCGCTACCGGGAACCTACGAGGCCGCGCGCGCGCTCCTCGGGGACGGAGCCGACGATTTCTTTGCCTCGTATCCCTTCCGCGTGGCGCCCGCGACGGACGACCGTCCTTTCTTCCACCACCATTTTCGATGGGGTGCGCTGACGCAGATCCTGCGGATGGGGGCACTGGGGGTGGCGCATCTCGAGTTCGGGTACGCCTTGGCGGTAGCGTTTCTCCTTGTGGCGGCGGCGCTGGCGCTCGTCGGGACGTTCGCACCGATCCTAGCAGCGGGAGCGGGGGCGAGCGGGAAGGGATGGGCGGCGGGGATCGGGTATTTCTTCGCCATCGGTCTTGCGTACATGATGGTCGAGATGACGACGATGCTGCGCATCGAGCGGGCGGTCGGGCATCCGGTGTTGGCGATGGCGACGACGGTCGCCGGTTTTCTCTTCTGGAGCGGGCTGGGGAGCCTCGCGAGCGATCGGATCAGGCGGAAGAGGCTTATGATCGTTCTCGCGGGGGGAGCGAGCGCGGTCCTGTGCGCGTGGTCGCTCATAACGGCGGGGGCGGACGCAGCGCTGGCGGCGCCGCCCGTGCTTGCCTGCGGGCTATCGTTCCTGGGGCTCTCGGGGGCGGCCTTCGCGATGGGGATGATGTTTCCAGCGGGTTTAGCGGTGTTCGCGGGGGAAAGCGCGGCGAGGCTAGCGTGGTATTACGGTGTGGGAGGGTTCGCCAGCGTCCTTGCGGGATCGGGGACGGTGCTCTTAGCGATGGAGATCGGGACACGCCGGACGCTGTTGACGGCCGCGGCTCTTTACGGTGCGGCGGCCGCGATCGGCTGGCTAGCGGGCAGGCGGGCCGCCGCGGCGCAGTCGCGGGGTCAGGAGTCGTAGAGCCCATCGGGAGCGCTCATCCGCTCGATCGCCAGCTCCCGGGAGGGGAAGATTCTGAAGAGCTTGTCCAGGTGCACGGTCGCCAGCACTTCCTGGACGAAGACGGTGAGATTGCACAGGGCGAATGCCTTGCGTCTGCGCTGGGCCTGGAGGTGCATGCGGACGAGCGCCGCGAGGAGAGGCGTGGCCGCGAAATCGACGTTCGAGAGGTCCATGAGGACGGCCTCCACGTCCTGCGCGCCCACGATGCCGGCGAGCTCGTTGCCGTATCCGTCGAAGGGGAAGATACCGTCGCTCGTCAGCTTCGGGGGCGTGACGATGAGGATCTTTCCCACGCGTTCTCGAGCGAACTCCATTTCGCAGCCCAATCGAGAAGCCGGTCGTCCTCCCTCACAAGTATAGCCGCCCCAAGGGGAGGCGCAAACGCCGGGGGACGAAATACCGGAGAACGACGTCGAGGCCGTCAGAAGACTCCGGCCGGGGGGTTACCTTTCTCCTCCCGGGCCTGAGGAGGCGTGGGGATGACGCGTCTGGTGGGATACGCGAAGTTGACGTCGGGGGTTTCCGAGAAGCGCATCATGACCTCGCGGGTGATCCGGTCGCTGGTGCCCCGCACCTGGCGGATGTCGCAGAGGTAGCGAAGGGTGAGGAGGACGCCGCTGTCGGCGGCCTTGACGTAAACGATGGGGGTGAGGGCGCCGACGCGGACTCTGAAGTCGCGGCGCATATGCTGCATTTTCTTACGCGCTTCGTTGGCGATGTGTTCGGTCCCGATGACCTCGGTGGCGCTGAGGAGCATCCTCTCGGCTTTCTGCCAGTCGCTCTCGTAGGTGACGAGGTAATCGATCTCGTTCCAGACGTATTCGTTTCCGATGGTGTAGTTTTCGAGGGGGAACTTGAAGATGAGGTTGTTGGGGAAGACGCGGAGGGAGCCGATCGCCTGGCCTTCGACATCGCGGATGTTCTGGACGGCCATCACGGTGCTGCGGAGGATGCCGATGTCGACGACGTCGCCCTTGAGGTCGCCGATGCGGATGCGGTCTCCGATGCGGAACCCTCGGCTGCCGACGATGAAGAACCAAGCGAAGAAGCTGGCGATGATGTCCTGGAGGGCGACGGTGAGGCCAGCGCCCAGGAGGCCGATGATCGTGGCGACATTTCCGGCGCCGGCGCCGGCGAGGATTACGAAGCCGAAGTAGACGATGAGGAGGGCGGCGGCGACGCGCACGATGAGCTTGCGGACGGAGTAGAGCTCATCCTCATTCTGGATCCGTCGGGCGGCGGCGCGGCGCAAAAACACAGCGATGAGCACGATGAGGGCCGGGGCAACGAAGTAGACCCAAACCTTTCCCCAGAACCCGGAGGTGAAGCCCTTGGAGAGCTCGGCAAGGACGTCCTGGACGGAGACGACGTGCTTGGGGGGTTCCTGGGCAAGCGCCAGCGGCGCGACGAGCAGGCAGGCGAGAACGGCGTAGACCCTTGCGCGCATCGGCGTCATCCCCCGGCCAGGCTCCCAGAGGCCAGCGACCACGGAAAGGGCCGGATCGAGTCCCTCGGGACAGCCCAACCTTGAATTGCAATGGTACGTTCCGATAGACTCCAGTGCAAGCGCGAAGTGCCGACGGGGAGGCCGCAAGAAGGGGCAGGACGGTGCGTTTTCGCAGACTGGGAAGAAGCGGGATCGAGGTGTCCACGGTCGCGCTGGGTCTGTGGAGCATCGTCCGGGATCAGACGTGGGGGCCGGACCAATCGGAGCGGGACTCGGTTGCCGCGATCCAAGCGGCGTTGGAGTGCGGTATCACCTTCTTCGACACGGCGGAGGCTTACGGCGCGGGGTACTCCGAAGCGATTCTGGGGAAGACTTTAGGCGCGAGGCGCAAGGAGGTGATCTTAGCGACGAAGGCGTCGCCGTCGCACCAGAGCGCGGAGGCGCTGGTCGCAGCCTGCGAGCGCAGCCTCAAGCGTCTGAGGACCGACCACATCGACCTGTACATCCTGCACTGGCCGAGCCGCCAGACGCCCATCGAGGAGACGATGGGAGCGATGGAAGGACTCATCCGAAGCGGGAAGGTAAGGGCGGCGGGGGTCTCGAACTTCGGCGCTGAGGATCTCTCGAAGGTTCTGCGGCACGGACGGGTGGAGGCGAACCAGCTGGGCTACAATCTTCTCTTTCGGGCGATCGAGCACGAGCTGGCAGCGGCGTGCGCGGCGAACGACGTCAGCATCACCTGTTATTGCCCCCTCGCCCAGGGGCTTCTCACGGGGAAGTACCTCTCGGAGGACACATTCCCGGAGGGACGGGCGCGTACGCGGCATTTCTCGAGCCAGAGGAAGCTGAGCCGTCACGGGGAGAAGGGGGCGGAGGAAGAGACGTTCCTAGCGTTGGCGGAGGTTCGCCGGATCGCGCGGGAAGCCGGCGAGCCGATGGGAAGGATGTCGCTTGCGTGGTTATTAGCGCAGAAGGGGATCACGAGCGTCATAGCGGGGGCGCGCAACGCCGAGCAGGTGCGCGAGAATGCGGCGGCGGCCGAGGTCGATCTTGGGCAGGCCACGATCCAAGCGCTGGCGCGGGCCACGGACGCGCTCAAGGAGAAACTCGGGCCGAACCCGGACCTATGGGAATCCCCGTCACGAATTCGCTGAGCCCCAAGATCCCGAGAAAGGAAAGGAAGGATCAGAGATGGGCAAGAAACGACTCCTAGCGGTGCTGGCAGCAGCGGTGTGCACGTGCGCCGTGGGCGCGCAAGCCGCCAACCCCCCGGATGCGTCGGCGATCCTCGAGCAGGCGCGCAACGCGCAGGAGGCGGTGCTCTTTGAGACGGGGTTCGAGGAGGCGGAGCCGCCCGCGATTCAGCAGTGGTATGGCGGTCAGGTGCCAGGGAAGGTCAGCTTCCTGGGGGTCACTGACGAGGAATCGCACAGCGGGGGACACTCGGCCAAGATGGCGATCCATTTCGAGGCGGGACGGTGGCCGAGCGCCTACTTCCGCATCCCTGTCGCGATCCCACGATGGTCGGACATCAGGGCGCGTTTCCACGTCAAGATGAAGGCGCCGGAGAAGACGTGGTCTTTCAACGGCATGAGCGTGGGCTTAGCGGGGGGCACGGACGGGAACGTCATGCAGGGGCGCAAGGCAGGGGAAGACAACGGATGGGAGGTCTGGGAGGTCACGGCGACGAAGACAAGCGCGATCGAGGAGTACGTGACGGGAGTGGCGATCATGTTCCAGCTCCCCGACAACTCCCCTCCCTCGGACGTGACGATCTACTTGGACGACGTGAAGGTGACGGGGAAGCTCCCGCCGGACTTTCAGAAGACCTGGGCGCAGGTCTACCGCTACTTCACGGTGGACCAGGAGCGAGAGACGCGGACGAGGGGTGCGCGGAGGCTCGCGGGGATGAAGAGGCGCATAGCGGAGCTCAAGGCGCGACATCGGGAGGGGAAGCTGCCGGCGGGCGCGTCGGGCCTCTTGGCGGAGCGGTACGCGTCGATCCAGGCAAAGATCAAGGGGGACCTCGCCAGCGCGGAACCGATGATGGAGGCGGTCGAGAAGAGCTTGGCGGATTCGCAGACGCCCTTCCGGGGGAACCTCAATGCGCCTGAGCGGATCCTTTCCCATCTGGGGCTCTATGTGGAGGCGTGCCGGGAATACCCGGGTTACGCGGCGCAGCACGGCAAGCAGGACATCATCACGTTCGCGCTCGAGCCCACGCAGAGCTACGCGATCCTCCCGGGAGGGCCGCAGGGGCACAACGAGGAGCAGTCGTACTACATCTGGGGAGCGAAGGGCGGCTTCGAGAATCCGCAGCTTCTGCCGCAGGAGGAAGTGATCGCGGCGGCGCCAGCGCGCGGGCTTGCGGCGTTCGGCTGCCGGGGGACGTTCGTGCCGATGTCGTTTGCGATCCTCTGTGAGAGGGACCTCGCGGACGTCATGGTGACGGCGAGCGACCTGCGCTCCGAGTCCGGGGTCATTCCGGCGGAGGCCATCGACATCCGGATCGTGGCGCCGTGGTATCGGCCGATGCTGGGCAAAGCGCGGCTCATGAACGAGATGCTGCTGCACGATCCGGCCTTCGTCACCCCGAGCCCGGAGAAGCAGGAGAACGCGTTCAAGGACGCGCTCCTCGGGAGCGATTCGGCGGTTCTTCTTCCAGCGAGCATCCTCGCCGGGACGCTGCGGCAGTATTTCGTCACGGTGAAGGTCCCCGCGGACGCGTCGGCGGGGACGTACCGGGGGCGACTGGCGATCCGGGCGGCGCAGCGGGAGGCGGTCGAGCTTGCGGCGGAGGTGGAGGTGCTGCCTTTCGACCTTGAGCCGACGCCCTACGCGTATTCCTTCTACTACCGGATTTACCTTGGGGACGAGGAGGCGGCGAGGACGGCGGCGGACAAGTTCCAGGTGATCAAGACGGCTGCGCAGATGGAGGCCGACCTCGTGGACATGGCGGAGCACGGGTGCAACACGCTGAACCTCTACGTAGGCCAGCCCGAGAAGAAGGAAGGAGGGTGGGACTTCTCGCGGTTGGACGCGTGTCTTGCGATGGCGAAGCGGGCGGGGCTCGTGCGCAGTCCGTTCGTGTGGCTAGCGCACGGGCAGTACTTCGAGCCTCACCCTCGGGAAGGGGCACCCAAGACGACGGAGGAGGTCGTAGCGAGGCTCAGCGAGTTTGCGCCGGTCGTGAACGCCTTTTGCGACGAGAAGGGCTATCCCCGTCCGGCCCTTTATGGGCACGACGAGGCGAGCGGCGAAGCGCTCATGAAACTGCGCGAGGGGTACTCGGCGGTGAATCGTGCGGGGGGACTTGTGGCGGTGGCGTGCGGGGCGACGTATTTCGACGAGATCGGGGACGCGCTCAGTCTCCCGATCGTGTATAGCGGGGCGATGTCGGCGCAGGGGGAGCGGTCGATCCGGGCGTCGCAGAAGCTGGGATACGAGGCGTGGATCTACGGCTGTCCGCAGGTGGACTGTCCGGCGGCCCCGTCCGTTTTCCGTCGGCGGTATGGGCTGGCGATGTGGCGCAACGGGGAGCAGGGGGCTGCGCCATGGGAGTATCAAGGGACGCCGAGGCCCAATGCGGGCGGACCCCGACACGGGTACGACAACGTCTTTTCGGACCCGCTCTACTGCATGGCGCTGCCGACGTGGGAGGGGAAGCCGATCGACACGATCGCGTACGAGGCGTTTCGGGAAGGGGTTTACGACGCGCGCTATTTGGCGACGCTCCAGAAGCATCTAGCGAAAGCCAAGGAGGCGGGGCGAGCGGG
Organism: Planctomycetota bacterium; assembly: GCA_043803205.1. Classification (GTDB taxonomy): domain Bacteria; phylum Planctomycetota; class DG-23; order JAZDKG01; family JAZDKG01; genus JAZDKG01. Next base: position 6,246 of record JAZDKG010000281.1, read on the forward strand.
TGACGTTGTGGCCGAGATCGAGAAGTGGCTTGCGACCTTCAGCGTGAACGACGACCTTACGCGCGTGAGGCGGAAGCTGGCGGATGCCATCGTCGCGCTGTCGGAAGCGACGCCGTAGAGAAGGAGGAGCAGACATGGATCGGGCATATGAGGAACTCTACGAGTTCGTGAGCGCGCTGGCGGTGATCGACACGCACGAGCATCTCCCGTCGAGCGAGGATCGGCGCGACAAGGACACGGACGTTCTCAAGGAGTACCTTCAGCACTACCTGAGCAGCGACCTCGTGAGCGCGGGTCTGCCCAAGGAGGACCTCGAGCGGGTCCGGCGGATGGACGACGACATCAAGACGAAGTGGTCGCTGGTGGCGACGTACTGGGAGCGCGCGCGGAACACGGGCTACGCGAGGGCGGTCGACATCGCCGTGCAGAAGCTTTACGGGATCGCGCGAATCGACGGGGAGACGATTCAGGCGCTGGACGGGCGGTTCCGGGCGACCTTGGCGGGAGGGTGGTATCGCAAGGTGCTGAAGGAGACGTGCCGGATACGGACCTCGCTCCTCGACAACGACGCGGGCGCATGCGACCGGGAATACTTCACCCCCGTCTACCGGCCGCCTCTGTACCCTTCGCAGGCGAAGGACCTGGAGACGATCGGCAAGGAGATCGGCGGCAGGGCGATAGCACTCGAGGACTGGAAGCGCGCCGTCCGGGCGCGCATCGAGAAGGAGATGGCGCAGGGGGCGGCGGCGATCAAGATCGCGTGCGCCTACGAGCGGCCGCTTTCCTTCGAGAACGTGCCTTCGGCGCGGGCGGAAGAGGAGTGGAACGCCCTTTTCCGCCGGGAGAATCTCGTGGAACGCGAGCTTTCGACGCGCCCCTCCAAGGCTCTCCAGGACCATCTCGTGCAGAGCATCCTAGCGGCGGCGGACGAGATGCACCTTGTCGTGCAAGTACACACGGGGATCCAGGAGGGGAACGGGAACATGCTCGACAACAGCGACCCCATCGGGTTGTGCGACGTGTTCCTACGGTATCCGAACGCGACGTTCGACATCTTCCACATGTCGTATCCATTCCAGCACAAGCTGAGCGCATTGGCGAAGATGTTTCCGAACGTCCACATCGACATGTGCTGGGCGCACATCATATCGCCCGAGGTGTCGGCGCGGGCGCTGGGCGAGTTCCTGGACGCGGTTCCGGCCTCGAAGATCAGCGCATTCGGGGGGGACTACGCGTTCGTAGACGGGGTGGTCGGGCATCTCGAGATCGCGCGACGCAACGTGGCGCGGGCGTTGGCGGAGAAGGTGCATCTGGACGTATTTGACATGGACCGCGCGAAGGAAATCGCGACGATGCTCTTCCACGACAACCCGGCGCGGATCTTCCAGGTGAAAACCCGCGTGAAGGCCGAGCGCCGCGGAAAAGGCAAACGGTAGCGGGCGAAACTTTCAGAACGGAGACGGGATTATGCGCGACCTCAGGATGGACAGCACGAACCTGTACGTGCGGGACCTCACTCAGACGTTCATCGACAGCGTCGTTATCGAGTCGGTGCAGGACGTGACGCGCAGGTGGCACACGCCCGAGAGGGCGGCGGAGGAGCCGGTGATCCGTAGGGACCGCCCGTGGGAACACGTGACGTACTTCACGTACTCGAACTACGCGGTGCTCCGGGACGGCGAGGACGGGCTCCTCAAGTGCTGGTATGAGGACCTGGAAATCCCCGCCAAGCGGGACCGGATCGACCATTACGCCAGACAGCTTTACGCGGAAAGCGAGGACGGCATCCATTGGCGCAAGCCGGAGCTGGACGTCCTCGAGATCGACGGACGACGGACGAACATCGTTCTGGGCGGGGGCGATTACGGGGAGGTCCACTCGGCGAGCTACGTGATCGATCCTCATCCCGCTCAACGGGACCTTAAGTTCCGCACGCTCTACAGCCACATGTGGGACGACGGGAAGGCGCACCGCAACCGGATCGAGTGCGCGCACTCCCGCGACGGGATCCACTGGACGCGGTACGAGGAATTCCCCCGGTTCGGGATGAGCGGGCCGCGTCTCAATGACGTGTCGGTCCTTTTCTACGACGAGGACGCGCACGAGTTCGTGCAGAACACGCGGCACTTTCTCCAGTGGGCGGGGGCGATAAACTTGCGCAATCCGCACACCGCGTCGTTCCTTGGGCCGCTGGAGCCTCACAACCCGCTCACGTACAACCAGCGTCGGGTCTGGCAGACGAGGAGCCACGATTTCCTGCACTGGAGCGAGCTCGTGCCCGCGGCGGCGACCGACGAGGAGGACAATCTTGACGAGTTCTACTACGGCATGGCGCAGTTCCGCCTGGGAAGCGTGTATCTAGCGACGGTCGGGGTGCTGCGGGCGGTGGACAATGAGATGGACGTCCAACTGCTCCTCAGCCGGGACGGGATCCGGTGGAGCAACACGAACAAGAGGCAGCCGTTCCTAGCTCCGCGCGGAGAGGGGCACTGGGACGCGCACATGGTGTCGCTGGTGAGCCCCCCTATCGAGATGGGGGACAAGCTCTATTTCTTCCACGGGGGCACGAGCTCTCACCACGACTGGTGGATATATCCCGGAGGCATTGCGGGAGAGCTTCCCCCCTGTGACCGCTTGGAGAACGTGGCGTACGGGCTGGGGCTAGCGACCCTGCGCAAGGACGGATATGCGGGGCTCTACGCGAACCGGCAGCGGGAGGGGACCGTGGTGACGCGGGCGCTCATCAGTCTGGGGACGAAGCTCGTCATCAACGCGAGGTGCGCGCCGGGGGGATCGATCGTCGTCGAGATCGCCGACCGGCGCGACGAGGCGATCGCGCCCTGCACGCGCGAGAACTGCGATCCGTTCCGCGGGGACAGCGTGGCACACACGGTGACATGGAAAGGGGACGCGCTGGTTCCGGCGGGACGGGAGCGGCACTACTGGCGCAAGGTGCGCTTCTTCCTGCGGGACGCGGAGCTTTTCTCGTTCCGGTTCGCTGAGGAGGGGGAGGAGGCAGGATAGAGGGCGGCCGGGAAAGCGGCCGCCCCCATGGGTGAGCAGCATCTAGTCCTGCGCGTAGAGCGGGTCGAAATACCTCTCATAGACCTTTGCGGTGTCGCCGAGTTTGTAGGAGGCGTAGGCCCCGTCCCCCAAGCTCACTTGCGCCAAGACGAGCGACAAGTAGAGATGCTTGTAGACGACCAGGCCGCCGTCCGCGAACGTCTTGACCGAGCCGTCGGTGAACAGGACGTTGAAGGCAGCGTCGTGATTCGCCATGTAGGTGGACGGGCGAATGTCCTGGGTGCTCTTGGTATAGTAGACCTGCTTGAGGCCCCCGATATCGATCCTGATTTCGCTGGAGCGCGGGAAGAAGCCCAGGAGTGCGTCGGAGGCGACGGCGCGGCCCTGGACGTCGTCGAGCCTGTAGGAGTTCCAGGTGAACTGCTTCTCGCCGTCTGGGCGCACCTGGTATGAGCCGATGATGCTGCAGTAGTTGGCCTGAGGGACGGCCGGGCCGGAGCGAGCGCAGCGGGACGTCCAGTTTCCCCCCATATAGGCGGTGGTCCAGGGGGCTCCCGTCGCGTGCGCTTCGGCGACCGGCCAAACGGCGTTCTGGTCCTCGGTGGACATACGGCTCCATGGCATCTCCCCGATGCCGTCGGCGTTGCTCCACTTGATCCTTCCGTATGTGGTCCAGAAGGGCTCGTTGCCATCGTAGCTTGCGTGTTTCTTCGCCCAATCGGTGAACGTCTCTGCCTGGGCCGGGGTGAAACCGGCCTTGATCAGCACGACATCGGCTCCGCTGGGGTAGCCGCTGGTGCTGGGGCAGTCGAGGACGGAGCCGCCTTTCTGGGTGAGGTAGCCGCCCGAGAAGAGCAGGCCGAGGCCGTTTACGTTTGCAGCGCCGGAGCCAATGCCCTTTCCAGTTGATGCCAAGTCCCAGCGATCATCCAGTTTGCCCACGACGCCGTCGCCGCTTCCGTCGTCCGTACTAGCGTCCCACATGGGCGTGAGGTAGGTGAAGGGGGAATGAATGCTTCCCTGACCGAGGCGGTTCCCGTAACTCGGTCCCCAGCGGTGCCAGCCGAGGCAGTAGTGCTGGGGGGCTTGGGCGGTACTTTCGGTGTTGTCGCCGTAGGCGGGAGGCGTCCAGCCCTTGTTGTCTGTGCAGTACATGGTCATGGCCAGACCGATCTGACGCAGGTTGGATCGACATTGGGTCTTTCGCGCCTCCTCCCGCGCCCGTCCAAGCGCCGGCAGGAGCAATCCCACCAGCAAGGCGATGATCACCATCACCACCAGCAACTCGATCAGCGTGAACCCTCTGTTCCCTTTCATGTCAAACCTCCCTCTTAAGTGTCCGACACGACTTGGGTCTCGGCGGACAAGACAACGGTCAATTCTCTCCGTAGAACCAGCCAAGGGGGAGAATGTGAAGACGTCCACCGGCGCTCATACTGGGCTTCCTGAAGCTCATGTAGTAACGCACGAGGACGTGATCGCCATGGAAGGTGATATCCGGGTATGCAGCGGTTCCGAAGGGCAAGGGCAGCTCGCCAAGCTCCTTATCCGCGCGGGTCATTCCG
>JAZDKG010000282.1:0-2036 GCA_043803205.1 Planctomycetota bacterium
CTTGAGGTCGAGCATCGACTCGTACGCGACGCGCTCGAGGGCCTCCTCGGTCTGGAGGACATCGTACACGACCTTGAAGGTTTCGAGGTAGAGCTTGAGGTCCCCCTGGTTCGCGCCGCGGTGGAACCAGTCGAGGAGCTCGCTCGGGTCTTCGGTGGGGAGGGGGACCTTTTCTTCTTTGGCGATGTCGATGATGGTGGAGGGGCGAAGGCCGCCGTCGAGGTGGTCGTGCAGGAGCACCTTGGGCAGCTTTCTGATAACGTCGGGAGTGGGTATCATTCGCGACCCCGGGCTTTTCGGATTGTACCAGAGAGGGCCGGGGAGGCGCCAGAATTATTGTGCCATGAATTATTGTGCGCCATTCGCGAGGTTGAACACCGTGCACCGGCGTTTTCCCAGACGTCCCCCGAAGAGGAACCGCAGACGCGGGCCGAACTCCTTCTCGACCTCCCCGCGCTCGCGGGAGGGCAGGACGAGAATCGCGAGCTGAGTTCCGTCGACGGCCCCGCGGAGGGCGGGGAGCGATTCGATGAATGAGAGGGGCGCGGTTCCGGTGCGCCAGTACAGGAACTTCAGCCCGTCGGCGTCCTTCCCGATGCCGTAGAATACGATCCGATTCCCTCCCGCGGCGCGTTCGACCGAATGCACGAACGGACGCGCCTCCTCCTTCGCGGACATCCTCGGCGAGTCGAACTGGCTGAAGGCGAGGAAGCCGGCGGCCATTGTCCAGGCGAGGAGAAGGAACGCACCGCTCCCGTCGCTTTTCCCCCGGAGCGCGGGGATGAGAAGGGGGAGCAGGCACGCGGCGGGGAGGCACCATGACAGGGCGGGGGAAGCGACGGGGAGGAACACAGGGGCGATGGCGAGGACAAGAACGCCCGCGGCGAGGAGGGTAAGGCAGACGCGCCGGATCCACGTGGTCACGACCGGCGTCCACGACGGCGCGCCGGTCGTGCGCAGATCCTGCCAGAAGAACGCGGCAAGGATGGCGACGGGCGGCGCGGCGGGCAAGAGGTAGCGGGAGTGCTTGATGCTCGCGAGGCTGAGGAGAAGGAATGTCGAGAACAACCACGAGGCGCAGAACCAGTCGAACTCCCGCCGCTCCCGATCTCCCCGCCGGAAGAGCCGCCCCAGCGCGAAGATCGACCAGGGGGCGAATCCCCCGAGAAAGACCCAGAGGTAATAGATGCGCGGCGCATTTGCCTTGTCCGCGACGCGGTCGAAGATCTGTGCTCCCATGAGCCTCTCGAGGTGCACCCGGCCCTCGACGAGGAGGATCGCCGACACGCAGATCGCCGCGAAGGCGGCGAGAAAGAGGCCGAGTTTCAGGAGAAGGGATGCAAGGGTGCGAAGGCGTCCCTGCATGAGGAGCCAGAGCGAGGCGGCGAAGAGAGGAACGGCGACGCCGATCGGCCCCTTGGTGAGCGCCCCGCCCGCGAGGCCTATGCAGGCGGCGGCGAATGCCCCCCTCGCGCCCGACAGGACGTGTCTCCGGCAACCCGCGAGGGTCAGGGTGGTGAAGAAGAGGAGCATCGCGTCGACGTTCCCCTGCGAGGCGCAGGAGAAGAGGAGAGGGGTCAACGCGAGCGCGACTCCCGCCCCGAGGCCGGACCCGGGGCGCTCACGTTCGGTCATGAAGTAGACGAGGATCACGGCCCCCACCGCGGCGAGTACCGAGGGAAGGGCGAGGGAGAGCGGGGTGATCGAGCCGAGGAGGCGGGAGGAAAGGGCGGCGGCGAGGAAGTAGAGGGGCGGATAGTCCACATAGGGAGCGCCGTCGAGACGGGGGACAAGAGAGGGGCCGTTATTCAGTATTTCGCGGACGAAGAGGGCGGTCCTGAATTCCATCCCCGTGAGCCCGCGGAACGCGGCGGCGGGGAGGAGTGTGAGCGCGCAGAGTCCCGCGAGGAGAGTGACGTGGAGCACCGTGCGGTTCTGCATGAGGGCCCCTCCATGGCGGGCGTCGCGGCCGATGTGGTATAGTATAGTATTCCACACGGGAGATTGCCATGACATCCGGCGCGAAGGACGACCAT
>JAZDKG010000283.1:0-5712 GCA_043803205.1 Planctomycetota bacterium
TGCCGCGCCTGGATCTCCATGATCCTGCCCCCGCCGTCCGAAAACGTCTTTACGCTTCCGTCGTGGAAGAGCGCGTTGTAGGCCCGGTCGTGATTCTCAAGACGCAGCGGCCCCCACGACGCCCTGTTCTCAAACTCGAAAAGGCTCGGGTCGGGATCACCGCCGCCGTCTCTTGGCATGTCGACGAACCCCATCGTCGTATCGCTCACAAGCGCCTTCCCCCCGCTCGCCAAGTCATCCAGCCGCACGCACGAATACCCCTGCGAGCCGCTTGTGCCCACGTCGGACGCCGTGCCGCTCTCGCGCATGCTGTACGACGAGATGATCGCGCAACGCTCGCCGTAGGGCGGGTTCGCCTCGTCCTCCGTGCAGTCCTCCTCGTAGTGAGCCATGGGACCCGGAGGATACCCCGTGCCCATGTTCGTGTGGGCGTCGTGGTCGGCATCGGTCGACCAGTTCATCTTGAGGCCGTTGGCCTCCAACCACTTCCCCCCCGTCGTGTAGAACGGCTCCGCCCCGTCCCACGTGAATCGCTCCTTCACTTCCCCGTCCATCCGCTCCGCAAAATGCCGGCTCGGACAATCCAGAACCGCCGCCCCCTTCTGCGTCAGATACCCTCCCGCTAAGAGCAGCCCCAGCCCCGTGCACATCCCCGGGCCCATCATCTCGAGCTGGCGTTCTTCGCAGTCATCACGCATGCCGGGACCATGACCGCACAGCGTCGGGATCAACGTCATGTTGTGCGTATACTGCGCTAAGGGGTCCTTGCCCCCGCTGACGCTGTCCGTGTCCCGGTTCACCCCGTGCCAGAAACCGGCTAAGGAGCTTGCCGATTCGCCGTACACGCAAGGCACCCATCCCCTGTTGTCGCCCGCATACATTGTCACCGCTAAGCCGATCTGTCTCAAGTTGCTCCGGCATTGCGTCTTCCGCGCCTCCTCCCTCGCCCGCCCTAACGCGGGCAAGAGAAGCCCCACCAGAAGCGCGATAATCACCATCACCACCAAGAGCTCAATCAACGTGAATCCCTTACGCATGGATCGACTCCCTTCTCCATGCACGCCGAGGCGGCGGATGCACACCCGCCCTCGCGCTCGCGCGTGCCGATGAAAAGAAAAATGATTCCTGTCTGGAAAACCCCTATGCGCTCAAGGGAGGCGCCCGGATGCCTCCGCTGCTGAGCTCCTCCGCCCCCGTCTCTCCTTGCCCCTCAAGACGAACCCTCTCGCACTCTTGAACCCCATCCCCTCTCCACTCCGCGTCGGGAATCTCCCCCGTCCCCGAGAGGGTCAGAAACTGACAGACGGGGCATCCATGCGCGTCGATGCACCCTCCCCGGACTATCCCCGCCCCTGCCCCGTGCTCCTCCCCACGCAAGCATCCCGCTAAGTGATGAACAAGCGGGTGCAGCGCGTGAACGCCTAAAAACGAAAGGAGCACCACGCCGCATGCGATGGCATGTGCCCTCTTCCCAGGTCCCCTTTTTCCGGACCCCTCACGCCTCATCGCTTCCGATCTCCCTCGACCTGCCGCTTAGCGCCCCCTCGCAGCGCCGCCCCCCGACCGCTACCGTATACGATCATCCTCCGCAAACGTCACGTCCCTGGCCCCGCTTCCTCCAGCCCCATCCCCCGCGCTTGTGCGTTGAATCTCGTTCTTCGTCCCTGGTTCTTGGTTCCCCAACCAGTAACCTTGAACTCCGAACCCTTTTGCGCCTCTGTCTTGAATCCTCTTCAATCCTGTCCATCCTGCTATCCCGTCAAAACCCTCCCAACCTCTTCTCTGTGTCCTCCGTGCCTCCGTGGTGATCTCTCCCCTCTCAAACCTTCGTGCCCCCTTCGCGTCTTCGTGCCTTCGTGGCTATCCTGCTTCTCCTCAGAAAATCTCCTTCACCACCTCCGCTAGCCACTTGATGTCTCGCCTGTCGCACACCGTCTTCACCGTCAGCGGCTTCACCCCCGCGAGTACCATCGCCTTTCTCGCGTTCTCCCACAGCCTTTTCGCCTTTGTCGCATTCGTGCACAGGTACAGCTCCGAGACGGCCTCCCCCAATCGCTGCCGCACCAGGGTGTCCCGGTTCTCGTAGTAGTTCTTGATCAGCGTCTTCTGGTATGCCGAATATTCCCGCTTCGCCATCTCCCGCTCCTTCTGTCCCGCCCCGCTTACGACCCCATCCTTCGTCTCTTGTCGCCGCCTCTCCCCCTGGGAGAGGAGGCGGGAGGTGAGGGTGTCGTGGCCCCCACGACATGCTCCCATCCTGACGGCTGACACCTGACCGTCCCGCAATCGCGGGACTGCCTCCTTCCCTCTCCCCTATCCCCCTGTCCCTCGTCCTTTCTCCCGTACCTCACGACTCAAGCCGCAGGCCTCACGCCTTTTCCACTCTCATCGTATTCCGATACCCCTCCCCTTCAATCGAAACCCCCTCCCAACCCTCCGGCAAGACGCCCCATCCCCTTGTCCCTCGTCCCTCTTCCCTTGTCCCCCACTCCCCTTCCCGGTAAACTCCCGACGTTCATGAGATCCCCGAGCCAGCTTTCCCGTTCATGCCTTACACCTCGAGCCTGGATCGCATCCGAATTGGGAGCGGTAAGTAGCGAGAGCACCATCCCTTTCAGGTAGAAACACGCATGTCAGCAAACCTCCTCGTGGCCCACGGCGGCGGCCCTACCGCCGTCATCAACGCTAGCCTCGCCGGCGTCGTCGAGCAGGCCCTCGGCGAAACCCTCCTCGACGGCATCTTCGCCGCCCGCTTCGGCATCGAAGGCGTCCTCAAAGACGATCTCCTCGATTTGCGCGCCGAGAACAAGCGCATCTGGAGGGAGGTCCGCCGATCCCCCGCTAGCGCTGTAGGCTCTTGCCGCAGAAAGCTTTCCGATAGCGACTACGAGCGCATCCTCGACGTCTTCCGCGCCCACGAGATCCGCTACTTCCTTTACACCGGCGGAAACGACTCCATGGACACCGCGGACAAGATCGCTCGCCTCGCAAGGGCCGCCCGCTACGATATTTGCGTCGCGGGCATCCCCAAAACCGTCGACAACGATCTCTCCGAAACCGATCACTGCCCCGGCTATGCCTCCGCCGCAAGATTCTTCGCCCAAGCGACTTACGACGTGGGCCGCGATCTCGAATCGCTTCCCACCCCCGTGAGCGTCATGGAGGTCATGGGCCGCAACGCCGGCTGGCTCACCGCGGCGGCGGCCCTGGCCCGCGAAACCGAGCTCGACGCTCCCCATCTCGTTTACTTCCCGGAAGTTGCGTTCGAAATGGACCGCTTCCTCACGCAGGTCGAGGACGTCTACAAGCGCCTCGGCTTCGTCGTGATCGCCGCTAGCGAGGGACTCAAGGGCAAGGACGGAACTCCTGTCTACCAAACAAGTTTGGAAGCCGCTGCGGACGGCTTCGGCCATGTCCTTCCCGGAAACGTCGGCCAATTCCTAGCCGACGCCGTCTCCGCCAAGCTCAGACTCCGCGCCCGCAGCGAAAAGCCCGGTCTCATCGCCCGCACCGCCACGTATCTCGTGAGCGACCTCGATCAGACGGAGGCCTATCGTCTCGGGCGCGCCGCCGTAGCTTATGTCCTCGAAGGCAACTCCGGCGACATGATGACGATCGTCCGGGAGTTCGACGATCCCTATCGCTCCACGATCGGCAGCGCCCCCTTGTCGAAGGTGGCCAACGTCGAGAGGAAGCTTCCGCGCGAGTTCATCGGCGACGATGGCGTTTCCGTCTCCGCCGCCTTCGCCCGCTATGCCCTCCCCCTCATCGGAGCCGAAATCCGCCGATACCCGAGGCTCGTCGCTAAACCCGTAGAGAAAAGAACTTAGGCATGGCCTTTGTTGCCGTCATCCTGAGCGCCGTCGCCTGGGGCGTCGAGTTCATCCTGATCCGCGTGATGCTTCGTGAGACGAGCGCCTCGTGCGCCACCTTCTACACCTATTTCGCAACCACCGTGCTCCTTCTCCTTTGGTCCCTTGGAGCTCGGAGGATCTCGTGGCGCCGGATTCGCCCGAACCTCCGCCTCCTTTTCGTCATCGGCCTCGTCGGCGCTTTCGTCAACATCGCGCAGTTCAAGGCCCTCGATTTCACCGATCCCACAAGCGCCGCCGTCATCCAGCGGATCCAGATCCTCTTCGCTATCATCCTGGGATGGATCGCCTTGCGCGAACTGCCCCGCTGGGCGGATCTCCCCGCAATGGCCGCGATGGCCTTCGGGTTCCTCGCGCTCGAGCTTCAGCGAGGCGACATCAGCGTCGTCCGCGTCGGAAATCTCATGGTCCTCGGCAGCGCCTTGGGCCTCGCGGTCAACGCCCTTCTTATCAAGAAGCTCCTTCGTTCGACGACGATCGAGATGGTCTCGACCGTAAACTCCTTTCTCATCATGGCCTGGATGCTCGTGCTGGCCCTGGCCACCCGCGGGCAAGTGCTGGCGATCCTTCACAATCCCAAGCTCCAATACCTCACCCTTGCGATGGGCCTTTTCGCGGCGATGTCCTTTCTCCTCTACTACTTCGCCCTCCGCGAGCTTCCCCTGTGGCTCGTGAGCATCATGCTCCTCCTTATCCCCGTGACCAGCGCGATCCTCCAGGTCTTTGTCCTCAAAGAAGATTTGGCGAAGGGCGAGATCGCCGGAATGCTCCTCATCTCCGCGGGGGCGGCCGCCCTCATCCTCCTCCACCAGCGCCGAGCTAATCGAGACAGCGCAGCCCCGCCTGACGCCGAGCTTCAACCCAAGTCCCTATAGCTCAAGGAAAAGGGCGAGACCCGCGAAGGAGACATCGGTGGGAATCATGAAGCATTTCCGGGAAGACGCCGGACGCTGCCGCCCCGATGAGATGGTGGCCGCTGTGAGGCGCAAGACGAACCTCGAGATCATAGACGGCGTGGCGAAGGTGACGATCGCCAAGCGCTGCCACGTCGCCGCCGAACGGACGGCGGGGGCGCTCTATCCGGAGTTCGCCGCCGGCGAGCGCGCTTACACCGCTCACATGCATCCCCACGTAAAACTGGCGTGGGAGACGCATTGCGTTCCCGAGGACGCGCGCGGGCGGGACTGCGTCCTCGTGTTCTCGATGGGGATGGGGAACGGCTCGCCCATCCCGCAGCCCAGCGGCGAGTTCGATCTTTTCGTAAACGATGAGAAGGCGCTGTCGCTCCGAGTGGTGAAGCACAGCGAGACGTGGCGCGGGCGCGACGGGATCACGCTCTTCTACCACGTGGGAAGGCTGCACGCGGCGCCGCTGGACGGCGTGATCTGCCTCGATCCCCATCTTTCGGCGGAGTCGTTCGCGTCTTTCGGGACCGCATATCTGCGAATCCCGGCAGGACTTGTGACACCCGGGAAGCCGATCGCCCTGGCGGTGGTTCCGCGGAACATCCAGGCCGGGGAGTTCATCTCATCCGAGCGGTGGCTGCGGGTGGACTTCAAGCCTTCGCACGCTGCGCTGCGCCAGGATCTCGCAACGGGGATCAACGCGCTCCTCGCCGGGCGCGCGCGCGCGAAATCAGGCGCGTGGAACGTGTATTTCGGAGACCTCCACGCGCACACGGGACACGGCCACACCGGACATGGGCATCTCTGGAACGCGTGCGGGATGGGATCGGTCGAGGAGAACTACCTCTACGCGCGCGACGTCTCGAACCTCGACTTCCTCGGGCTCACGGATCATGAGGACGACGTCTACGACGAGAAGGGGTGGGAGCTGAGAA
>JAZDKG010000284.1:0-19746 GCA_043803205.1 Planctomycetota bacterium
CACGCGATCCGTCGCCGCAGCCCGGGCCTCTCGCGCACGCTCAGACGACTGTGGAGGAAGTCCACAGGGAACGCTTCGCCCCTCGCGCCGGCGACCGCCAGCGCCGCTGCTCCCCCGAAACGCTCTTGTCTTCCGTCCGACCCCCCAAGCGGCGCAAGACCTAGCTCGGCCAGTCCGACGCATGATCCAGCCCGAAAGCGAGCCATCCCTCCGATATCTTCCACAGTCGATCCGGGAAGCCCGATCCCATCCCAGAAGACAAGCTCCGGCTCCCCACCCGCGAGGTCGACCGGCATCAGCGCCTCGACCTGCGCAAGGGCCCGGGAGATCGCAGCATTCCACTCGGCGTCCCGCACATGCGGGATCGCAGGCGCCGGCAGGTGTCGCAGAGCGACCAATCGCCCCGCGGAGCGCACGACCATCTCGACGTGACCGGGGCGCAGCACCACCATCAAGCGGGAGCCGTCATCAGGCAGCACGGCCGACGCCAGCGCCATGGACGTCGGGACAAGACCTCTCGCCTTTCGGCCGGCCGCCTGGGACATGCGGAGAAGCTGATCGACCTTCCGGCGCGCAATCGCCGTGAGCAGCACCTGCCCCGACGTAGATCCGTTCGCGTAGTCGAGCGCTAATTGCTCGATCCCGGTCGCGAAACTCCGCTCCGCCTCGATCCGCACCATCGCCGCGATGGAGCCCCTGTCGGCGGGCGGAAGCCGCTTCTCCTTCGACACAAGCCACCTTGCCGGGAGGCCGATGACCGCGCCCTTGGCGACGAAACCTTCGCGCTCAAGAAAGTCGCCCAACGCCCTCCCCAACGCCTCCGGGTCCTCCAGGGACGCGCCTTCCGGGAGCGCGAACTCGGCCGCGCGCAGGAGCTTCGCGCCCTTCGCCCCGACGCACACCTCGGCCGCAAGGACCGCGCGCTCCTCCATCGCCAAACCGATCATCCTGCGCGCCTTCCAGGACACTATCTTCCTCCTCCGGCAAGAGTCTGCGCGTCCGCGGGGACGCCGCCGGAACGCAACGCGGTAAGGATCTCGGACGCCAGCGGCCAGCCGAGGTGCGTCAAGTCCTTCCAATAGAGCACGCGAGGCGGGCTTGTCCGCGCGTCGACGACCGCCCGATACCGCCGGAACGCGCGCCCATTCCCGCTTACGGCCACGATGTCCGCCGAGAACTGGTAGGACCGCACCGTCATGAACCCCCCGGCCTCCACGGCCTTCTCGCGGGAAAGGACCTGCGCGACCCACGCCATGCTCGAAAGGTCCGTGCCGGAGGCGCTCCTCTTCGCAAGAAGCGCGTCCACGTCGCTCTCCTCGAGGCCCGGAAGGCACAGCAGCACTTCCCGCGGGGCGGTGTTGACGTTCACAAGACCCACGAGCTCCCTCGCCCCGCTCGTCGTCAGGCGGTCTGCGATCCGCGCGAACTCCTCGGACGTGAGCCCTGTGCGGAAGTAGAAATCGAGCACGTTGCGGAACGGACGGCCGCCTCGAACGCGCTCCATGACCTGGAAGAAGCGGTCCTCCCCCACGACGCCGCGCAGGACATCAGACAGTCGTCCGCCGCTCGCGTCGTTGACGTTCACGCGGTTCTCGCCCGAGCTTGTTTGGTTGGGCTCCCGGCTATACACCGTGAGAAAATCAAAGAGGCCGCGATCCAGCCGTCCGTCCCGATTGTCCGGCGGCTCGCTTTCGGATGCGTCGTTCTCGTTCGGATCGAGCACCCCGTTGCGATTCAGGTCCTCGCCCCACAGCAAGGCCGGCGACGCCCCCCGGACGAGAAGCAGCTCCTCCACGGCCTCGAACGGAGCGCTCTTACAGTCGTAGGGATCGGAAAGGAGAAGATAGTACTCGCTTTCGGCGCCGCCCGGGGAAACCTCGCTGTCCGCGTCCCGCCAATCGACGATTGAGGCGGCGAGCTCCGCCGTCATCCCGGGAAGCTTGAGCAGCATGTCGCGCGTCGCCGAGTTGAGATTGAGACGGGACGACTCGCCGCGCACCCCGAAGGAATACGCGCGGTCGTCCTCCCACGATGGGTCCACAATCCAGAAGAAACCTTCCCCCACGGGGACGGCTTCGAAGGACGCGTCCCCGCCCGTCGCGTAGGCGCCGCCCGTCCCGTTCACTTCCGACAGCACGAAGGCGAGCGCCCCCTGGGCTATGTTCGCGGCCTGGAGCTCCGCGACGTGGTTCGCGGTCGCCGCGACCTCCACCCGCGAGACGCGCGCGAAGACCAGCACCAGTCCGGCTAGGACCAGCACGATCCACATCGCCGCGATCAGCACCGTGCCGCGCGTGCGCCTTCCCAAACATCTCCAGGAGACACAGCCCAACCCACGGCCCTTCTACAGAGAAGAAGATGGCAACATCACGCCGGCGCCTTCCCCGGTTGCGGAGACGGCGCACGGGAGCAGGAACACCCGCACGAGCTTGTAGCCGTCGTCGCTTGCCCCTTCCGTCGCGTCGCGCCGCCGCAGCGTGAGCTCCGCTTCGACGGCTAGGGGCAGCGCGTTTTCCCGCAGGCTCGAGTCCCATCCGTCCACCCACGCGGAGCCGTCGAAATACCTGAGCTTGAACGCCTTCACGTTTCGGCAGATCGTCTCCTCGGCCGGCTCCGGCGTCGTCGGGGCCAGCAAGTTGGCCGTCACCCGGCGCAGGAGCACGCCCCCGCCCTCCTCGTCCTGGGCGACGACGAAGTCGATCCGGCGAATCCCGGACCCGTCGTCGGTCGACGCATCGACGATCGCATGGAAGACGAGTTCATCCGCGTCCTCGCCCGAGCTGCCGAGCTCGGCGTCCTCCCCGAGAAAGCCCCCCGCGAGGATCCCCGTCGGGGGCAGCGTCGACACGACGTCCCTGCCCAGGAGATCCAGCGCCAGCGCCGCCGCGCGCACCGGCAGGATCGTCTCCTCCGCGCGCCTGCGGGCCAGGAAGCCGATGCGAAGGCTCATGTAGAGCGACCCCGCGAGAATCCCGATGAGCGCGAGCGCCACGAGCATCTCAAGAAGCGTGAACGCGGAGTTCCGCGCGGGACGGATCATCTCACTGTCCCTCGTCATAGACCAGGGTCGCCAGGGCGACGCTGCGCTGCGTCCCACCACGAGACCATTGGACGCTGACGGTCACCTGCTCGAGGCCGGTCCCGTTCCAGTCGGACACGTCGGCCCGCCACCGGTAGCCCGGCCAGTCTTCGCCGAAATCGCCGGAGAGATCAGTCCCCTGCCATCCACCCGTGGCCACGAGTTCGGCGAGTTTCTCCTCCGCCAGGGAGGCCGCCTCCATCTGCCGCTTGGCCTGGCCTGAGGCCGAAGTGGCCAGCGCGATCCCGCGCATCGCCACCGGCAGGATGATCGCCGCGAGCGTGAGCGTGGCGAGCACCTCCACGAGCGTGAAGGCCGTCCTTCGAAGCAGCCGTCCCGAGACGTCGGTCATGGCGCGCCCCCTCCCGCGCCGACGACCACGCGGAACCCCTCCGCGGGAGATGCGCAGACGACCTCCACGGTCTCCCCCTGCTGTCCCGTGAGCGAGATCGCGGCCGGCTCGGTGCGCCCGTCCGGGTAGAAGGCGATCCAGTCGCGCTCACCCGTTGCGGGCCGCCCGCCCCACCGCGCGACGGTCCTTTCCGGCAGGAGGAACATGCGGCCGAACTCCGTGCCGGGCGCCGTAAACGCTCCGCCCGTCTGCGCGGTCAGCCAATACTTGCCGTCCTGCGTGTCGAGGTTGAGGCGATAGATCCGCCCCTCCGCCACGGCCTGAGCGCGAGCGAACTGGGTCAGGGCGACCATCTGCGCACCCGCGTCATGCGTCTGGCGCGATCCGAAGAAGGTCCGCAGGGAGACGGACGCCATCCCCAGCACCGTGCAGATGATGACCATGACGAGCACCAGCTCGAGGAGCGTGAAGCCGGCCCGTCCGCGTGCGAGCTTAGCGCTTCGACCAGTTGTCGATATCATCGTCTCCGCCTTCCTGGCCGTTGGGTCCAAAGGAGTAGATGTCGTAGCCGCTCGTGTTGTGCTCACCGGGGTACTTGTAAACGTAGAGGTTCTCCCAGGGATCCACGGGCACGCCCCTTGAGATGTAAGGCCCGTGCCATTCCTTCACGTCCCCGGGCTGTTCGATGAGCGCCGAGAGGCCCTCCTCCGTCGTGGGGTACCGCCCGGTGTCGACCTCAAACGCGTCGATCGCGACCTCGAGGTTGGCGATATCCACGCGGGCGGCCGTGATGCGCGCCTGCTGCGAGCGTCGGGTGAACTTCGGGACCACCACCGCCGCCAGCACCGCAAGGATCGTGAGCACGAGCAGCAGTTCGATGAGCGTGAAGCCGCCGTCCCGATCCCGCCGCGCGCTCGCATTTCTTCTTTCACACATCGCAATCCTCCATCCTGTCAAACGACCGGCACGGGCTTCCCTCGATCTACCGGATGAGGTCCTGCAGCGTAAACACCGGCAGCAACATGCCGATGACGACCGTGCCCACCACGGCCGCCATGATGAAGAGGACCGCCGGCTCGACCAGCGCCACCAACATCCGAAGCCGACGGTCGAGTTCAGCCTCATACGAGCCGGCGAGCCGCACCAGCTCCTTGTCGAGCCGGCCGCTCTCCTCAGCGACCGCCACCATCTCCACCACCGCCGCCGGGAACAACGTCGAAGACGCAGCCAGACTCCTAGCCAGCGGAGCCCCACGCTGCACCTCCTCGACGGCGCGCGTCACGGTGTCGGCCAAGGTCTGATTGCCTATCGCCTCGCGGGCGACGCGCAGCGCAAACACGAGCGGCACGCCGCCCGCCAGCAGCGTCCCGAGCATCCGGCAGAACCGCACCAAGGCGAAGTGCGCCGTTACCCGCCCGACGCCCGGGAGGCCCAGGATGATCCGCTCGACGCTCCGGCGCCCCGCGTCCGACGAGAGCGTCCGGCGCAGACCCACCACGAGAAGCGCAGCCGCGATCACAATGACGAGGCCGTACTTGAGAACCCACTTGCTCGTGGCGACGATCGCCCGCGTGAGCCAGGGCAGCGCCCCGCCGAACTCGGCGAAGATCGCCGAGAAACGCGGGATGAAATACGTCAGCAAAAAGGTCAGAACGAGAGTCGCCAGGATCGCCAGCACCGCCGGATAGACGAGCGCCGCCTTCACCTTCCCCGTGAGCTCCTGCTCCCGCGAACGGAAGTCCGCGATCTGCTCGAGCACCACCTCCAGGAACCCCCCGGTCTCTCCCGCCCGGACCATGGCGACGTACACCGGCGGGAACGAGCGCGGCCACTTCGCCAGCGCCTCCGCGAGGGCCGTCCCCCCTACCACGTCGTCGTGAATGGCGGTCCACTGGCTTCGGGCGACAGGCTGCGAGGTCTCCCGGCAGATGAGGTGCAGCGCCCGGCTCAGCGGCACGCCCGCGGAAAGCAGGTTCGCAAGCTGCCGCGTGAACGCCTCCACGCTCCCCTGCGAGACGCGGCCCCGCGGCGACCGCGCCGTCGGGCGGACGTCGCTCGCCTCCCGGCGCTCCTCGACGCGCGTCGCGTGCAATCCCCGCGCGACGATCTCCGCGATCACGGCCGAGCGACCCTCCGCGGTGAGCGTTCCCGAGACCTCCGCCCCGGACCGGTCCAGCGCCTTGTAGGAAAAGACAGGCATCATTGCGCTCCCGAACGGTCCGGCACCGAGGCCTGGCCCGGCCTCAAGTCGGCGGCCCCGAGGAACCCGTTGCCGTTGAGGCGTTCGTCCTTGGTGACGCGAACCACTTCCTCGACGGTGGTCCGTCCCTCCAACACGAGCCGCCACCCGTCTTCCCGCAGGCTTCTCATCCCCTGCTTCTGCGCCACCCGCCGGATCTCCCCCGAGGAGCCGCGCTCGAGGATGAGAGCGCGGATCTCCTCCGTCACGGGCATGAACTCGAAGACGCCGGTGCGCCCCCGGTATCCCGTGCCCTGGCATTGCCGGCAGCCGGTCCCCATGTAGAGGGCCTGCGCCGCGTTCAAGCCGTATTCGCGCCGCGCCCGCTCCCTCTCGACCTCAGGCATCTCATTGCGACAGTCCGGACAGATGAGCCGCACCAGGCGCTGCGCCAGCACCGCTTCCAGGGAGGATGCGACCAAATAAGGCTCGATCCCCATGTCCACGAGGCGCGTCAGCGCCCCTGGAGCGTCGTTGGTATGAAGCGTGGAAAAGACGAGGTGGCCGGTGAGCGAAGCCTGCACGGCGATCTCCGCCGTCTCCCGGTCCCGGATCTCCCCCACCAGGATCACGTCGGGGTCGTGCCTCAGGATCGAGCGCAGCCCCCGCGCGAAGGTGAGCCCGGCCTTGCCCGACACCTGGATCTGGTTGATCCCGCGCAACTGGTACTCGACCGGGTCCTCGATGGTGACGATCTTGCGTTCCACGTCGTTGATGCGGGAGAGCGCCGCGTAGAGCGTCGTGGTCTTGCCGCTCCCCGTCGGTCCCGTCACGAGGATGATGCCGTGCGGGAGCCCAAGGAGACGCTCAAACAGGGCGCAGTTCTCCTGCGACATCCCCAGTTGCGCCAGCCCCAGGAGCGCCGCGCTGCGGTCCAAGAGGCGCAGCACAACCGCCTCTCCGTGGAGCATCGGGATTACCGAGACCCGAACGTCGATATCGCGCGCCGCGATCCGGAGCTTGATCCGGCCGTCCTGGGGCAGGCGCTTCTCCGCGATGTCGAGGTGGCTCAGGATCTTCAGGCGCGAGACGATCGCGGCTTGGAACCGTCGCACATCGGGGGGGATCGCCGCCTCCTGCAGCACGCCGTCGACCCGATAGCGCACCCGAAGCTCGTTCTCGAAGGGCTCGACGTGTACATCCGTCGCCCGCAGCTCGATCGCCTCGACGAGCACTTCATTCACGAACCGGATGATCGAGGCGTCCTCCGCCGCCTGACTGAGGTCGACGCCCGCGTCCGATTCGGCGTCCAGGACCTGCACGGGACCTCCGCCTTCGGAGACCAGCGACTGCACCGTATCCGCCCCTACACCCAGGCAATGCTTCAGGCACCGCTCGATCTCGGCGCCCGGCGCGAGCGCCGGTCTGCAGTCCAGCCCCGACGCCATGCGCAACTCGTCCAGGCCCGTCGTGTCGAACAGGCGGTGCGTGGCCACGAGCACGGCGCCGTCGGCCTCCTCCCGCAACGGGACAAGCCGGTGTTCCAGAAGGACGTGCGCCGGAAAGCGGGCGAGGAATTCCCTCGCCGGGCGCTCGCTCTCAAGATCCACGTACGGAACATGGAACTCCTCGGCAAGGACGCGCAGGAGTTGCTCCTCAGGCACTCTCCCCTCGACCGCTAACGCCTCGTCGAGGGGCACGCCCTCGGCCCTCCGCGCGCGCACGCGGTCGGAGTCCTCGGCTGCGAGCGCGCCTTGCTCGATCAATCTGGCGACAAGATCCACCATCCACTGCCTCTCCGCACAGGAGCGCGATTGGAGGGTCCGCCGCCCGCCGACGCCTGGGCCGGCAAGCGACGGCTTGCTCCTCATTCAGTCCAGGATCCCCATCAGGACCAGCCGAGCTTCCTGACGCTGCGTCAAGAGCTCGCGCAGCGCCTGTCGCGCCATCGCCAACTCTTGTCTAGCCTTCTCGCGGGCCTCCCGGAGGGCCGTCAGCTTTGCCTTGATGTCCTCAGGCTTGGCGTCCTGACTTTCCAACATCGTCTGCAACGCCTCGGCCGCCCGCGCGACATCGGACTGCGGCTGCTCGGGCTGTCGGGCCTCCGGACCGCCTCCCTCGGGGCGACGCCTCATCATGGGCCTCATTCCTCCTCCGAAGGGGCTGGTCTCGCGGGCCAAGGTTATCACCTTCTCCACGGCCGGCTGCAGGGCCGTCCATTCCTCGTCCGTGACCTCAAGGGCCTGCTTGATCCTGTCCGTGAACCCCTGACGCATCTGCCCCCGGTCCATACCACCCCCCATCCCCCGGCCCTGACCTTGCGGCTGAGACCCAGGCGGAGGAGGCTGAGGCTGCTCGTCCTGGGCGAGCGCTAGCCCGATCGCAAAAAGAGCCGCCACCATCACGACCGCCGCACCCAAAAGCACCTTCCGACGACTCATGTTCCGTCTCCTCAAAAAGAGTGTTCCAACCGCATTGATCCGTCAGTCCCGCTTTTCGCCGCCTTCCGGCGGCCTGTCGTTCCAGTCAGGCCTGCCCATGCCCTCGGGCCCGCGGTGTCTGCGCCGGCCCGGTCCCTGCAGCAAGAGCTCCTCGTACTTCTTCCGCTGCGACTCCGTAAGGATCTCCTTCGTCCGCTGCGTGGCCTCTTCAAAGGCCTTCCTCGCGGCTTCGTCCATCGCCGCCAATTTCTCCGCGTACGTCTTCATCACCTCGTCGTACTTCGCCCCCTGCTCGTCGTCCAGGAGCGCCCGTACCGCCGCGTCCCGCTCCTTCTGCAGCGCCAGTCGCTGCTCGCGACGCTGCTGTGGCGACACGCTCATCATGCTGGACCAGATCGCCCGCATCTGCTCCCGCTGCTGCGGCGTCAGGTCCAGCGCGTGTTCGATCCACGAGCCGTGAGGGGGGCGCATGCTGTGACGGGTCCAAGCCACGCCGGCCGCCGCCCCGGCGGCGAAGGCCGCAAGAAAACACGCGAGCACCATGAGCTTCGTCTTAGTCATGAGCGTTCTCCACCGACAGGTCCCTTACCATCCACTGCGCAAACCCTTGGGCCTCACTCGACGAGGAGTCCTCCCGGACGCCCACGGCCGCAAGCTCCCAGGCGCTCGGCGTCGCGGCGGGCGCTTCGCCGCCCCCCGCGCCCCGAAACGCCCATCCCGCGCACAGGAGCAACACCGCCGCCGCCGCCGCGGTCAAAAGCTCCGCCATGCTCACGAGGACGCGCTCGCGCGCGACCGCAACGGTACCGTGCAAGCGCTCAAGGACATCCCCGGGCACGCGCGGAATGGAAGCATCCGCGAGCGCTCTCGCGACAGCTTCTAGCTCCTCGAGCTCCCGCGCGCAGGACGCGCACTGGGCTAGGTGCGCCTCAAGGCCCAGACTCTCCTCGCGGGAAAGCTCCCCATCGTGGTACGCGCTGATTTCCCGGCTGCGCCCGCAGTCACTCATGGCATTCCTCCTTGGCGTTCTTCCAGCGTAAGATAGTCCCGAAGCCTCCCCCTCAGCTCCCCGCGCGCCCGGAAGAGCCTTGACTCCACCGTCCCCCGGGGCACGCCGAGGACGGCTGCGATCTCTTCGTACGACATGCCCTCGAGCTCCCGCAGCACGATCACCTCCCTATGGAGGGGCGAAAGCGCCCGCAGCGCCTCGCCGACGTCCATCCGCGCGTCGGAAACCGCCTGTGTCCCGCCCGATCCTCCCCCCGCGACAGGCTCGCACCGCGTGCCGGCGATGCTCTCAAGCGAAACCGCCTTGTGTCTGCGTCGAGACCGATGGTGCCGCGCCGCCTGTCTGAAAAGGATCCGACTGAGCCACGTCCGAAGCGACGACCGTCCCCTGAAAGCGCGCAGATGCCGGAACGCGCCGGAGAACGTCTCCTGAAGCACGTCCGCCGCGTCCGCGGCGTTTCCGACCAGGGAGAACGCCAGGCCGTAGAGACGGTCGCTGTAGCGATCCACGATTTCGTGGCAGGCGGTCTCATCCCCTTTCCTCGCCCGATGAACGAGGTCCTCGTCAGGTGAACCCACCTGGCTCATCTCCTCGCGGTTGTCCTTCGCCCTTTCGCTCACCGGTATAGTTCCCGTCGCTGCCTGTTTTCTTCCGTCCTTCGGGTTTTCCTACCACCCCCGGGATAAGGACTCCGCGCCGGCGGCCGAGCCCGGCGACACAGCCTCGCTGCAGAGCGAGAGTTCCCCCTCGGCATCCATGCCGGAACGCCGCACCCGCACACTCACCTTCCGGGTTGCCAGGGAAGCTGATCGAAATTGAACTCGTTATGAGCTTCGATCTGGTCAATCCCGCACGTAACATCGTGCGGCATAAGGGGATGGCCGCACCTATGGAGCAGCGCTCTTGCGCGCTCGGCCCGCGCGTTCTCGTCGAGCATCCGCTGGGCCGACCACCTTCGCGCGATCTTCGCCAGCAACTCCTCCACGACGCCCTTGTGCGCGGGGTCGCCCGCTAGATCGCGGACCTCCCCGGGATCCTCCGGGAGATTGAAGAGCTGACACGACCTCATCTCATCGTAGTAGATGAGTTTCCAGGGGCCGCTGCGCAACATGCACGACGGACGGTCGCCGTGGAACCCCAGGCACTCCGAGAAGACCTCATTGGGCCAATCGTCGACGCGCTCACCGCGTAGGAAGCCCGCGAAGCTCTTTCCCGCCACGTCCGGGAGCGCCGGCGCGCCGAGGAGATCAAGAACCGTCGGCCCCACGTCCACAAGGCTCGTCACCGCGTCTACGCTGCCGCCCCGCGCCAGGGTCCCCGGTTGGGAGATGATGAACGGAACGCGGACGGAGCCTTCATAGAAGTTGCTCTTCCACCACATCCCGTGTTCCCCCGCAAGGTCGCCGTGATCGCTGCAATAGATGATCACGGTCTCCTTCCCCTGAGGCGAGCTCCGCGCCGCCCGCACCACCTCGCCGATGTTGCGGTCCAGCTCTTCCACGAGACCGTAGTACGCCGCCCGTCCGCGTCGGGCCTGCTCGGGCGTAATCTCGTAGCAGCCCCGTCGCTCGCGCCATTTCCGGACCGCCGGGTGAACGTCGGACCGCCGCTCCGCCTCGGGCAGCGTAACGCGGTCCATGTAGTAGTCGAAGAGCTCCCGCGAGCAGATGAGCGGATTGTGCGGGAGCATGTACCCGACGACGAGGACGTACGGGCGCTCGCCCGCCCTGCGGGAGGAGATGAAGTCACACGCTTTCCCAGTGACCACGCGGTCGAAAAACTCGTGCCCGGTCCTGCCGTACCCTGAGACCTCGACGGCGTACTTCGTCTGTCCGTTCGTCCGCCTGTTCCCGGAGCCCAGGATCTCGGGGGTCAGAACCTCCGTCTGACAGTCCCCCACGATCCTCCTCTCGAACCCGTGGAACTGGTCCGGGCCGACAAAGTGCATCCTTCCGCACAGGACCGCTTCGCAGCCGCCGGCTCCCAACGCGTGGGCGAAGGTCGGCACCTCCGCGGCCAGCGCGTCGCCGTTCCCGTACACGCCCAAGGCGCTCGCGTATTGCGCGGCCATGAACGCCATCCTCGACGGAACGCACAACGGGTAGGGGCAGTACACGTTCGTGAGCTGGATGCCCTCGCCGGCGAGCGCGTCGAGGTTGGGCGTGCGAATGACGCGGTCGCCCGCGCATCCCATCACGTGGGGATTGTGCTGATCCGACATGATGAGGACGACGTTCGGGCGCGAGCCTCTCATGGACCTCTCCCGGCAATCCGCCCCGTCAGGGCCATCCGCACCAGCGCCTGCCGAGTCGCGTTCAAGCAAAGAGGGATTTCGCGAAGGCGAGGTCCTCCGCGACAAGACGGTCCACCGACTTCGCGTCGCTGTACTCCGCGGTGATGCAGATGACCCCGGCGTAGGATCTGCGCTTGAGCTCCGTGGCCACCCTCGGCCACGACGCCAGGCCTTGCCTCCCGCTCGTCCAGTAGGTCTCCCACTCGACGTAGGGGGCCTCCGGACCCGTCTTGCGTTGCCAGAAGGCGTTCTTGAGATTCACCATGCACAGCCGCGACCAGATGATGTCGATGGCCAGCTCCGGCTCTTCGCCCGCGATCGCGTTGTGGGCCGCGTCCCAGACCGCCGCTAGGTGCCGCGGATCATACTTGCCGATGAGGTGAAGGAGCCCCGACGCGTTGGAGACCCACGCTCCGCAGTGGTTCTGGACCCCCAGCCGGACACCGTGCTTTTCCAGGAGCGGAACGAGGGCGTCGTACTCCTTCTGGAGTCTCGCCACGGTGGCTAGATACCCGTCCCTCCCGATCTCCGCCATCACGCGAATGACGGGGACACCGGCCTGAGCGCACGCGGCGATCGTCCGCTCGTCCGTCGGCCCCGCGATACTCGCGATCTGGAGCCCATGATCCGAAAACACCTTCGCGACACGCGCAAGCTCTCGCCCGACGTTCTCCGGGCTCACCTCGAAGCCCGGCCGCACGGGATACTCGACGGCGTCGAAGCCCAATTCCTTTACGTGCCCCGCTAGCTCGTCCGCCGGCACCTTCCACGGCTTCGTGAAAACCGACCACGTGATCGAACGGTCTGCCATCGACGGTTCTCCCTCACAGCTTGAAATCCACGGCGGGCGGAGGAAGCTCCCGCCGGATCTCCTCCACGCGATACCCGAACCCCGCACCCGAGAGCGAAGAGAGGTTCACCTTGCCGTCCCTGCGTCTGTAGAGTCCGGGATGGACGGCCTCCTCCGGACGCGACGCTTCCGGGTAGAACTGCATCGCGTTCGTCTCCACGCCCATGATGGTCCCCGCGTGCGCCGCTAGGAGCACGTGCGGGATCTGCGCGAGCATCGGGTTCGTGAGGTCCTGCACCATGAGCGTCATCCCGTGCGCCTTCGCCCACGCCAGCGACAAGAGCGCCCCCGTCTGCGTCTTGCAGGTCTTCAGCGCCACCCCTGTCCACCCGAGTCGCCGCCCCAGCTCGATCAGCCGCCAGTCGTGCGCGCTCTCATCCATGAAGAGCGGCTTGCGCGCCGCGACACTGTGCACGTCGATCTGGTTCTGCTCCAGGTCGTACGGGAACGGCTGCTCCACGTAGAGGATCATCCCGTAGATGCGCGGATGCTCCGCTAGCAGTCGGTCGAGGATGTCGTTCACGTACGCGGGGTCCGTCACCGTGCAGTTGAAATCGCTCGTGAGCCAGTCCGCGCCCTCCTCGATGGCGATCTTGCCCACGGCCACGAGGCGCTCATAGTCCCAGCCGGCGTCGTTCCCCCGGAGCTTCACCTTGAGACACGCCAGGCCGTCCCGCCGGACCCAGTCCCGCAGCAGCACCGGGTACCCGTCGTCGGG
The DNA here is from genome assembly GCA_043803205.1 of Planctomycetota bacterium. GTDB lineage: Bacteria > Planctomycetota > DG-23 > JAZDKG01 > JAZDKG01 > JAZDKG01. Next base: position 12,922 of record JAZDKG010000284.1, read on the forward strand.
CTCGCTCCCGTCGAGCTCGCTCGCATCGATGAGGTCCTTCCCGCCTACGAGATGCCAGGCGACCAGCTCCTCCGGTCGCTTCCCCACGAGATAGTCGGACGGGAACTTCCCCTCGAAGGAGACGCTAGAGCCTTCCACGGGGGTGAGAAAGCTCGCCAAGTCGCTATCCAAGTAGCGTGCGCCGTAGGTCTCGTACACCGGCCGGTCGTGGAGATTCCCGTATGCGTCATGGAACGCGATGTCGAAGGGAGACGTGCATACGAGCCCGGCGAGAAGCGGGATCGCCTCCGCCTTTCCCCTCTCGCGGTTCGCCGACGCGAGGAGCTTCGGAAGCTCCTCCTGCAGGAACACGTATCCCACCTCGATCGGGTGTCCCGTCACGTCGAACGAGCGCCACGCCGACGCGAGGCGCACGCAGAACTCCTTGAGCGCTAGGTGCCTCTCCTCATACCCAAGCGCGCTGGGCCAAGTCCACGGGACGCTCAGCGGCGTCTCGCCCCACCCCTCGGCCATCCGGCCGTCCGCGCTCTCCACGCGCATGCACACCCGCGCGCACGTGGCGTGCGTCAGCGTCTCATGTCCGAACTTGAGCGGAACACGCGTCTCCACCGGCAGAAAATAGAGCGCCACGTCGATCGGACGACAGTCGGTCTTCTTTGACATCGGCTTGCCTCTCTTCGATCCCACCCATCAGGCGTGCGCATGATACAAGAGCCCCGCTGAGACTCAACGGGAAACCCAGGCGGGCGGACAAACGCCTTCAAGCAGCTCCATTTCCCTCTCGCCGGTCCCCGGACGTTCGCTAAAATGAATTGTGGGTCGGACCCGGAGGGACGTGAAGCTCATGATCGGACTCAAGGACGCTCGCTCCGCCTTATCACGGAACACCGGCGTTGTGATCCCGGTCTACTTTCCCCGCGGCGGCGACCACGCCTCAGCCGAGGCCCTTCTCGCGGACACCGTCGAGGGCCTGCGGCGGGAGGTCCGCTCCCCCGGGGCGATCTGCCTGAGCGCCGACGGCCCCGGCACAGGCGAGGAGACCGCCCGCCGACTTGCGAGGAAGCACCGCCTTGCTCTCGAATGCTCGCCGCGCAATCGGGGGAAGCTGGCGGCGCTGCGCTCCGGGATGCTCCGGCTGCTTACGAACCCGCGCCTGCGATACCTCGCCACCGTGGATCAGGACGCGAACCACTTTCCCAACGAGCTTGTGAACTTCGTGCGATCGGCCGGCGGACCAGCCGCCATCGTCCCATGGGGTTCCTCCGCGGCGAGCTCGAAGAGCTCGCCGACCGTGTTCTCCTGGACACGCTTGCCTATCACGCGGCGGTCTCCGGGAAGCCCCTGAAGCTGGAGTTCGCAACGGCGCTCGACGAGTTCCCCGACTTCCACTCCGGTTACAAGCTCCTCACCCGACCGACCGCACAAGCCGTCTTCCTGCGCGAGGTCGATCGGGCGGGCCTGCCGCGCAACGCGTGCCTGCGCCACGCCGTCGAGGCGGTGATCGCGGTGGAGGCCCTTCTTGACGGCGCATATCTCGCGGCGGTCGCCCGGAGCACCATCAACGAGCAGCCGGTGAGCGCCTTCGGCCTCCTCGATCGCGCGCGGATGACCGCCGACAAGATCCTCTGGCCCTGCAGGCGCCTTGGCGTCCCCCCTCCCTTCGTCGATCAGTGGATGCGGAACCATCTTCCGCGCCTCCTCCTCGGGACGCTCGTCCCCCAGGGGCGAGACGAACTCCTCCAGGTGCGAGACGCCGTTCTCTCTAGCTTGAATCTCCCGCCCGGGGAAGAGACCTTTCCCCGTCCCCCCTTCGTATGAGGTCCCGGGCGAGCGCCGTCGCCTCCCTATCCGTTCCAAGCCGCCGTGATGAGATCGCGCGCGAAACGCGCGTCCGCTAGGACCGTCTCGACGTCGATCGACTGAATCTCGAGAACGATCGGGCCGGCGAAGCTCGCCCTGCGCAGCGCGCGGACGAGCCTATGGTAGTCGAGGCAGTTGTTCCGGCTCAACGCCTGATGCGTGAGGATACCCCCCCACCAGTGAAAGGCCCCGTGAAGGTGGACTTCCGGGAGAAAATAGTCCCGCACGATGCCCTCGAGCCGCCGGTGAGACTTCTTGACGTCCTTGAGCGCCGGGTAGATCTCCCAGGCGTAGCTGTTGGCGAAGTCCAGGTGCACGCCGAAGCGCGGGGAGTTCACTTCCCTCACGATCGCAAGAAGCTCGGGATCGCCCTCCGCGCTCTCGTAGCCGGTGACTATGCCGAGCTTCTCCGCGATCTCGGCGGCCTCCTTCGCGAAATCCACGTTGTACCGGTGGAAGACGTCCTCCCACCCGTGGCCGCTGTCCTGGACGACGTCGCCCGGATGAAGCGTCACGACGCGCGCCCCGATCTGAGCTCCGAACGCGAGCACCTCCCGGTGCTGCCGCTGGGACTCCTCGCGGATCCCGGGGTTCATCGACGCGATGTTCAAGCCCCCCAGGTGGGGCGAATGCACCGTGACCTCATCGAACACCTCGAGTTCCTTGCGCAGCTTCTCGCGCTTCCTCCCCCGGAACGTCCGCGGCCACACGCCGGCGTTGCGCAGCATCTTCGGATGCCCGACGACCGCATGGAAGTCGGCCGGGACGATCTCGAATGTTCGGAAGCCGGCGCCGCTCACGCGCCGGATCGCCTCCGGTAGCGTGATCCCGGGAAGGACGTGCGTGCTCACGCCGACCCGGTCTTGAATTTGCCGGAGCGGTTCTCCGCCCTTGTGCTTGCGCTCAGCTCTCATACGGGTCTTCCTTTTCGAAGTTCGCCGCGCCTTCACCACGCACGGACGAGCCGCGAGACGAGCACGACGACGATGTAAACGCCCCCGGCAAGCACAATGATGGTCGCGCCCGCGGGAAGGTCCAGCGAGTAGCTCAACGCCAGTCCGGCGGTCGTGAGCCCCAGGCACACGACCGTGCTCGCCGCCATCATAGTCGAAAGCCTCTTCGTGAAGCGTCCCGCGATCGCCGCCGGGATCGTGAGGAGCGCTAGCACCATGACGATGCCCACCACCGTCACGAGGAGGACCACCGTGAGCGCCGTCAGGCACAGGAGCATGAGGTAATAGGCCTCCACCCGCAGGCCCCGCAGGCGCGCGAACTCTTCGTCGAAGCACACGCCCTGGAGCTCGTTGTAGAAGAGCAGCCCCACCGCGACCACGAGCGCGTCCAGCGCCCCGATGAGCCAGAGGTCCCGCGCCGAGACCATCAGGATGTTCCCGAAGAGGTAGCTCATGAGGTCCTCGCCGTATCCGGGGGTGCGAGAGATGAAGAGCACGCCGGCGGCCATCCCGATCGCCCAGACCGCCGCGATGACGGTGTCCTCCCGCTCGCGCGCACGCAGCCTCACGAGCCCGATGATGATCGCCGCCCCCAACGCCGCCACGACCGCCCCGTGTAGAGGCGAAAGCCACTCCCACCCGCGGACGATCTCGAGGTACCGCGCCGCGCCCATTCCTCCCAGGACGCAATGCGAGATCGCGCCCGCCATGTAAGAGATCCTTCGCGTGACGACGTAGGTCCCCATGACGCCGCAGGCGACGCTCGCAAGCGCCCCCGCGTATATCGCGTGCCGTAGAAACGCATGCTGCCGAACCGCCTCAAGGAACTCGAACACGCCTATCCCCCTTCGGGGCGACCCTCTTGGGTGCGCCCTTCCCTGTCGCAGCGGTCGTGCCGGACCATCCGCACGTCCGTCCCGTAGATCTCGCGGATCACCTCGCCGGTGAGCTCGCTGGTGGGGTGCGCCGCCACCCTCTTCTTCACGCAGACCACGCGTCCCACGTATTGCGATACGAACCCCAGGTCGTGCGAGACGAGGATCACCGTGAGCCGGCCGCTTAAGGTGCACAGGAGCTCATAGAGCTCGTGCTCGACCGCGATGTCCAGACTCGACGTCGGCTCGTCCAGGAGCAGGAGCTCGGGCTCTGAGGCCAACGCCCGCGAGATGAGCGCCCGCTGCCTCATCCCGCCCGAGAGCCTGGAGAAGGGCTCATGCCGCAGCTCGTAGAGCTTCATGTCGCGCAGCGCCTTCCCCACAATCTCCCTGTCCCTGCGCCCATAGGGGCCGAGCCTGCGCCCGTTGCCGAGCCTCCCCATGAGCACCACGTCCATCACGCTCACGGGGAACCGTTCGTCGAGGGATGTGCTCTGCGGGACATACCCGACGCGTCCCCGCGCGTGGACCGGCGCGGTGCCCAGGACCGTCACGCTCCCCTTGGTCGGCTTGAGAAGCCCCAGGATGAGCCGGAGGATCGTCGTCTTTCCACCTCCGTTCGGGCCGACCACCGCGACGAACTCTCTGCGCGTAACGGCGAAGCTCGCGTCTTCGAGCACGAGCGGTCCCCCGTACGAGAATGAAACCTCCTCCATCCGAACCGCAGTCCCGTCGTCCATGACGTTCTCCCGTCACTCGCCGGGCCGCGAGGCCGCGCCCATGGGCGCCTCTCCGGCCAGCGCCGCCGCGATCTTCTTCGCAACGTCTTCCAAGTTCTCGATGTACCGGGCCGACAGGTCATCCACCATCACAAGCTCCGCGCCGGTCTCCTCCGCGATCGCCCTGGCGCTCTTCGTGGAAAACTGCCTCTGGACGAAGATCGCCTTCACCCCTTTGCGCTTCGCCTCGCTGATCCGCTCCGCCAAGCCCTTCGCGCCGGGCTCCTTGCCCATCGTCTCGATGGAGACCTCCACTAAACGATAGCGCTCCGCGAAGTACGCCCAGGCGGGGTGGAACACGTAGAACTCCCTCCCCGCTAGGCCCGCGAGCGTCCTAGCGATCCGCGCGTCGAGGTCGTCAAGCTCCCGTTCGAACGTTTCCAGGTTCGCCCGGTATTCGGACGCGTGGTCCGGGTCCGCATCGCTCAGCGCCGTCGCCACGTTCCGTGCGATCGTCTTCACCCGCAGCGGATCGAGCCAGATGTGGGGGTCGGGGAGTCCGCCCTCATGCGCGTGCTCGTCCCCCCTAGCCTCCTCCTCTCCCTTGTGGGGAGACTCCGTCACAAGGAAGACCACCCCTTTGGCGCTGTCCACCACGCGCAGTCGGTCATTCGACGCGCGCACCCGATCCACAAGCTTCCTCTCGAAAGGAATCCCGATCGTGAAGTAGAGCGCCGCGTCCGCTAGCGCCGTCATCTCCCGGGGAGTGGGCTCAAAGGTGTGAGGGTTCTGCCCCGGCCCCACGAGCGCTCGCGCGGCCACCCGCCTGCCCCCCACCTTCTCCACGAAGAACACCTGAGGCGGGATGCTCACGAGGACCCGGATGGCGCCCCCCCGGCGCTCGGCCGGGGGCCTGCCCGGGACGCCCAAAGGAAGGAAAACCGCTAGGAGAGCGGCCCCCAGCGTGATCGCCAGGATCACCCACGCTATCCACCGGCTAGACGACCTAACGGGAGCCCCGCTTCCCACCGGACCTCCCCTTACGCTCATTCGCGCACACCAGATGCAGCTCGTGGCACTCGTCGCACTCCTCGATGCTGTGCCCTTTCGCGAACGCCTTCCAGTGCTCCCCCTGCTTGGGGGAGAGGATCCCCGCCCCCCGACAGACCGGGCAGGAGCCGTCCAACGCCGCGAGGATCGCGCTCCGGATAAAGGCGGACCGGTTCGGGATCCCTTTCATCGCATCGAGAAGGGCGTCATCGGCCTTGAAGGTCACGATCTCGGGCTTTTTCGGAGCCATCCTGCCCCCTTCGAAGGAAGGTCGTCGTGTGCCGTGGTATTATTACGATGTATTACGAACTTTCAAGGGCTTGTACAAGCAAAGCCACCACGGCCTCCGGCGTGGCCCGGCAAGCCCGACCCCTCCCGTTCCTTCCGACGTCACCGACTCCATTGCCTTGCGCTTCTCTCTCCGATATGCTGTCGCCCCTCACCAGCGAGGGCGAGCCAGTGCGTGCAAGAGCCAGCGCAACTCCGCATCCAGCCAAGCCTTCCGATGCCTTGCGACATGACGGCTTCACGTTGATTGAGCTTCTCGTCGTCATGGTCATCATCGCGCTCCTCGTGGGGCTTCTCCTCCCGGCGCTGGCGCGCGCCCGCGAGGAGGCGCGTAAGACCCAGTGTCGCTCGAACCTCCGCCAGATCGGCCTGGCGATGATGCTCTACGCCAACGACAACAAGGGCTGGCTCCCCGCCCTCTACGGCTGTTGGGTCACGCGCGACCCGACCTGGGGTGGCTTCGGCGGATACGGAAGCGGCTGGATGGAGATGGAGGACGCCTACGGCTTCCATTCAAGCGACGGCACCTCCTATTTCCTCTACCTCCAGCCCAACGACAACGGGAACGACCCGAACCGCCTGCGCAATCCCGGTCGCCCCAATGGACTGGGCCTTCTCTTCAGCGGCGGTTACCTCACCCAGGAAGGCGCGCCCGTCTTGGATTGCCCGAGCCGCCACATCCCGGAAGGCTACGGCGCCCCCCATCGGAACCGCTGGGAATGGGTCAAGACCCACCCCTTCTACACCTCCGGCGGCAAGCTTTTCTGGTCGCAGGATCCTCTTTTCGGCGGCTACTCCACCGACGACGCCGACCAGCGAATGAACTATTACGGGCTGTGGGGACTCGGCACGGGGGGAGTTGGTTGGACATACGATGAGATGGTGCGCGCGGGGGAGTACGCCTGCTACCGGGCGGGCGTCGGCCTCGTCAGTCGCGGGCAGTGCTGGCTCTTCGGCTCCTACTCGATGCGCCAGCGCCGGCAGCTCGTCATGAATCAGGCTTTCCCTCCCGAGGCGATGCGCCTGGAAAGAGTGCACGGGAAAGGCATCGCCTCCGACTCCCTCGTCGGCATCCTCGGC
>JAZDKG010000285.1:0-13260 GCA_043803205.1 Planctomycetota bacterium
CGTGCCGATGTGGTCCCCCTGCTTCAGTCCTCTGTGGATGATTTCGGAGCGGATTCCTTCAGTGACCTTGCCGATCAGGCCGTCTCCGTCCCGTATCTTGTGCACATGGTGGGCGATGACGAGGAACCCTTCTATGCGCCGCAGCCCTTATACTACAATCTATATACTACTAAGCATTTCCAGTCAAGGGCAAAATTCCTTTTTATACGCGGGGGCTTTGCCGAGGTGGTACGTGGTAGAGTGGCAGGTGATAGAGGGAGGAGGGGGGCGAATGCGGATTGCGGAGTGCGGAATGCGGATTGCGGATTGCGGAATGGGGAAGTAGGCTGACGGGCTCTCACGTCCTGCCTCCTCTTCCAGAGGGAGAATCGAATGCGGATTGCGGAATTCAGGAAGAGGGACAGGGGGTCACTACGGGGGGGATAGAGGGGCGCTGATGGGAAAGCGGGGGCGAGATCACCTGACGGGCTGATCGGGCTCCGGTTTCCCAGCCTCCGCGCGAATGCCCTCCATGATGCAGAACGATGATCCGATCGGGATGGTCCGCTTCATCGTGAAGCCCGCCGCCGCCAAGAGGCCGCGGTAGGCGGCTTCGCTGCGTTCCCTCCCGCCCGTCACCGCCAACATGTGCAGGTCCATGAAGATGGTATCCGGGTCCTGTTCCGCCCTGTCCGGGAGGATCCGCTCGATGAGGAGGAGCGTCCCTCGATCCTCAAGCGCCCTGCGGCAGTTCCTCAGTATGGCGAGGCCCCGCGCGTCATCCCAATCGTGGATGACGCTTTTGAGGATGAGCACGTCAGCGCCGTCGGGGATGCGATCGAAAAAATCTCCTGCGATGATCCGGCAACGCGACTCAACTCCGGCCCTTTCCATGCAGGGACGAGCGCCCGCCACGACATGCGGCAGGTCGAACAGAATACCCGCAGCGCAAGGATGGGTCTTGAGGATCGCAGCAAGCAGGGCGCCGTGTCCTCCCCCTACGTCGGCGACGGTCGCGAACGACGAGAAATCATATGCCGTGAGGATGGCGGCGATGCGCGGGGTCGCGGCCTCTTGCAGCCACGCGTTGAAGCGCTCGTTCAGCTCGGGGCGCCGGCGGCGATGTTCCCACTGGCTCATGCCGAACACGGCGTCGAAGGCCGTCTCCCCCGTCATGACGCTCTCCAGAAGGCCGCCCCATGCCTTGACGTATTCTTCTCCACAGAGGATGGCGAAGTCGCGAAGCGCTCCCGCCCTTCCGGTCCGGAGCCCCGATCCCAGCGGAGTGAGACGAAAGCGCCCGTCGTCCTCTTCCGCGCACAGTCCCAAGGCCGCCAGGCCCCGCAGAACGCGGTGCAGAGAAGGGGCATGGGCCCCGAGCAGCCGGGCGAGGTCGTCGCTTGCGCGTGGTCCGTCGGCCAGGAGGTCGGCAAGACCGAGCTTGGCGGCGACGTAGATGAGAGCCGTCTTCCGATGCCCGGTGAGCAAGGGCCAAAGGGCGCGTCTGGTCGAGCCCGCATCGTCATCCCGCGGATCGGTTGTGGGAGTCATCGCCGGCGTCTCCGTCTGAACGACCGCCCGCTCCCGCGCGTCGCGGACCCGCGGGAGGCGTCGCAAGACGATGGTGGGACACTGTTCCCCAAGCTGATAGGAGGGGACATACAGGCGCTGGAGTTCGAAGCCGCAGGAGTGGCCGCAGAAGAGGTCGGAGACCTCCTCGACCGTGACGAAGTAATACCGGTCTTTCGATCCGCGGTAAGCGTTAATGGCCAGCATGTGCTCCAGCGGCCAACCGATCCTCGACGCCAGTCCTTCCAGATCTCCGCGCGCGACCTCATGGATCGTCTGCCAGACCGCGGCCGGGCTCACGCCTTCCGCCGCGCTGTCCAGAAGGGACGCGCCGAGGCGGAGCTTGAGGATATTCGGATTGGGGATGTTCCCTTCCAGAAGGTCCTTGAGGACCGCGTCCGGCGACTCCCGCTGTGCGGGCGGCACAAAGAGCCGCAAGACGCACAGTCCCTGATCGGAAAGAACGTCGCGGAGAGCCTTAACGAGCCGCCGTTGCTCTCGGGGGTAGGCTAGGAGATGCAGACCTCCGTCGCAGAGCACGATGTCACGGGAACCGTCGGGCTGCGTCAACGTAAGCCAGTCCCTGCACTGAACGCCCTCCTTGGGGCCCGGCCACGCCGCGTCGATCATGGCTTGGCTGTGATCAACGGCCAGGAGATCCGTCCCCTTCGGCCACGGAAGGCCGTGGAGCTCAGGGGTCACGCCGAGGAGCAGCACGCGCGGCGCGCCTCCATGCGCGATCCATCCTTGGACGGCGTCCCAGTAGAAGCCGATGTCTTCCGCCGCAGGCCGCAGCGGCGGCCCCACGTGCCGCCACTGTCGCGCCATCTTAGCCCAGTGACCGGCCCCGTCGCCTTGCGCTTCGCGACCGGTTCCCTCGACCGATGCGCTCATCCATATCTCCGATTGATCTGAACGGGCGATGCCCAACCCCCCGCGGCCTCAGCTGTCCCGGATCGATGCCCTGACGCGCTCTGCGACGAAGCTTCATTGTAGTTCCGGGGCCGCCCTTCCACTACCTCTTTCTCCTTGCCAAGACAGGACATGCATCCTAGCATCCGACGCGACCGGTCCTGGGGAGATGCGTTCGGTCCGGCGCTGCCGGTGACTTGGTGAGGCGCATGAAGAAGACTCGCGAGAGCCCGTATCCGCTCAGCGCCCTGCAGCAGGGCATGGTTTACCACAGTCTGCTCGCCCCGCATTCAGGGGTGTACGTTCAGCAACTCGTCGGCCGTCTCAGGGAGAGGCTGAACGTGTCCGCGTTCAAAGACGCGTGGGGGCGGATGGTCGCGCGGCACGCCAGCCTGAGAACGCGCTTGCGTCTGGAAGGCGCGGCAGGGTTCCTTCAGGAAGTGGAGCCGGAGGTCGTCCCGGACTGGACGGAAAGCGACTGGTCCGGGCTGTCGGCGCACGAACGGGAAACAGAATGGAACCGCCAACTCCGGGAGGACCGGCGGCGCGGATTCGACTTCTCCCGATCACCTCTGATGCGTCTAGCGCTTTTCCGGCTGGCGGACGACAACCACCTCTTTCTCTGGACGTACCACCATACGCTCCTGGACGGCCGATCCCAGTTCATCGTGCTGAAGGAGCTTTTCGATGTCTACGAGGCGCTCTGCCGCGGCAAAGAGCGCCCCGCTGATCCGGCTCCTCCGTATCACGAGTTCCTGGGGTGGATAGCCCGCCGGGACACGAGCGCCGCGAAGGCGTTCTGGCAGGAAACGCTCAATGGTTTTGTCCCGCCGACGCCGTTGGCGGTCGGGTCCGCGAGCGATCAGCCCGCGCCGCCTGACGACGATCGCGGCTCGCAGGAAACTTACCTCAGCCTGCAGGCGACACGGAGCCTGCGCGCTTTTGCCGAAGAGCACGACTTGACTATAGGCACCCTCGTGCAGGGGGCGTGGGCAGCGCTCCTCAGCCGGTACACCGGCGAGGAGGATGTGGTCTTCGGCGCGACGCGGGCATGCCGTCACGCACCCGTGAAGGGCGTCGAGTCGATGGTGGGCCTTCTCATCAATACGATCCCGCTGCGAGTGAAGCTCCCTCCCGATGTCCCGGCGCTCAGCTGGTTGAGGAGGATCAGGTCTGCGTGGCTTGCCATGCGTCCCTACGAGCACGCGCCTCTCCCCGACATCCAAGACTGGACGAAGTTCGGCCCCAGGAACCCGCTCTTCGAGAGCATCCTGGTCTTCGAGGACTACTGCCTGAATGAAGCCTTGCGGGCGCTGGGAGGAAACTGGAAACGTCGGGAATTCCAGCTCCTTGAGAAGGGCAGCCACCCCTTGGTGGCGCTCGGATATGGAGGGTCCCGACTGCTGTTGCGACTTGCGTATGATCGCAGCCGCTTCGATGACGCCGCGGCCGAGAGAATGCTCGGCCACTGGAGGACGCTCCTCCTCGCCCTGACAGAGAAGCCGAATCAGCCCCTAGCGGACGTGCCGATCCTGACGCGCGCCGAGCGTCGGATGCTTCTAACGGAGTGGAACCGCACCGAGAAGGAGTATCCCAGGCACTTGTGCCTTCACCACCTGGTCGAGACCCAGGCGGCGAAGACCCCCGACAAGATCGCAGTCCTGTCCGAGAACGAACGAATCACCTACAACGAGTTGAATACGCGCGCCAATCGCCTTGCCCGTCATCTCCAGACCGTCGGCGTCCGCCCGGAGGTTCTTGTCGCTGTGTGCCTGGAGCGCACGCCTGAGCTCGTCATCGCCGTCTTGGCCGTCCTCAAGGCCGGGGGCGCCTACGTCCCCATGGATCCGGCCGAGCCCCGAGAGCGATTGTCTTCCATGCTCGCCGACTCCGGCGCGTCCGTCCTGCTGACCCAGAGAGGTCTCTTGGATCGCTTTCCCCGGCACGATCTGCGCATCGTTTGCCTCGAGAGCGACGCGGAGGCGATCGGCCGACAGAATGGCGCGAACCTGACGGACGGCGCATCCCCCGAGAACCTGGCATATGCCATCTACACCTCCGGCTCCACCGGGCGGCCCAAGCTCATCGCCGTTGAACACGGGAGCGCCGTCAACGTCGTCTTCTTCACCGCCCACCATGTCCTGAGCGCTCGAGATCTCGCGGTCGTGCCTTTCGCCGACTCCATCTGCTTCGACGTCAGCGTCCACCGCATCTTCGCGCCCCTCTCCGTGGGCGGCAGCATCGTGCTGCTCGAATCGATCTTCGCGCTGCCGCATTGTCGCCACGCGGATTCAATCACGCTCCTCGGAGGCGCTCCCTCCGTCCTCAAGGCGCTCTTGCAGGACTTCGCGCTGCCCGAGTCGGTAAGGGTGATCACAACGGGCGCGGAGGTCCTGAATGATGATCTGTTGGAGCGGTGGGGTCAGTATGCGCAGGTTCAAGAGGTCGTTAATTTCTACGGCCCAGCAGAGACGACCGTCTACTGCAGCTATGCGGTCCTCTTCCGCCGCCCAAAGCTTCCGTCCGATAAGAAGCATTCTTCCCGGCCCCTGCGCGCGGCAAAGGGGAATATCATCGGCAAGCCCGTCTGGAACGTCCGGATGTATGTCCTCGATTCGCGCTTGCGACCCGTTCCCGTGGGCGTGACGGGCGAGATCCACGTCGGAGGGGACTGCCTAGCCAGGGGATACGTCAACCAGCCCCGACTTACGGCGGAGAGGTTCATCCCGGATCCTTTCTCGCGGGATGAGGGCGCTCGACTCTACAAGACCGGAGACCTCGGTCGATATCTGCCGGACGGAAACATCGAGTTCCTGGGCAGACTCGACAATCAGGTCAAGATCCGGGGGGTCCGAATCGAGCCACACGGCATCGAGGCCGTGCTCAATCAGTCTCCAGCAGTGCGAGAGAGCGTGGTTCGCGCGGCCGAGGATTCCGAGGGTGAGAAACGACTGGTTGCTTATGTCGTGCCCGCATCAAATGGCGAGACGCATGTTCCCGTTTCTCACGCAGCCGTCATCGATCATCTTCGCGGATACCTGGAGCAGAGACTGCCGCGTCACATGATCCCCTCGGCCTTCGTATTGCTGCCCGTCTTCCCCATGACTCCCAACGGCAAGATCGACCGAAGCGCGCTCCCCCCGCCGGATCGCGAGCGTCGCGTCCGGGCCGAGGCGCTTCGAGGGCCTCGCGACGACATGGAGCGCCGGCTCGTCGGCATCTGGGAAGACCTCCTCGGCGTGTGGCCCGTCGGGATCCACGACGACTTCTTCGACTTAGGCGGGAACTCCCTTCTGGCGACCCGCGTCGTGAGTCGCTTGAAGGACGCCCTCAGAATCGATCTACCCTTGAGGGCCATGTTCGAAGCCCCCACCGTGGCCGGCCTCGCCGAGCGCGTTCGCGACGCGTCCGCCGGCCGACCCCATCGCAAAGCCGCGCCGATCACCCGTTTCCCCCGCGATAAGCACGTCCCTCTCTCATACTCCCAGGAAATGCTGTGGTGGGTGCACAAGGCGAGACCCGGCCTCACCGCATACAACATCCCGTTCCGCCTGCGCCTCTCCGGCCCCCTGGACATCCCCGCGCTGGAGCGCTCCCTCAATGAGATCGTCCGTCGCCACGAGATCCTGCGCACGACCTTCCGCACGGTGGGCCGCCGGCCCGTTCAGGTCATCGCCCCCGATCTCCGTCTCGACGTCCCGCTCTTTGATCTCACGGACCTCCCCGAGACCGATCGCGAGACCGCGGCCCGCAAGCGCATCACAGCCGAATCCCGACAACGGATGCGACTGGGTGGCGGCCCGCTCGTCCGCGCCTGTCTCTTGAGACTCGCGCACGACGACCACATCCTCTTTCTGCTCATCCACCACATCATCTTCGACGGCTGGTCCCTCGACGTTTTCTTCAGTGAGCTGTCTCTCCTTTACGAAGCGTTCTCCGCCGGCAAGCCGTCCCCACTCCCGGAGCTCCCCGTCCAGTTCGCTGATTTCGCCCTCTGGCAGCGCCAATACCTCGATGGCGAAACCCTGAACGAACTCCTCTCCTACTGGCGCACCCGTCTGCGAGGCATGCCACCCGCCCTCGATCTCCCCGCCGACCGTCCCCGCCCCCTCCTAATGAGCCACAAGGGAGGACGACTCCACGCGCACCTCCCCGTCGATTTCCGCAGCCGCCTCGAATCCTTCAGTCGAAGCCACGACGCGACCCTGTTTATGACGCTGCTGGCCGCCTTCCAGACCCTCCTCTTCCGTCGCACCGGCCGCAGCGACCAGATCGTCGGCTCGCCCATCGCCGGCAGGAATCGGCTCGAGCTTGAGGGCATGATCGGCTTCCTCATGAACACGCTGGTCCTGCGCAACGACCTCTCCGGCGACCCGACCTTCGGCGATCTCCTATGCCGCATCCGCGAGACCACCCTGGCCGCCTACGCCCACCAGGACCTCCCCATTCAGAGGCTGTACGAGGAGCTGAAGCCCCGCTTCACCTTGCGACACATGCCCTTCGTGCAGGCGCTCTTCATCTTCCAGAACATGCCCGGCCGCCGACTCCGTCTACCCGGACTGAAGGTCGAGCCTCTTGACGTCGACAACGGCACCGCCAAGCTCGAGCTGTCGCTCATCGTCTTCCTTGAGCCCCAGGGGCTGAAGCTGATTTGGGAATACAGCGACGGCGTATTCAAGCCCGACTCCGTCGCCCGGCTCGCCGACCAGTATATACGACTGCTTGAGGCGATCGTCGCCGACGCCGATCGCCGATTATCCGCACTGCCTCTGTCCGCCGATCCGCATGTCAAGCTCGAAAGGTCGCCGTCTTCCGAAATGCCGTCTCCAGGAGCCCATTGATGCCCATGCTCTTGATCGCCCGCATCCTCCTCCTCCTCTTGCTCGCCTTCGCGGCCGCTTCCTGGATCGCTTGGTTCATTTTCAGCCGCCGCGCCATCCCGCTCATCCCTCTCCTCAGCCCCGACAACAACCGCCTCCAGGCCCACGAGATCCCCCGCGTCACCGTCTGCATCCCCGCCCGCAACGAGGAAGATCACATCGTCGAGTGCCTCCGGAGCGTTCTCGCGATCGACTACCCCAGCTTCGATGTCATCGTCGTCGATGACCGCTCCACCGACGGCACCCCGCGGATCCTCGACGGCATAGCGGCCTGCGACGGGCGCGTCACCGTCATCCACAACAGCGAAACCCCCGAAGGGTGGATGGGCAAATGCTACGCCCTCCACCTCGCCGCCGCCCGCGCCCGCTCCCCCTGGCTTCTCTTCATAGACGCGGACACCCGCCATCACCCCCAGTGCCTCCGCGTCTGCATGCGCGAGATCTTCGACCACGACCTCGACGTTCTCAGCCCCATCTCCGGCTTCGAGGCGCCCACGTTCTGGGAGAAACTCCTCATGCCCTCCTGCGGCATGATCCTCATGGGTCGAGTCCGCGGAGACCTCACCAACAGCCCCGATTTCCCGGCCGGCTTCCTCAACGGGCAGTTCTTCCTCATCAGCCGCCAAGCCTACGACGCCGTGGGCGGCCACGAGGCGGTCCGGGCGTGCGTCCTCGAAGACGTCGCCTTCGCACACGCCGTCAAGAAAGCCGGATTCCGCATCCGCCTCGCCTGGGGACGCGACATCCTGCGCGTTCGCATGTACGCCGGCCTGCGTCAGATGCTTGTCGGCTGGAGCAGAATCTTCTTCGGCGTCGTCGGACGAAAAGCCGTCCCCTACCTCGTCATGTGCGCCAACAGCGTCGTCTGGACCCTCGTCCCCTGCGCAGTCCTACTCCTAGCGCCCTTCCTCATCCTTTCCGGCCCGCTCCATCCCCTCACGTGGCTCAGCTTCTCCATAGCCCTCCTTTCCTTCACCTTCTCCGTCCTCACCATGCGTATTGCGTGCATTCTCTCGGGCGTCCAAACCCGCTACGCCTTCGCCAGACCCCTCGTCTCCGCACTCTTGGTCGTCATCTTCGGCCGCGCACTCGCCTTGGCCCTGGGGTGCACGCCACTCTCGCTCAGAGGAACCACTTACCAGGTCCACAACGTCGCCCCCAGCTCTCCCCCCCGGCCACAATAAGGACGGCAACCGCCCTTTCTAAGTGTGAGAGGGTTTCGGGAGAAACCGGAGGCGGGTCGCCGGACTGGCGGGTGTTCAGAAGGGAGTATGCGCGAAGTAGGGGGAGAGGGCGACGGGGAGGCGTGGGGCGTGATCCTCCTTCGTCCCGCATGGGCGGGACTACGGAGGACGTGGGAGGGCGAGGGGGAAGCGCGCGGAGGAGGGCAATTCACATTTCAAGATGTGCCCCCGGTTTTCGCCCCAGTCGTCGTCTTTCCGGAAAAGCGTTGCGCATCGAGCGGCGCGGTTGAGGGCGTGGCAGACGAGGCCGCCTCTAGCGAGTCGAGGTCGTCGTGGCATATCGGGAGCTTGCAGCGGCGGTGGGGGCTTGTCAAAAAAGATTCCCGACCCCTTTTTCGACCCTACGACGTTGATCGTGCAAGGAGCGATGGGTCTTCGAAATGAACTTGAGGGCAACAAGATTCTTTCTCATTCTCTTCTGGCTTGCTTTGGACATCGATTTTCCTCCTGCCGAACTCCGTTAGGCAGCGGTTGCCTGCCCAAAAGGCGTGGTGGGCCTCCGACGGGTGCTATCCTACTCCAGAATTTGTCATCCGCGCCAGCGGCAGCGCGTCTTTAGGTTGCCTCGTCACTCATCCCGAGACTGAGCCTTCCTTCTGCCGCATGAAGAGATTAACGCCTTCGAGCATAAGACGGATGTGCGCACGATCTGACACCTCGTCCCAGTTGCCGTGTGCCGCGTGATTCCGAAGGCCTCCCCACGAGGTGATGTCCTTTGTGTCCTGCTTGGAAATGAGCTCCGCCGCTCGCAGAGCCTTGGAGTAGGCGTCAATACTTGGTTTCGAACTGCCGATCGACAACCCCTCGGCTTCAACCCACGTTCGAAGGAACTCCTCCAGTGAGGCACCAATGAGTATTGCGGCGGCTGCAGGATGGTAACGGTCATCCTCAAGCAGCGAGTGCGCCTGGCCCAGGATATCTGATACGACGTCGAGCTCTGCCCTCCGCTCGGGCGAGATGCCGGTCGCCAGCCCAGCACGGACGTATTCTATGAACGATGCCAGGATCGCGTCCAGCCTGGCCACCAAGTAAGGCGAAATCCCGGTGGCCACGTCGGCCTGCTTCAAGAACGCACTTTTCGGGCCAGCATATGCCCGGAAGAACTCACAGACTTGGGCCTTGGCTCCCTCCCCTGGCTCGCCGTAGTCCTCTTCCTTAGCATACCGACGGATGCGCTCCTGCAAGCTCTCGGCCTGTCGGATCAACTCTTCAGCGTCCATGACTCCCCTTTCTGGTTTACCCAACTACCGCGCTTCACCCCCAGCGCCCTCACGATTGCACCTAGCGCCGTCGGGCGCAAGTGCTGGTTAGACATCATCCGTCAACTAACAGCCGCGAAGACCAAGACCGCAACAGCGCCTCACGAAGATCCGCTCCACAGAGCACAATTGCCACGACTGGATGAGCGGGAAGCGCCGATGGGTCCTCCACCAGACTCGAGCCGGGCCCCGGATTAGACCTATACCTGTCGACGATCGGCATCGATTGGGTGCGGTTGGACTCCCCGGTGAAAAATAGGCACGAGCCGTTCACAAGGTGGCGCTGAAGCTTGCCCGAATACACCTGCCAGCTGCCCGATATCTAGCCCCTTGTCAGAGCATCGTCGAGCTCCGCGTTGCGTTGAGGATACTTCGGATACGGGCAGGCAAGATGATCATAGTAGTAAAGGGGTGTTGCACGAGTACCTCTTCCTTGGAGGCGGCGGTGCCCTGCGTAGTATTCAGCTGGCAGCAGGAAGTCAAAGAACTCCGTGACGATGCCTTTCTTACGGCGCTCTAGCCATGCCGTCGCGTAGAGCGTACACATCTTCTGCTCGAGAACCTTGATGTTGGTGACTTCGATGCAGTAGCACGGGTATTCAGAGGTTTCAATAGGGTGAGCAAGCCCGATCCAGTCGTAGTAACTGGGCATCTTTCGAACCATCCCCGAGAGTGATACGAGGGTACCTGCTGATGGTTGCGGCTTGTTCCAACCCGCGTGTCTGATGCATTCTCTCTGAGTTTTCTCGCTCGGGTCGATGAACAAGGGCACGCACTCGAAGGATTTCCCGTATTGATTGTAGAACCCCGCATAGAGCCGCTTGCCCGAGATGGGACGGGGCCGCAGGACTGCGTCGCCCCAGACCACTAGATCAATCGCGTCATAATCGCTGGAAGATAGAGGGTCATCGGGGACAGGATAGCTCCGCTCAGCCATCAGAGAGCTCAAACGTTGACTCACTGTCAACCAGCCACGAGCGCTATAGCCCGGTTTGGCGCGAGGATGACTGGGCATGAATGGAGCGTATGGCGATATGAGGCCGTCCACCTTGACTTTCGCGCCGTCGGCGAGGCCATCTTTCTCGATGCCTTGATACCAGAAATCTTCTGCTCCGTGATAGATGCCGTCGTAGCGAAGGCTCCCCACGTATTCGCAGAGCCGCTTAAGCCCGCAAAGAATCGCGCTGGCAGCGGCCTTATAAACGATCTGACTCAGAAGCGTGATTACTTGATCGCGCGGATCAGAAACGGAATCCATCATACCTCCTGATTACAATCGCGCCTCGCATGCCCAACAATGTTTTGTCTGATCTGTCCAACATGCCAAAGCCGGTCCGGAGCGCCGCTCACTGAACGCCGTGGCTGAGCGGTGTGCCAGGTCTCCCGTTCACAACGACCTGCCCCGCCGGCCCGCTAGAACTGCCACAATGTTCACTATGGAGGATGTGGCCTCGGCACACAATGCCGCCGTACGGAAGTCAGCAGTTCGCTTGTGCTGCAGAGCAATTGCCAGACGAAGAGCCGCTCTGGCGTGCGAGCGCGCTTCTTCGTTCCCGCCCCCCTTTAGGGCTGCGCTGAAGAATGACTCCAGCATTCGCCCCACGTCGGTATCGCTTGGAGCAACGCCATCCTGGGAGGGGTGACGGTTCGGGTCGTAGACCTCCTGGGCAACAGAGATTAGGACCTCGCGGCAAACAAGTCCGACCGCTTGGTAGTGCTCCTCGGACTGGGCAGTGTCGAGGCGAAGCCGCACTTCCTGGAGTTGACGATCTACCTTCTGCCAGCCAGTGGGTTCTTCGAAAACCTGAGCCCGCTGGCCGATCCTCTGCGGCACGAATACGGGTCTCCCGGAGATCCATTTCGCCTCCACGAGAGACCACCCGTCGGCTGCGAGCTCCCGGTTATAGGCCGCAACAAGCTCTCGTGCTTGATCCGTATCTGGCTGAACGACTGGATGAACCGTCTCACAGAGGAACTGCAAGAACTGTTCATCCGGCGCGTGAAGAAGGTTGAAGCGGCTATCGTAGAACACCCAGTCGTCTTCCCAATCTTGGGGATTATTGACTCGGTGCTGCCAAATATCACCCGCTGCATTGCTCATCCGACGGTCCGTGGAAGGCATGGAAGTAAGGTCGTAAATGCGAGCAAGGAAGCTGTCTTCCGACAGACGCCCCGCCCAGTGGATGCGCGAGGTGGATAGAAAGTCTATTATCGCGCGCCGGGCAACCTCGGATATCTCGTTTGACACTGTTGCCTCCCCATGTTGCTCAATACCCAGTTCCATGCGCAAGCGACGGGCGCATCGCCCCGCCATAACTTGTCTTGTTCAGGTTCCCCGTTGGGCTTCCGCTTTGTTCCTCTTACCGGCATCAGCTCCACGATCAGGCATTCAGCAAGTTCGCCCGGCCCCCCCGCCGTCGACAGATGTCGGTAGGATACAACCGTCGGCTGTCTTGGGCAACCCCTTGGGAAGGCGCTTTGCCCTCAAGGACTCTCTGGCGAGTTAACTACACGGTGAGGGTATGCACCAGCCTCTGAGAGCCTGAGAGGGTTCTTAACGAAATCGGAGGCCAAATCGCATGGGTTGCGGCTGGGGGGCGGATGAGAGAACGAAACAGACCCGCCTTCGCCCAGGCTTCCGTCTCCGCCGAGGCTACGCCGGACAAGTCGGCGGGCAGGGAGTCGGACCGGGAAGAAAGAGAGTTCGACGCAAGTCTTTGCGGCGTCAAGAGAAAGCGTCCGGCCTTCGTCCCGCTGTTGCGGGACTACGGTGGAGTAGGCCAGGAGGCCGACCCCGCAGGCGCGGGGCCGGCGCTTAGATTTGCACCAGCGCCGCCACGTTCGCCAGGCCGACCCCGCAGGCGCGGGGCCGGCCGCGTGAACCCATCGGCCCTTGAGCTCCGGGCTTTTTTCGTGTAGCTCGCCGGGCAGGACTCGAACGGGCATCCGAGCGGTCAGCGGGATTCGGGGAGGTATTTGCCACTAAGCCGGGAGGCACCCTCACCTCTTGCTCCTCTCCCAGGGGGAGAGGAGTGCGAGAGGTTGCCGGGGCGCTTCGGGGATTAGCGGGATTCGGCGACGGCCCGGCGGACGGAGTCGATCATGTAGGTGATCTGCTTATCGGTGAGGGCGGGGGTCATGGGCAAGCAGGTCGAATGATCGAAGGTCCGCTCGGCGACGGGGGCGATGCCTTCTTTGTAGCCCATCTCCTTGTAGATCGTGAAGCGATAGACGGGGGGATAGAGGGGCGCGGTGCGGATGCTGTATTTGTCGTGCAGGATGCCGACGAAGGCGTCGCGGTCGCCATCGATCACGGTCTGGAAGAGGTGGTAGACGTGCTTGCGGCCGGCGGGCTCGGTGGGGAGCTGGAGGCCCTTGACGCCCTTGAGGCCGTCGATGAGCTTCCTAGCGATCTCG
>JAZDKG010000286.1:0-2733 GCA_043803205.1 Planctomycetota bacterium
TGTCCCACGCGCCGTAGTAAAGATACGTGTGCTCGTCGACGTTCACGAACGCGTGCGCCGGCACCACCGATCCCCCATCCCACTGCCCCTCCATCCCTCGCGGCACGATCCGAAATCCCGGAATCGGCTCCCGGTAGTGCAGTCCGTCATTGCTCAGAAAGAGGCCTAAGTCCTCGCGCGTGTCTTCCATCCCGCTTCCCAGGCGCGCGAACTTCGTCCCCGGACGCGCCTCCACCTGGTGGATCTGCCCATACACCCCGAGGATCACGTTCCCCCGATTCCAGAACCCCGCGGGCGAGTGCACCTGCTCCCGGATGTCGGGCGGATTCGCGAAGTAGTTCGCCCGATGGAACCCCACGCACGGCTCCGAATCCCATCGCCTCCAGTCCTTCGACCGGATCACGCCCATCACCCGTCCGCCGGGGAATCCCCCCGGAAGTTCCGGACCATACAGCACGAACGCGCTGTGGTACTGCCCGTTGAACCGATACAGCGACACCCCCCGGTGCCTCGGCTCCCCCACGACCTTCCACCGGAGGCCGTCCCCGCTCACCGCTAGGAACGCCCTCGGCGTCTCCCTCGTGTGCACCTCCGAAAACATCCGGTACCGCTCCTCCTTCGGCACCCCGGGCCCGTCGTCCACCATCACCGCCGGCATCTCGACGAACCGGTCGATGCCGACGACGTTGTTCTCCCGGCTGCCTCTGTATTCCACCAACCCCAGGTTCGGCTTCTTCCAGTGAATCCCATCCTCGCTCTCGGCGTAAAGCGCGCGGAACTCGCACTTCATCCACGACTCCACGCTTTCCGCCCCGCTGTACCACATCCGGAACTTCCCCTTCTCTCGGATCACCGTCCCTCCCCACAGGCGCGCCCATCGCGCGTCAGGCGTCCCCGGCTCCCCCCGCGCTAAGACCGGATTCCCCGCATACTTCACCCCAGGCACTAAGGTCAGATCCAGGTTCGACCGGAACGGAATCGCGTGATCGTCGAACACAAAGAACGTCTTCATCCCTTTTCTCTTCCTCTCCTCGTTTCCTCTCAGTGTCCCTGGAGGCTGGATACGGAATACTGCACTGGATTCCGAGTCTTCTCTATCCGCTCTTCGTTCCTTCCCCTTCCGCTCCCATCGCCCCAAAATACGCTCCCAGCAGCCTGCTCACCTCATCAACTTGCGAAAGCCCGTCCGAAGCCTCCGCGTAGCAAAGATCCCTTGCTAGCAGAAGATAGTATCGCGTTTCCTCCAGAGACGCTTGGGCGATGTTGAAAAACCGCTTCTTGTCGGCATTTCCCCTCCTCTTGAATCCTTCGACGATGTTCGCCGGGACCGACACCGCCGCCCTTCGCAGCTGGGCCGTCAAGCCATACTTCTCGTCGGCTGGAAACGTCCTCGTCTGTTTGTAGACCCATAGAACAAACGCATGCGCTCTCTGCCATACGACCAAGTCCTCGAACGACTTTGCTGGTTCTCGCATGATACCTCCTGCTTCGTAAACGCTCGGAACCGGATGCGCCCTGGACACTGCCCCTGCTTCTCGCTTGCTTCCTCCTCATTCTGGATACTGGATGCTGTATGCCATATTCCTTCCTTTGGCTATCTATCCCGTCACATACATCTCCATCCACACGATCTTCTGGTTGCTGATCCCGCGCTCCTTGAGCGTCACCTCAATCTCATTGTATCCCCGCTTCATGCTCCCGAGCGGCGCCTCGAATTGCGCGACCCGATCCGAATCGCAGAACTGCGGCTGCCTGTAGACCGGGTGACTCTTGATCCCGTCGAGATCGACGACCCCTTTGCACTGCGCCCCGTTCACTCGGACCGCGAGCTTGGCCCCGTTCACGTCATATGCTTTCCCGCACGGCCCCTTGCTCAACCCCACTCGGACGATGACTTGCCCCCTCGTCGGCTTGGGCCCCGTATGGATCCGGAACCGCGCCGGCGCCCCCGCGACGAGCGGCGCAGGAAGCTGCCTCGCGAAAATCTCCCCAGGTGGCTCGATGTCCGTATACGTCACGATGTGTCGTCTCGGCTTTTCCGTAACCGTCTCAAGCCTCCCCCCCTCCGCCAAGATCGCCCGCCATTCCTCCTGATCGTCCACCGTCGTCGTATCTCCCCCCTCCGGACGGTCGAAATGGTTGTACAGGTAGATCTGGTCCGCTCCGCGGTCCAGGTGCGACGCGCTGAACCCCCGCATGAGCTCGAGATTGTTCCTCGACGACGACGATTCCTCATAGGGCGCAATCCGCAGTTCCATCCCCGCCGCCAAGGTCACGTCTTTGCCCGCTTCTCCCAGAAGCTCCCGCCACCGTTCGATCGGGATGTCGAAATCCGCCGTCGCCCACCGCGGGCTCGGGATAAGGACATCGATCAATCGTTCCTTCGCCCAGCGCACCGCGTCGATCCCCCATCCCAGCGCCGATTCCGGACGCGCCGGCACATGCACAGCTACGCCGATCGGATGCCCGCGCTTCCTCGACCACCGCTCGGCAAGCTCCCGCACCTGCCTCGTGAACTGCGTGAGGATGCCCCGCCCCTTCTCCTCCTCGCCCGGCGCAAAGCAATACGGCTCCCTCAGCCAGTCCAGCTCCAGCCCGTCCGCGTCATACCGCTCTAAGAGTTCCCGCACGAGCGCTAGGTTGTACTCCCGCACGGCCTCGAAAGCATAGTTCAAGCACCTGTCGTGATACCCCCTCCCGCTCGGAACGCGCCAATACTGCGGATGCTCCCGC
>JAZDKG010000287.1:0-34684 GCA_043803205.1 Planctomycetota bacterium
AAGGAGACCCCTGATGTTCATCGACTACAAGAAGATCTACGGCGACTGGTCGTACGCTGGCAAGCTTTCGGTCGATCCGGCGAAGACCGCACTCATCATCATCGACATGCAGAAAGGGATGCTCTCGACCGACCTCGACGGCTACCTGCGTGCCTACTCGAAGATCCTGACGGTGGACCTCTCGTACTTCATGAAGTGCGTGAAAACGCGGGTGATCCCGTCGATCGCGAAGCTCTTAGCGTTCTTCCGCGAGCGCTCGATGCGGGTCGTCCACGTCTGGTGCGCATCGAACGCGGCGGACCTCAGCGACATGCCGCCCGCCAAGGCGAAATGGATCCACCGCCTCGAGGAGAAAGCCGGTCACGAGCTCTACCGCGCCTGGCAGCCCGAGACACAGATCGTGGAGGAACTGGCGCCAAGGCAGGGCGAGCCCGTCGTCATGAAACGCCTCGCCTGCTCCTTCTGGAAAACGGAACTCGAATTCCTGCTCCTCAATGCGGGCGTAGAGACCCTCATCATGACCGGGGTTAACGCGAACGGCTGCGTCTTCGAGACGTGCGTGAGCGGGTCGAACCTGGGCTTCCAGCAAGTGCTCGTCAGTGACGCGACCACCGCCTTCCACCCGGACCTCGAGCAGTTCGTCTTCGAGATGTTCCCCGTCCAGTTCGGCTTCGTCAAAACCGCCGACCAAGTCATCGACCTCCTGAACCGGCGCTGATGATTTCGGTCCCGAGAATGAATGGGAGTGTCCCCATGCACTACAACCGTGAAGTCGCCCCCATCGTGATCCACCGCCCCCTCCGTCTCCCCGTGAGGGAGATACCCGTCCAGCGCATTCCCCTCGGCGACCCCGGAGACTACAAACCCAGCATGGCCCTGTTCCCCGACGGCCAGATCGTCCTCGTCGCCGACCGCGCCGTCGGAAGCACCCTCCGCGGCGATTTCCTCAACACGACCCCCCTCTGGCGGTCCACCGACGGCGGCCTCTCCTGGTCCGGACCTCAAATCCTCGAAGACGCCCCCGGCAAGGAAACCTTCATCAGCGCGACCTCAAAGGGCGTCCTCTTCATGACCTGCGTCACCATGTGGGGATCGAGGGACTACGAAGGCGACCCCGGCGACAACACCGGCTACTACTCCATCCTCTACCGCTCCACCGACCGCGGCAACACCTGGCAATGCACCAAAGTCCAACTCACCGAAGAGGAAGCTCGCGCCATCGGCGCATCGAAGCCCGAGCCCTGCTCAATGGGCTACGGCACCAACCTCGACCGTGCCCCCCTGGAGCTTCCCGACGGGACGCTATTGCTGGGCGTAGCGCACGCCAACAGCCGCGGCGGCTATCTCTGGCGCTCCGACGACGACGGCGCAACCTGGGACAAGTCCCGCCAAATCCACATCAGTGGCTGGTACCACAACTGGGACGGCTTCTTCTCCAACTCCTTCACCTACCGCCAGGACTCCGGAAAGCTCAAGCACTTCATCCGCGTCGGCTGGCCCTCCCGCATGACCCCCATCCGCGACGGCCGTCCCACACTCGAGGAAGGCAGCGACCACTTCGACCGCACCATGATAAGCGAATCTCTCGACGGCGGAATCACCTGGAGCCCTGCCCGCGACTTCGGCGACTACGGACAGATGTATTGCAGAGTCCTCAGGCTCCGCGATGGCCGCCGTCTTCTCACCTATACCCAGCGCGGCGTCACATGGCCCCTTGGCCTGCACGCTATCCTCAGTTGCGATGACGGCGAAACCTGGGACTTCCAAAACGACCAGATCATCATCGAGGGCTTCACCCCTTGGGGAGCCCCGAGCGGCGGCGGCTTCGGAAACACCCTCGAGCTTCCCGACGGCGCTCTCCTGTCCTGCTACAGCTACACCGGAACCGACTCCCAAACCCATCTCGAAGTCGTCCGCTGGCGCATCCCCTGGTCCCGCGACGAACGCATCATCTACTACGACCGGCGCCTCTTCGACGCCTCACGCAGGACCGGTCTCGTCTCTCTCTACGACTGGCGCACCGAGGAAAGCGCCCGCCTCATTGCCCGCGACTACCCCTACGTGGAAGCCGCGCAAGGCGAGCAGTCCTCGATCACGAAAGGTCCCCTCAAGGTCGATGATGAGCAGTTCTCCGCCGAGATCCGCATCAAGTCCAGAGAAGAGACCCGCTGCAACTGGCGCGGACTCACCCTCACCGACCTCTCCATCACGGACTGGAGCCCCTACGCCGGCGTCCTCATGAGATTCCATAACGCCACCGCACGCACGCTTGAGGTCTCCCTCGCCGTGCGAGACGAGACCGGCACGTCTCCAAGCGTCCGCCCCGTATCCCTCCTCCCCGGTGAAACTCGCGACGTCTTCTCCACAATCGACGAGCTTAGAGCCCACGTCAACACGTCCGATGTCCGCACCGTAGCTCTGGCCTGCGTGGACCCCCGCGAAGTCCGCGGCCTCATGGTCAGCCCCCTCTATCTGGTCGAGAGAAAAACAGCGTCCGACATGTGATCCGCATCAGTCAGACTTGAGAAAGGATGAGCAGAATGTCCCTCAGTTCTAATCCCTACGTCCGTGCCGTCGATGAGGTCATCATTGCCCAGGGACCGCCCCGGCGCCACCGGGCCTTCCCAACAGGCGTCCGACTCCCAAACGACGACGTCCTCGTCGGATACCGCGACGGCAGCGACCACCACATGACCCACGACGGCGCCTTCTACGTCACCCGCTCTACCGACAACGGTCTGCACTGGACCCCACCCAAGGTCCTCGCCGCCTATCCCGGCTGGGATGTCTGCGCCGTCATGGGTCAGTACCCCGACGGCGTCATGCCCGACGACGAACCCTTCCTCTGGGCGCGCCTCATGATGTATCGCTGGCTCCCCAATCCCAAACACGATCAGGACTACCGCACCTACCAGACCTTTTGGACCACGAGCACCGACTTCGGCCACAACTGGGACGAGCCCTTCCCCCTCTACGTCGGCCTTACCGCCACCGTCAAAACCGACCGCGGCGACATGACCCTCGGCGGGCTCAACCCCCACAGCTACAGTTCCACGCTCACCCGCCTCGCCGACGGGACCATCATGAGCCTCTTCGGGAGCAACAAGGAGATCATGAAATACAGGAAGTCCGCCGAGCGCCGCGCAAGCGGCCAAACCGGTTCCGCCCTCACCGAGATGCCCCTCGCGGGATTCTCCAAAGACAACCTACGCACCTGGGAGTACGTCGTCGTCGCCGACCCCAATGACTACGGCATCGGATTCAGCGAGTCCGACCACGTCATACTCGACTCCGGCCGCATCCTCGCCATCTACGGCAATAACCAGAACAGCCCCTGGTTCTTCCGAACGTTCTCCGACGACGAGGGAAAGACCTGGGCGCCGATGAAACAACTGGACTTTTGCGGCGATTCCCCCACCATGATCGCCCTCAGCGACGGTACCCTCCTCGCCGCCATCCGCCACCTCCCCAAACAAGGTCCCGTCGGCATAGGACTCGTCGCCTCCCCCGACGGCGGCGAAACCTGGCACAACCTCGGCAACTTCCGCGACCAGGGCGGTTGGGACATGGGCTACCCAGACCTCGTCAAGCTCGCCGACGGACGCATCCTCTGCGTCTACTACACCGCCGCCGAAGCCAGGATGATCCCTTCCGACATCGAGGCCCGCTTGCAGACGTGTGAGCCGATGCGTTCAATTTTTGGCTCCGTGCGCCCACGCGCTTACGAGGAGCTGAGTGGCGAGATCAGAGGCGTCTTCCTCGATGACCTGACGGGCGGCGCACGTGCCTCAGACGCCCGCAGAGCCGAATCGGACACGTCGAAAACGGAACTGTAGCCTCATGAAAGACACCGGACAACCCATGACGGCCTCAAACCCCATCCACGACCCCCAACGCCTCGCCCAACTCATGGACTCCCACGGCCTCGACGCCCTCATCGCCTCCTCCTTCAAGCACGCCTTCTACCTCTCGGGCTTCTACGTCGACCCCGCCGGAATGGGCGACGACTTCGAAGGCACCTGCACCCTCGCCCCGGCTCTCCGCGTCGCCGCCCTCTTTCGAAATCCCTCCGTGGACCCCTTCTTCGTCCTCCCTTCCGAGACCGCTCCCGACAACACCCTTGACCGCACAAGCTGGATCACCGATGTCCGCACCCATGGCCCCCTCCTCGACACCGGTGCCGAGAACCTCCCCCGTGGCCAGGACCCCTGGACCGTCGTCCTCGACGCCCTCGCCGACCGTGGCGTCTCCCGCAGTCGCATCGGCCTCGAACTCTCCCAGACCGCCCTCAACCTCCAGACCGTCGCTCCGCCCTCTTTCGCTAGGCTCCAGCGCGCCCTCCCCGACGTCGAGTGGATCGACGCATCCCCCCTCTTCGCAGAGCTCCGCCTCGTCAAGACCCCCGAAGAGATCGCACGCCTCACCTTCGTCCAGAACGCCCTCGACCGCGCTGCTGGAATCGCCCTCGAAAGCATGCGCGCGGGCATGACCGAGATCGCCCTCGACCGCCTCTTCCGTCACGCCCTTGTCGACCAGGGCGTCGACCACCGCCTCACCCAGATCACCTTCGCCCCCGACAAGTGGCAGCGCACCCGGGCCTGGTTCCCCACGGGGCAGAAGCTCGCCCGCGGGAACGTGATCAACTTCGACGTCTCCGCGCGCTACCGGATGTACCTGAGCGACCTCGGCGTGACCGCGTTCTGCGGGGAACCGTCCGCCCGCGCTGCTGAGATTACGGCGGCGGTCCGCGCCGCACATCTAGCCGCCCGCCGGCGCGTCGCCCCGGGCGCCAGCCCCGCCGACATCTACGCCGCCGCCGTGGAGGTCCTCCGCGATGCCGACGTGCCCCCCTCGCTCGACATCGCAGGCCATGGTGTGGGCCTGTCCCTCCACGAGCAGCCCCTTCTCGGTCCGGCGAACCGCTCGCCCCTCAAACTCAACATGGTGATCGCCGTAGAGATCCTTGCCTACGCCCCCGGCATCGGCATCTTCCAGGCGGAGGACGTCGTCGTCGTCACGCAGAAGGGATGCCGTCCCCTGTCGCGGATCGGAGCCGAATTCCCGCGCCTGTGACCTGTCCGAGCCCTTTCGTCAGGTCTTGTGCCTCAGCCGCGCCTGCGCCGCCTGCACGTAGGCCCGGCTCTTTTCGACAAGGGTATATTCCCTTCCGAGGGCCTTCGCGACGGCCCCCGTCGTCCCCGTGCCGGCCACCGGATCGAGGACCAGGTCCCCTTCATCGGTGGTGGTGAGGAGGATTCTTCTCAGCAGCTCCTCCGGCTTCTGGGTGGCGTGGACCTTTGCGCCGTCCTTCTTCTTCAGCCTCTGGCGTCCGGTGCAGATGGGCATCGTCCAGACGTTGGCGCCGACCTTCCCGACGCCGAAGCGCTTGGCGGCATCTTTGTGAAACGTGTATCCCTTGGCCGTCTTGTCCCTCAGCGCCCAAATGAGCGTTTCCGTCGCGTTCGTGAAGCGGACCCCCAGCCAGTTCGGCATCGGGTTCGTCTTGAGCCAGATGACGTCGTTGAGGATCCAGTATCCGAGGTCCTGGAGGATCCGCCCGATGCGGAAGACGCTGTGGTAGGTCGAGATCACCCAGACGGTCGCGGCGGGCTTCATCACGCGTCTCACCTCGGCGAAGAGCCGCTCGATGAAGGCGTCGTACGCCTCGAAGGATTCGAAACGATCCCAGGCATCCTCGACGCCCTC
The DNA here is from genome assembly GCA_043803205.1 of Planctomycetota bacterium. Lineage (GTDB taxonomy): Bacteria > Planctomycetota > DG-23 > JAZDKG01 > JAZDKG01 > JAZDKG01. Next base: position 5,707 of record JAZDKG010000287.1, read on the forward strand.
CACGACGGTTTTCACATTCCATCGCCTGAGATCGCGCTTCGGAAGCTGGAGGAAGTACGGCGGATCCACGAACACCATGTCGTAGACCCCCGTCTCGATCTTGGGCAGCACCTTGAGGGCGTCCCCGTGGATGATGGCGTTTCTCACCTGGGCGGGTTCGTAGAGCTTCCTCGCAGCCGTATCCCGTATGATCACGTTTGTTCCTCGATCCCCCGCTTGCGTCCTTCTCCATTGTCGGGGCCGGCAGTTCGTGCGCAAGCGCAAATGCCCAGGCCGCCGCGCCAGGCCTCCCACCTTCCGCCCGTCACGCGTCCGATTCGTGTGGTAGAATAGAGACAGACCTTGACCCGCGATCGTGCGGCTTTCTTGGAACCAGGGGCATCGATGAAGTGCGCCTGCCAACTGATCTGTCTCCTCTGCATCACGGGGGCGGCCGTCGGCGCGGAACCCGCCACGCAGGAAGCGCCCGCGTGGCCGCACCCGCGCTTTGCCGAACGCGAAAACGAGCGACTCCGTATGGTCGCCTCCCAGATCGAAAGCCGGGACGTTTCCGACGAAAAGGTGCTCGAGGCCATGCGCGCCGTCCCTCGGCACCTCTTCGTGCCGGCCCGCGAACAGCGCTCCGCGTACGGCGATCATCCCCTTCCCATCGGCTACGGGCAGACGATCTCCCAGCCCTACATCGTCGCATTCATGACGAAGTTCCTCAATCTCACAGCCGAGAAGAAGGCCCTGGAGATAGGCACGGGGAGCGGTTACCAGGCCGCCGTCCTCTCCGAGCTCACCCCTCACGTCTTCACCATCGAAATCGTCCCAGAGCTCGCCGAAACTGCCCGGAAGCGACTCGCGGACCTGGGGTATAGCAGCATCCACACGAGCATCGCCGACGGCTACAACGGCTGGCTCGAGGAAGCGCCCTTCGACGCCATCATCGTCACCGCCGCCGCCACGCATGTCCCTCCGCCTCTCCTCCGGCAGCTCGCCCCGGGCGGCGTCATTATCATCCCCGTCGGCGGCGTCTACAGCGCACAGAACCTCATCGTCGTGACCAAGAACGAGGACGGAACGCTGGGGCCCATGCGAAGCGTCCTTCCCGTCCGCTTCGTGCCTCTCCTGGGTTCGGGCCTCAGGCCTCGCGATTGACTTCGCGCGTCCAGCCGATACAAAGGATGCAGGCCTCGAGCCTCGGCGCCGCGCTTTGAAAGGATCCGAGCTTGTTCGCCCTCATCTTTGACGTGGACGGCGTGATCGTGGACACGGAAACGCTCAACGCCCGCGCGTCCGCGGACGCTTTCACGGAGCTTTACGGCGTCTTCGTCCGCCCGGAGGACTTCGTCCCGTTCATCGGCACGGGCGACGAGAACTACATGCTCGGGCCCGCACGCAAGTACGGCGTCTCGATCGACGTGGAGCGCGCCACCCGACAGCGGGAAGAGAACCTCCTTGCGCTCGTGGCCCACGAGGGTCTCTCACCCTTCCCGGGCGTGCTCGAGCTCATCCGGGAGGCCCGCGACGCTGGAGACTGCAAGCTAGCCGTCGCAACGTCCGGCCGAAGCTCCAAGGCGCTCCCGCTTCTATCCGCGGCCAAGATCGATCTAGAGGCGTTCGACCTCGTCGTTACGGGGGACGAGGTCAGGAAGAAAAAGCCAGACCCCGAGATCTACCTCGAGGCCATTTCGCGCCTGGACCTCTCCGCAAGCGCGTGCGTGGTGATCGAGGACGCGCCCGCCGGGGTCGAAGCCGCGAAGGCCGCCGGCGCGCGCTGCGTAGCGGTCACCAACTCCGTAGTCGCTGACAAGCTTCCCGAGGCCGATCTCGTGGTCTCCTCCCTCAGCGAGCTATCCTTAGACGACCTGCGCGCCTTAGCCAAGCCGTGCGAGCCGGGGTCTACCCAGGGCGACGCGTTCATCACCGTCGCGCGGTTCCTTAATCTCTTGCAGGCCGACCTCGCCCGCGCGCGTCTCGAGCTTGAAGGGATCGAGTGCCGCCTGCACGACGTCTATTTCCCCTACGCGGCTTCCCAGGGAGCGCTTCGTCTGGACGTTCGCGCCTCCGACACCGACCGCGCGCGGGAGATCCTCTCCTCCCGCGATGCCGAGACGCACGATTAGCCGACCCCAGTCTCCCCGCCCTCAAGGCTTGTAGCTTCCAGCCTCCTCATACATCGCGAGGACGTTCTTGGGAGGCACATCCGCTAGCAGGCTGTGGTCGCTGGCGCAAACGTAGCCGCCGCCTTCGCCGACGACCTCGATCCTGCGGCGCACCTCGCGCCGCACGTCGTCGGGACTCCCGAACGGGAGCACCCGCTGGCTGTCGACCCCGCCGTAGAATACCAAGTGTTTCCCGTAGTCGCGTTTAATGGACGCGGGCTCCATTCCCGGAAGATGAAACTGGCACGGCTCGATCGACTCCACCCCCATGTCGACGTAGTCACTCAGAAGCTCCCGCATCGCCCCACACGTATGGACGTGTGCGTGCAGACGCGCGTCGCGGATCGTCCGGATGATCCGCCGCATCGGCTCGCGAAAGAACCGCTTCCACAGCGGATACCCCATCATGAGCCCCCTGTCGGAGGCGAAATCATCCCCGAAATACACGATGTTTGCCGCCTTCCCAGCCGCGGCGACCAGCCGACGCATCCGCTCGAGGGCATAGTCGGCGATCATCCCCACCACCCGATCAACCAACTCTGGTTCGCTCGCGAGCATCATCAGGGCTTTTTCCATCCCGAAGAGGTCGCAGAGGCGACAGTATAGGGGCTCCCACCCCGTCAGCATCACGGCGTGATCCTTCCACCGCATAGCGTTCCTCCCCGCCTCCTCGTAGTCGAACCACGCGGGGTCAGGCGGCCTCCACCCGCCCAAGTTCGACAAGCGCTCGACGTGCGCGAGCGGACGCGGCACCTCCGCCGTGTAGCTTTCGCTGATCGTCCCCCAATGCGTTGGGGTACCCTTCCCGTCGCGGGCGACGAGTTGCGGGCCGGTGTAGGGCGGCCCCTCAAGCCTCAAGTCGATCCCGAGACGCTCGAGAACCTCCTCCCGTGTCGTGACCGCCAGCAACCGTTTGAGCCCGTCCGTCACGGGCGGCTCGTCGTTCTTGAAGGTCGTCCCCACCCGGTCTGTCGGCTCGTGCCGGTATAGTACTTCAATCCGCTCTCGCGAGGTCACCTCCCGGCGCCCCCTTTCGCGCGCTCGTGCCCACCATCGCCCAGCATGTTCCCGAGGAGCCCAGCCACCTCCCGGAAGAGGAGCCCCTTGTCGTGCATCATCCCCATGTGGAAGGGGAGGATGCAGCCGCAACGCGTGCAGTCGGCGCCGGGACCCATCATGCAGGGGCGCTTGGGTTTGCCGTCGGGCCCGAAGCAGAACGCGAGTTTGGAGAAGAGGCACTTCCGCGTTGAGGCGCCCGCCAGGTCGCTGCGCATAAGCCGCAGGGTCTTCTCGTTATTCTCGATGAAGTCGCCGTGCCTCGTCTTGAGATTGAGGAGCCTTCGGAGGATCCGGTCCCGCAGCTCCCACCCGGGCCACAGCTCGTCCGGCGCCTGGGCCACCGGGGTGTAGAACTCGAAGAGCACCGAGCGGACCGGGGTGTCCCGCCACTCCGCGAGGAACTCCTCGATACAGCCGTGGTTGCGGCTCGTCACAACCATGCCCACGCGCACCTTGAGGCGGTCGCTCGCCAGCACGTTCCTTTTGATCCGGTCGTAGAGATCCCCGCGCCCGCGAAGCTCCGCGTAATGCCCGCGTGTCCCATCCACCGACACGTAGAAGTTGACGTCGGGCCAATCCGGAAGATCAACCGTGCCGTTCGTCGCGACAAGGTTCGCTTGGAAGAGGCCTATCAACTTCTCCAGGAGCCTCCACCGCAGAAGCGGCTCCCCGCCCACCCAGGAGCACTGGAAGAACGGGAAACCCGTCCCCCTCAGCCGGTCGAAGAACTCGATCCACTGTGAGTCGGAGAGCTCCCACGCGTAGCCCTGGTGCCGGAAGTAGCAGTGCGCGCACTCCAGGTTGCAGCGATGGGTGATGTCGACCGATCCGACGAAATCCCGGGACTGGGGAAGAAGCCCCAGCCGGAAGAGATACTCGAACCGCGCCGCCATCCGCGCGGCTGCGTCCCCGAAGATCGGTTTGACGACCCGATAGACCCGGGAATCCCTCGACCGGACCCCGGTCCTTGTGTTCTCTCCAGCAGTCGTCCTTCGACCCAAGGCGGCCCTTCCTTCGTTTTCCCCGCTATTGCGTCCCCCTTATTGACCCTCGCGCAGCCGCCGCATCTCCTCGATGATCTTGCGCACCTTGGGCGGCGCCTCCTCCAAGGAGCGATAGGTGCGCTCCTCTCCATCCACGGTGACGGTGATCTGGTTCCCGCCGGTCTTCCGCATCCTTTCGAGCATCGCGCGCTGCTCGGGAGGGACCTCGTCCAGCGAGTTGTATTCCCTGCGCTCGCCGTTGATGTCGAGCACGATCCTCTGCTGCGTCACGACCCGCCCCGTTTTCGTCACCCGTCCGACCTTCGGGAGACCCGGCGGCGGCTCCGATGGCTCCTGCCCTGAGCTCCTTGGAAGGAGTGCCGCCGTCACGACGCCCAGGGCGCCCACCGCCGCCCATGCTAGGGGCTCCCGCGTCCGTCCCGTGAAGAACATAACCGCCAGCAGGCACACCGCCACGGCCGCGGTGAAAATGCACAATGCGCTGCGCCCTGTGAAACCCATCCGCCTCCCCTATCCGCAAGGAAAGCCCCCCGTTTTATTCTCGTCGATCCTCGCGTTCTGTCGGCGACGACACGCCATTCTATCTCCCACCATGTTCCTTGCAAGGACGCGCCGATCGCCGGTATGATGTATCTCGTTGCGGCCCTTCAGGGTAAGACCTTCAGGGCCAACCGTTCGATCGAAAGGAAAAGGCTCCATGGCTGCGCCCGCAGAAGAACGCGTGACCGTGCTCGGTCTGGGATACGTGGGCCTTCCGCTGGCCCTTGCGTTCGCGAAGGTCGGGCGCGTCATCGGTTTCGACAAGAGCCCGGAGCGCGTGGAGGCCCTTTTACGAGGCGAAGACTGGACCGGAGAGGTCGCCGCCTCCGATTTCGCCGCCGCCATCGAGCTCACAAGCGATCCTGAACGTCTCGCGAGCGGCACCTTCCACATCGTCGCCGTCCCGACCCCGGTGGATCAGAGCAAGCGTCCCGACCTCGGGCCTCTCGCCGAGGCCTGCCGGCTTCTCGGCCCGCGCCTTGCGCCCGGCTCCGTCGTCGTCTTCGAATCCACCGTGTATCCGGGCGTCACCGAGGAGGTGTGCCTCCCGCTCCTCGAACAGCACTCGGGCAAGAAGTGCGGCCGCGACTTCCATCTGGGGTATTCCCCGGAGCGGATCAACCCGGGCGACCGCGAGCACACGCTCGCGCGCATCCCCAAGGTCGTGAGCGCGCGCGACGCCGCCACGCTCGAGCGCGTGTCGCGTGTCTATTCCACCATCTGCAAGGCCGGAGTCGTCCGCGCGCCGGCCATCCGCGTCGCCGAGGCGGCCAAGGTCATCGAAAACACTCAGCGCGACCTCAACATCGCGCTCATGAACGAGCTCGCCATGATCTTCCACAGCCTCGACATCGACATCCACGAGGTCCTCGAGGTCGCGGGCACCAAGTGGAACTTCCTCAAGTTCCACCCCGGGCTTGTCGGCGGGCACTGCATCGGGGTGGACCCCTACTACCTGGCGCACAAGGCTGAGGCGGTCGGCTTCCACCCGGAGGTCATCCTCGCCGGCCGGCGCACGAACGACGGGATGGGGAAGTTCATCGCGGAGGCCACCATCAAGAGCCTCATCTGCGCGCGCAAGATGGTGCAGGGCGCGCGCGTCGCGATCCTGGGCGCGACCTTCAAGGAGGACGTGCCGGACCTGCGCAACTCGAAGGTCGCGGACATCATCGCCGAGATGAAGAGCTACGACCTTCGCACCCAGATCGTCGAGCCGGTCGCGCACCCGTTGGACCTTAAGCGGGTGTTCGGGCGCGACAATACGCCGCTGGACCGCTTGGAGGAATCCGACGCCGTCATCCTCGCCGTCCCCCACAGGGCCTTCCGCGACCTCGACCTCGAGTTCTTCCGCAAGCGCATGTCCGATCCCCCGGTACTCATCGACGTCCGGGGGGTCCTGCGGAAGCTCCGGCCCCGCGACCACGGCTTCGTCTACTGGTCCCTGTGAGCCCCTCGCCCTGCGGGCACGTCGGCGGCAGTTCCGGCGCAGGAGGGTCACGCCTGCACCTGCGGCCTCCCTCGGTGCGCCTCCACCATCTCGTGAAGGAGCCTCTCCGTTTCCCGGACGTTGGGGACCCCGAGGAAGCCGATCGGCATGGTCGCCTGCTGCGTGTTGGCGGCGAACGTGACCACGCCGCTGAACAGGATATCCCCGGAACCGTCGCCCCGCTCCCGTCTCTCCACACTCTCAAGTTGCTCTGGCCCAAACGATCGGATCTTCGCTGACCTGCCGCCCTCCAAGAGGATGGCCCGTCGATCGGTGAGGACGTAGACGGTCCGCTTCGCCTTGCGCATCGCCCACAGGGGCGAGCTCAGCATCCCCAAGCCGATGAGCACGAAAGGCACCCCGAAGAGCGGGAAGAAGCCGAAGCCCTTGCTGAAGTCCGGCATCTTGAACCCGCTCGCCCCCGCCATCCAGAAGATCGCAAACGCCGTCCAGGGAATCCCGAAAAGCACTGCCGGCAGCGCCTTCCGCGCATAACGCTTCGGATCGGGCTGTGCCAGCCACAGAACGTGTTCGCCCTCTGCGAGTTCCCCGCTCACCAGTTCCCCCAACCGCCCAGGCAGCACCCATTGATCGGGGGTTGGCGAGAACATCGCCACGATCGCTCACCTCTCACTAGAGCCAACTTGACTCGGCCTCGCAGGGCTCCTCGCGGGCGCTCGAATTCTCCCGCCTCCTTCCGACCACGTCAACGCGAATCGCCCCTTCAATCGCCTCCGCCGCACCACCTCACGGCGTTTTCCAGCAGAATCCTTTCCGCTTGGGTGGGCGTGGTATTTGAATCGTCCGGCCCCACGCCGGGAAGCATGCCACACGCAACGTAGCGCCCCTTGCCCAAAGCGCCGGCCGCCACCACGGGCCTGCGTGTCCCGCTGGCCTTCGCCAGCACGACTCCCGTTCGCCCGCATTTGAGTTCACTGTGATCGTAGTAACTGTGGACTAGGACCTCGCCCGCCGGAATGCCAGCGGTCACCGGATGCTGTTTGCCCACCACGACCCAGTTGCTATCCCTCACATGCGCCGCCCCCTTGGCACACACGTCGGTGATGATCGGCGGGTGTGTGCGATAGCCGACGGCGTCATGGGTCGTGATCAGCCCGCCGCCGTTATATGCAAAACTCTCGAGCAGGTTCACCAGCGCCTTGCCAAGCGCCGCCTTCGGCTGTGGCACGACCACCACCTGGCAGCGGCCTACCGCAAGCCTGGTGATGCGGCGCAGCTCCTGCGCATCGAACCCGTCGACGGCGCGAAGATCATCGAGGAGCGGACCGGAGCCGCACCCGTCCCGCAAGACGCCGACGCGCAGGCCTTTGCCGGTGAACTGCGGCACATTGGCCTGCATCCACTGCGCATACTCCTCATCACTCAGGGGTCGCACCTTCGCCGCGGCGGCGGCACCGTCTCAATCCTTACCCACAAGCATCCTTGCTGACACCGAACCCTTACAGTGTTTCAATACTCCGCTCAGCACCTCGGCGGCGTGACCGTTGACGTCGGCGACCAGAAAATAGCGCGCGTCCGGATCGTAGTCATCGAGGGACAGGTAATAGTTGTTCGACATGCGGTGGTGGTAGTCCGTCTCCCCGACGTGCTCGTCCACGCTCAACTCCGTCATCGCGCCCGGCTGCTGCGCGCTCGTCGACGCCAGTGCCGCGCGGTAGATCGTGAGCAAGTAGTGATCGGTGCAGTTGAACTGCACTTCCAACAAGCCCCCGCCGCCCGGCACATGCTCGGTGACGTCCCAGGTTTTCGTGATCCGCTCTTGGTTCTTGAAGTCGTCGCTCGTCCATTCACCGACCGGCGCGAGCTGACTTGAAGTTCTCCGACCGCACCAGTTCACCGCGTTCTCGATGAGGGTCCTTTCCGCTCCCGTCGGGATGATACTCGCGTTATCCGCGGACACGCCAAGGAGCACGCCGCAGGCGACGTAACGCCCTTTGCCGGAATTGCCGACCACCACCACGGGTCTGCCCGTCCCGGCGGCCTCGGCCAGCACGATCCCCCTTGAGCCGCACTCCAATTCGACGTGGTCGTAGTAGCTATGGGGCAGCGGCGTGCCAGCCTCGATGCCGGCGGTCACCGGATGCGGTCTGCGCACGACGATCCATTCCTTGTCAAATGGTTTATGTGCCACTCCCTTGGCGCACACGTCGGTGATGATCGGCGGATGCGTGCGATAGCCCACCGCGTCATGGGTCGTGATCAGCCCGCCGCTGTTACGACGCACAAAGTTTTCAAGCTCCCTGACAGCCCCGGGACCCAGCCAGACCTGTGGCTGGGGCACGACGACCACTTGGCATTGCGCCAACGCGAGGCGGTTGATGCAAGGCAGGGCTTGCGCATCGAATCCCTCCACGGTGCGAAGGTGATCGAGCAGTGACACGGAGCCGGCCCCGTTCTCCAGGACACCGATTCGCAGGCCTTTACCGGTGAAGTGCGGCACATTGGCTTGTATCCACTGCGCGTATTCCTCGTCGCTCAGGGGTTGCACGTCTGTTGTTGCGGTGGCGCCGTCCCAATCCTCGGGCAACCGGGCCCTCATCCACACGTCACCTTCGCACGTATCGAGCCCGCCGCCAGGCGCCTCAGTCGGATGGCCTTCGATGTCCGCGACTAGGAAATAGCGAACCCCGGAATCCGGCTTGTCAAGGGTTAGGGCGTAAACGTTCGCTTGGCTGCCGTGCGCCGTTCGACCTAGGTGCTCGTCCGCGCTCAGTTCAGTGAGTTGCTCGGGCCTCTCGGCGGGCGCACACGCCAAGGCCGCCCGAAAGATGTCAAGCCGATTCATATGGGGGGTGCTCTTGAAGATCACCTCGAAAGCACCCGCGACCAGGACACGATCGGAGACGTCCCACTTCCGTGTGATCCTTGCCTTCTCTTTGAAGTCTTCGCCCTTCCAGGCGCCAACCTTTTGGGAAAGGTAGCTCGAAAGGCGACTCGATGCGAAACTGCGGACGCCGAAGACGGCGCCGAGCGCATCGCCGATCCCAAAGACATTCTCACTGACCGCGCACACGGTTATCGGGTACCTCCCGTACTCCATGAGGTCGCGGCCCAGCGACTGTTCCCACTGGTCCAATCCGTGAACGGTTTGAATACCGGCGATACCCAGCCTTGTCACGGCCTTCTGCACCTGGACGCGCTCGTCATACGTGGGCTCGACCAGCGAGGAAACCTGCATCGCAATGAACGCGGTCTCCTTCATCATGCTCACATAACCTTGAATGACCCGCGTTTCAGCGATCATCGCCGGATCGCCGAGCGGCTCGCCGATCTTCATCGTCTTCTCGCACACCGCCAAATCCTCGTCGAAATGCTCGAACGTCGGGAAGTACTCAAACATCCCCTTCTTCCCCAGGCCAGGATCGGCGCGCGCTGCCACGATGTCGACGAGCTTGCCCGTGTGGTTGAAGTCGTACATCGCAGGACCGTAGAAGTCCCATCCCACCGGCCCGAGCAACACGGCCCACTCGGCAAAGGCGTCGGGATCGCTTATCCCGCCCCGGGTGGCATACGCCGCGGCAAACTCGCGCTCGTCGCGCCCCTTCGCATGCCACGCCCACTCCGCCGCCGCCGTCACGTTGAAATCATACAAGCGGTTGCTGTACGTGGCGTAACCCATCAGGCATTTCACCTTCTTGTCCACAAACTCGTTCATCCGATACCTGATGAACTGCGGCCCCGTCCAAGGGGTCACCGCACCGAACGACGCCGTCAACTGCGGAACCACGCCCAGCCATCCGCCCTTGGCCGCGAAATCTTCCAGCAGCGGATAGATCATGGGATCACGCAGCGAGTTATACGTGCCCCAGCTACAGTAGTACGTCACGCCCACTCCTGGGGGCACCTCAGCCAGCACCTTGTCGTTGGTGTCGTACGTGCCCTGCGTGAGCGTGATGCGGATCTTCAGCTTCGGATACTGCTCCCGCGCGATGCGCCACGCCTTGACGTACGCGCGGGCCTCGAGGGCATACTGCATGTTGGCGCCTTCGGCGAGACACTCCTCGCACAAGCACTGGACGTTCCTTCCCTCCGTCAGCCAGCAGTCGATCTCGGTGGCCCCTTCCGCGGCCATGGCGCACATGAAGTCGGCCAGCACCTCGACCATCTTGGGCTGCGACGGACACGGCACGGTGGTCAGCTCAGCCTCGCCGAGGTCCCGCTCGGCGCCTCCCCCTGGCTTTGCTTTGCCTCTGAGTTGGGGATAGACCTGGAACAGGTTCGTCTGTTCCCCCAAGATAGAGAAGTGGGTGATGATGGGCACCATATTGAGCGCATGGCGCCGGCCGAACGCGATCCGGTCCGGATGGATACCGGTAACGCCTCCGCGACCGTCCCCTCGGATGTGAAAGCTGACGTGGTACACGACCATGTTCATCTTGTGGCGGGCCATCCATTCGATCTCGCTCGCGGGAAACCAACTGAGGCCACCCCATTCGCCGCGCTGATCCAGATCGGGCCAGTCGGTCACTGAAGCCAGCGGAATCGTTACCTTGCCGTCGACAAGCTTACCTTCCAGCAACTGCCGCAGCGTCTGCGCCGCGTAATACACGCCCCACTCGTCGAGCGCGGCCAAGACGAGATGGTCGTCGCCCAGGGGACGGATGAGGTACGCCTGTTCGTAGTTCGGGAGCTTGTTCAGTTCGCCGATATCCGGGATCGCGTGCCCCATGAGCTTGCCATTGGCGTCACATACGCCCATGACGATCTCAAACGTCTTCTCGCCCTCGTCCGACGCGCCGTGCTTCGCTAAGAGCGTCTCCAGCTCCTCCGCCGCCTGCCGCTCCACCTCGCCCGCGTCCGCCCGCAACGTCACCTTGACCTGGGAGGCCGACACTCCCACCTTGTTGGGGATCCCGATCTCCTTGGGCAACGGGATCACCCAGCGCAACCAGGCCGCTTGCTCCGCACTCGATACGTCGACCTTGCCGGCGGCGCCTTGCGCAGCCGCCCCGGTCAGCACGACCGTTGTGAGCAATGCAATCACAAGGACCATTGCGGATGTGACGAGTCGTCGCGCCATTCTCTCTTTCTCCCTTTCGCGGCAACGATATGGGAAAGCTATTCCGGAAGTGATGACACGGCCGAGACCATGCCCTGTCGGGCCGTTTCCCACATCTCCCTGTGCGCGGTCTTCATGGAATCGGCAAACGTCTTCGGTTCAGCTTGCAGCAAATCCGTCTTTTGATCAAACGCCTCGATCATTTCGTTGATGGCGGCGGCGTATTCATCCCGCAGCACGTTCAGTCGCCGTCGGTCTTCCGCTTGCGATAGATCCGCCTTGGGCGCCTCCACCAGGATTTGATTCAGCGTCTTGAGCATGGTGATGAAGGCCGCCGCGTACTTCGTTTCCAGCGCGAGGTCGCGCTTCTTCAGACCGTCGGCGATTCCCAGGGCCTTCTCACAGGCCGCCAATGCTTCATCATACCGCTCCTCCGTCGGGAATCCGCCAAAGGCGAAACCATAGAAAGCGGGCTGGGCTTGAGAGAAATCCTTCTTTTCCCGCACACACTGAGACAGTTGCGCCCCAAGCCCGCTGAAGTCCAGGGAACGTATGGCAATCTCGACAAGCGGCGCTTCAACCGGCTCCATCAGTTCTACCCATTCAGCCACCCTCTCCGGATCTTCATACCCCTGGCGCGTCGCCCAGGCAACGGCGAACTCGTCCAACGTCCGGCCATTGACGTTCCAGGACCATTCGGCGAACGCGCTGATGGGGAAAGCGAACACCGCCTGCTGGTACGCGCCCGGACCTCGGAAACGGTTCAGACAATACGCGCCACGAATCTTCTGTTCCTGCATCCGAGCGCAGAAGTCCTTCATCTGCGTCGCATAGCATAGCAGACCCGCACCTTCCACGCGTGGAGAATAGGGACCGTTGTAGCTCGCTAGCCAGCCGCCGTTGGCAGCATAGTCAAGGAAAGGTGCAGTCAGGTTGTAGACTTTCTCGGCCTTGACCCCGGTCGGCAGGAAATCGAAATTGGCGTCCCGGAAACAGAAGAAGATGCGGAGTTTCAGATCGGGATATTCCTTCTTCACCTCGCGCCAGGCCGCCACGCCCGCCTTGGCCTCCAACACGGATTGGGTGGACTTCAGGCATTCGTCGCATTCGCATTGGAGGGCCGGCGATTCGGACTGCCAGACGGCGATTTCCTTTGCCCCTCTCGCCGCTAGGTCCGTCATCATCTCCGTGGTGATTCGGGCCAGAAGGGGGTTTGACGCGCAAGGACAGTAGTAGGTCTCGCGACCGACTGCGCGCTTCGCCCGCGCGCCTTTGCCGAGAAGCTCCGGATAGGCTTCGCCCACGCCATAGCGCGACATGACGAAATCGTAGTGGGGCAGTCGGTGAACCAGCGTGAAACCGCGCCGGCGACCTGCTTTGACCGCATCCATGGGCGGCGCGTCCCCCATCCGAATCGGTTCCCCCCGTTGCGGATGGACGAGCCCGGGCGCCCCGAACGGGAAAAAGTTGATCTTGAGGGTGGCCATCCACGGAATCATCGCCGCGTCATTGTTCCACAATCCGCGCTCTTCGATATCCGGCCAGTCTGTGACGACCGCTAAGGGGATTGTGACGGTTTCATCCGCGAATCGGCTCTCGATCAGTTGCTGGAGGGTCTGGGACGCATAATAGACGCCCCGTTCGTTGAGCGCTGCCAACGCGAGACGGCCGTCACCCAGAGGACGGATCACATACGCTTGGTCCCGGTTCGGCAGCTTGCTCAATTCGCCGGCATCCGGGATCGCGTGCCCCATGAACTTGCCGTCGCCGTCGCAGACGCCCACGAGAATCTCAAAGGTCTTCTCGCCCCCGTCCGACCCGCCGTGCTTCGCCAGAAGCGCGCTCAGCTCCTCCGCCGCTTGCTTCTCCACTTCGCCAGCGCCGGGTCGCAAGGTCACCTTGACCTGCGAGGCGGGCACTTCCACTTTCCGGGCAATCTGGATTTCCTTTGGGAGCGGAATCACCCAGCGCAGCCATTGGACCTCTTCCGCCTTGGACACCTCGGCCGTGGCCGCAATGCCTTGCGTCGCCATGCATACCGGCAGCGCCAAGCCGCAGAACGTCACGACGCTGGCTCTCAGGACACTCATGAATCGTCGTTGCATGCTACTCTTCTGATGAGATAGCCGGACTATATCGTCCCGACCCGTTCCACGCTCCCCGGCAACTCGGGGAACTTTCCGTGCGGTTCCGTCTGGTACCAATACGCCACCGACGCGATGTTGTCGCGACGGGCCTCGAGCCCCGCTAGCCCCCAGCCCAGGTCCTGGATCGTTACGCGCAGGTCTTTGCGGAAGTGAATTGGATCGAGGACATGCCATCGGTACGCCCCGTGCTTGGGCACGCATTCCCCTTCCGCCGCGTGGCGCTGGTACCCCAAAAACGCGGTGGAGTATGACCGACTCCCGAAGCCCCACGCCCCGCCCAAATAGTCTTCCGTCCCCGTCCCGCAGATCGTCGGGTATTCCTTGTCTCCGTCGACGTAGAACTTGATCTCACCCTCGCCCCACCATCCGTCCGTCGTCTGCTCCCAGGCGAAGTAGGTCCCTACGTAGTGTCCGGTCCCCTTCACGAAGTCGAGGATGGTGTATTCCCTCTTGTACTGGACGGGCGCTTCGAGCCGCCACTGCGCGTGGAAATAGAGCTCGTCGGCAGGCACCTCCCCCAAGGCGTAGTCGAACTGATAGTAGAACCCGCTGATGTCCTCCCGTCCCTGGTTTTCGATCGTGACCCGCGCGTGTTTGCGGAAGGGCATGGGGAAATAGGAGTTGCACCCACCCTCCGGGCACACGGCGATCGGCAGGGAGTTGATGTCCACGCGCCTGCCGAAACCCGAGCAGAAGAAGTCCCCGAGCGGGACCTCGACCGAAGGGGTTGCTTCTCCGTCCCAGAAGAACCTGAGCAGGCAGCGCCGGTAGGCCTTCGGGTCCACCGTGATCCAGATATGCCGGAGGACCGCCGGCCCGCCCACATCGAAGAGCGTCACCGCCTCATGCGCGGGGAGGGTGATCGAGGCGCGCGCTTTCCACCCCTTGCCTAATCGGCTCGCGGCATGTCCCTCCGTGGGCGGCACGGAGCGCGCCCCTCCTTCCTTTTCCCCCTTCGGGTTCTCCGCGCTCACCGACCGGCTCTCCCACGCGCTCGGGCGGGAGATCCCCGATAGCAAACCCATCCATCCGTCCATATCGGCCTCCCTTTCTCCCCCCCTTGTCGCGACAGCCCCCTCCCTCAGCCGCTTCAACATACCCGTCGTGACGCGGTCGTCAAGCTCCCTCGGTCTCCTGCGTCACCTCTTGAGCAATCTGATCGATCTTCCGCAGCGTCTCCGCATCCAACTCGATGTCGGCCCCGGCATTCTCACGCGCCTGTGCGGGAGTCTTGGCGCCGACAAGCGCGGCCGTCACCCCCGGCTGCGCGATCACCCATCCCAACGCGAGGGCACTCATCGAGACCCCGAGCTCTGCGGCAAGGCCTTTGAGTTTCTCCACGACGCGCACGCGCCGAGCGTAGGGCTCTCCCTGGAACTCGGGGTCATAGTGTCGCCAGTCGTCGGACCCGAACCTGGCTTGCGCTCCGTACTTCCCCGTCAGCAATCCTTTGTGGAGCGCCCAGTACGCCGTCACTCCCACCCCGGCCGCGCGGCACGCGTCGATCGCCTCGGCTTGTCCGCGTCCCAGGAAGATGCTAAGCGGGACTTGGTTGCACGCGATCGGATAAACCGCGTCCGCCCGCGCCACGTCCTCGGCGTCGAAGTTCGACACCCCCACGGCGCGAACCTTCCCCGAGCGCACAAGCTCCTCCATCGCGCCGAGCGACTCCTCAACGGGCGTGCCTACATCGGGCCAGTGCAGGAGGTACAAGTCGAGATAGTCCGTACGTAACCTCCTGAGGCTGCCTTCCACCGCCTCAAGGATGTGGGAGCGCGAGAGGTCCTTGCGAATGCCCTTCTCCATCTCCATGAGCTGCGTCCGGCCGAACTTCTCTCCTTCGTCCCAAACGAGTCCGACCTTCGAAGTGAGGACGACCCTCTCCCTTTTCCCGTGGAGCGCGTTTCCCAGGAGCCCTTCGCTTCGGCCGAAGCCGTACGAGTCGGCCGTATCGAAAAGGGTGACGCCAGCGTCCACCGCCGCCCCGATGGCGGTGGCAAGCTCCCCTTCGTCCGTCTTTCCCCAGTAGTATCCTCCCATCGCCCAGCAACCCAGGCCGATGACGGAAACCTCAATCCCGGTTCGCCCCAACATCCTTTTCCGCACTTGCTGCCTGCCCTTCCGCTACCCCCCTGCGCTCTCTTTCGAGACAGGTCCGACATTATACGGCCCAAACCCGTGGAGTCACCGATGTCGGCAGTTCCCGCGGCCGCGGCGCACCCAGGGTGCCTGCCAAGCGATGCCCCTTGCCAAAAACAAACCTAACTTCGTGCTTGATAAGTTGCAATAACGATATAGCATATCGTTTTAGCAAAAGAGGTCCTAGTAAGGAGAAACAACGTGCGGCCTCTCAAGATCCTCCTTATCTGCGCCCATCCCGGCGATGCCTTCGACGACAGCGGCGGCACCCTCTGCCACCACGTCGAACGAGGCGACCAAGTCACGGTCGTCCTTGTCACGACGGGCGTCCGGTCCCATGCCGCACTGTTTATGGATGAGAAGAACAAGCCCATCGGCCAACGAGTCGAGAAACTCGCGCAGGCAACGTCCGAGGAGATCCGCAACTTCAAGGCCGAGGAAGTCCGACGCGCGGGCGCGGAGCTGGGCATAACTGACATCCGTCTCCTCTTCGAGGAAGACGATATCCTCCTCGTCAACCCACCCATCATCCGGAAGATCTCCCATCTCATCCGCCAGGAGAAACCCGATCTCCTCATCACCCACCATCCGATGGCGGAGGGCGGGCTCCTCGGCACGCACCCGCAGATCGGACAGATCGTGCTCCTAGCGCTCGAGAGCTGCTCCCGCTGGCTCCGCGACGAGGATCTTCCGCCTCACCAGGTCTCCCAGGTCTTCTTCATCGGAGGCGGGATCGAGAAGCGTTGGAGCATCTCCAAGACGATGAATATCGTCTATGACGTCTACGTCGACGTCACCGACACGATCGAGAGAAAGGTCCGGGCGCTCGACCATCTCAAGAGCCAGCGCTACGACGGCGTCTACGCACGAAAACGCATGGAGACCGCCGACGGACACTTCGGGGAGGTCATGGAGATCCCGTATGCCGAGGTCTTCATCCGTCACGTCCCCGACGTCTACTATTATCTGCCGCTCGAGGAACGGTCGCTCAGTCAAGGGAAGGGCTGGACGGACCGCATGAACCGCGTATCGAAGATCGTCGCGCCGTACGTCCCCATGCCCGAATCACCCCCCCAGACCCCCGGGAGCACGCGATGAGCCCGAGCATCCGAGACGTGGCGAGGGAAGCGCGCGTGTCGGTCCCGACGGTGTCGGCCGTCATCTCCGGACGCGCGGACGCGGCCCGCATCAGCACCGACACCCGCCGGCGCATCTGGTCCATTGTACGCTCCCTGGGATACCGCCCCAGCTCCGCGGCCCGGTCGCTTCGCTCGGCCGCACCTGAGACCATCGGCTATCTAGCGGCCTCCGCCGGCCACATGCTCTTAGACTCTACGTCGGCGGAGTACATGACGGGGATCGCGGGGGGGCTGCGCCCGGCGCGCTGCCGGGTACTGCTCCTCATGATCGAGGATCTCCTCGCTGCCGATCCCGACTCCCCCCCGGACTATCTCCTCTCTCGGCACTTCGACGCGCTCGCGGTCGAACCTCCGGGGGACGGCAGACCCGAGTTTGAGGAAACGATCCGTTCGCTCGGTGTCCCAGTGGTTTGGCTCAACGTTCCGGCGAGCCCGACGAGGATCAGCGTCTCGCGTGATGACGAGGAAGCCTCCCGCCTCGCCGTGCAGGAGTTGCTTGCGCTCGGACACAGCCGGATCGCCTGTCTCCACCCGGCGGCCGAGCCCCGGGACGAGAGGGCGAGAGGGTATTTCGACGCCACGCGCGCCGCCGGTCTAGCTCCGGTTTTCCTTCTTCCCCCCGCCCGGTGGGAGGAAGGACACAGGAGGTTCTTCACCCGACCGCCGGCCGCCGTCTTGGCCTACAACATGACGCTCGCGTGGGAGACTCGCAGGGCGCTTGCAGGACTGGGGCTCCAAGTCCCCAGGGACGTATCGCTCATCTCCGCAAACGACGGGCTCGCGGCCGTGCGCGACCTTGTCGGCATCTCCGCGATGTCCCGTGACCGCCTCGGAATGGGCGCCGTGGCGGCGGAGTTGCTCCTAGCGATGTTGCGGGGACGCGCTGTCGAATCCCGCGTCTTCCACGCATCTCTCGTGGATCGGGGATCAACCGCGCGCGCCACCTGACTCCCGCGCCTTACCCGTCGAAGCTCTCCTTCTCCTCCCGCAGCTCCCTCGTCATGAGGTCGGTCACGGCGCGGCGCGGGTTCTTCCCCTCAAAGAGGATAGCGGCCACTTCCCTCGTGATGGGCATCTCGACATCGCACTTGGCCGCGAGAGCGAGGGCGGCGCGGGTGGTGTGGATCCCCTCCGCGACCATCTCCATCTCCGCCACGACGTCGGCGAGCTTGCGCCCCTTGCCGATCTCGATCCCCACGTGGCGGTTTCTCCCGTAAGGGCTGAAGCACGTGGTGATGAGGTCCCCCATCCCCGAAAGGCCGCGGAAGGTGGCGGCGCGGGCGCCGAGGGCGACACCGAGGCGCGTGATCTCCGCGAGGCCGCGCGTCAGGAGAGCGGCAAGCGAGTTGTGTCCGAACCCCAGCCCCTCGCAGATCCCGGCGGCGACGCCGATCACGTTCTTGAGCGCCCCGCCCAACTCCACTCCGACGACGTCCGTAGAAGCGTATACGCGCAGGAGGGGGGTTCCAAAGGCCTCCTGCACGCGCCTAGCGACACCGAGGTCCTTCGCTGCCGCCACGACGGAGGTTGGAAGACCCAGCGCCACCTCTTCCGCATGGCTCGGGCCCGACACGACGGCCGTCGGTTTCCCCTCGAAGTGTTCCTCCACGATCTCGCTGGGCCGCTTGAGCGTGCCCTGCTCGACCCCCTTGACAACGCTGGCGAGGATGGCCTTGTCACAGATCGCTCCCACGAAACTCGACAGCACGGTCCTGAGGTAGATCGTCGGCACCGCCACGACGACGAGCTCCGCCTGGCGGGCCTCGCCAGCGTCCGCGGTGACGCGTACCGAGGGCAAGATCTTCACCCCGGGCAGGAACTTCCGGTTCAGATGCGTCCGCGCGAGCTCTCCAGCATAGTCGACGTCATGGCTCCAGAGCGCCACAGCGTGCCCACGGTCCGCGAGGACGCACGCGAGCGCCGTCCCCCACCCGCCGTCTCCCATCACGAAGACTCTCATCCGCCGAGGCCCCCTTTCCTGCCGCGCGTCCCGTCGCACCTGCTCAGTGAGCCGCCCCCGCCAGTTGTCTCTCGTGGTATTCCCTCACCTGGTGCACGAAGGCTTCCAGCCGCGTGCCGTAGCTCCCCTCCCGCTGGCCGTCGTAGGCGATCGACAGCACCGGAAGGTTGTCGTGCTCGGTCCGCAGCCGGTCGAAGATCCCGGAGACGATCGTCCCGGGCATGCACGTGAAGGGCATCACGTTGACGATGCCCGCGGCCCCCTCGTGATAGAGCTCGAGGGCGCGACCGATCGTGAGGATGGCCTCTCCCTCGAATGTGTCGTGGATGTAGCGGTTCCCCAGGCGCACCACGTCCTCCGTCCGCGTCTCGACGGGCTGCCGGACGATATCGTGGAAGGGCCGCGCGAGCCTCCGTTCTTCGGCGCGCTGCACCGTGTGGCGCAACCAGTTCTTGAACGCGTAGATAGGCGCCCGGGTCCTCTTCCCCTCCCGGATCCGCGTCCAGTTCGTGTAATACAGCCACTCCCCGAAGAGGGCGAGGTCGACCTCGCACCCCAGGGCCTCCAGGTCCGCGACCACGTTGTTGTTGCTGAAGGGGTGCGTCCGCACATAGATCTCCCCCACCACTCCCACGAGGGGTTTCGGCGGGCCGTCCGTACGCGGAATCGATCGGAAGGCCTGCGCGTATTTGCGCATCTCGGCGGGGACGCTGCGCTGGGACTCGATGTCCCGGCAGAGCTCCGCGATCACCTCTTGGAACACCCGGTCCGTCTCGCCGAGGTTCTTCTCATACGGGCGGATCGCGTGCAGGGCCTTGTAGAAGAGGTCCACGGCGCATAGCCCCTGCCAAGCGACCCGAGTCGGGTCCTTGGCGAGGGTCTTGAAGTCCTCATAGAACTGTCTGCCCTGGTTCGGCGCGTAGACCGGCACCTCGCCCATCCCGATCTTCTTCAGGACCAGGCGGTGAAGCTTGTTGTACTGTCCGAACCGGCACGGCCCGGAGCCCGAGGGCATGAAGAACGCGCTCTTCGCAGGATCGAAGCCCTTCTCCATGGTCTTCTTCACCATGTCACCCGTCGTGACGATCGCGGGGAGACACTCCTTGCCGGTCGTGTAGCGCCGCCCGATGAGCAGGCTCTCCTCATCGCTGTCGGGCAGCGCCTCCGCAGGCAGGCCGCAGGACCGGAACGCCGCCGCCAAGGCGTGGGCGTGCTCGCACATGTGCGGGACGTACAGGGTCCGGTACATCCCGTTCGTCGACGACGCGGGAAACACCCTCCCGCCTTTTTGCTCGGGCGTCCGGGCGTTCCGGACGGAATCAAAGAACGCTTCCAGCCTCGTGATAACCCCGGCGTCGGCGCTGTGCTCGTCGATCTCGAGGACGAGGGCGGGCTTGCCGGTCATGAGCTCCTTGAAGAACGTCCCCAGAAACGAATCCGGCCCGCAGGAGAAGTTGGAGACGTAGATTGCGTAGAGCCGCGGATCGTCCCGGATGATCTGCGCCGCCCGGACGATTCGCTGCCCGTACTTCCAGAACATGTTGTCCCAGTCCTCGCCGAGATGCGCGCCCGTGGTCGAGAGGAAGTCCATTGGCAGGACCGTCACGCCCATTTCCCTGAGCTTTTTCGCCAAGTCCAGGTTCGCGCCGGGATCGCACCCGTTGTAGGGGCGGCTGATAAGTACGACCGCGCGGGCGCCGGCCGGAATCGCCGCTACCGCCTCCTCTCCTTGCGCGATGCATCTCCTGCGAAACTCCCGCAGCGCGTGGCGCGCGACGGCGACCGCGCGGCGCGCTTTCGCCCGCGTGGCCCCGAGGGTCGCCGTTGCGAAGTCGATGAAGTCCCGCTCGCCGAGCTCATAGTGGAAGTAAGGCGTCCACAGGGGCTTCGCGAGTTCCCCGCCCGAGAACACGGCGCGGACTTGGTAGGGAATCGTCTGCACGTACGGACACAGGTAGTTCGTCTCCTGCCCGGGCACGTCCTTTTCCATGCTGACGATCGAGGGGAGGAAGATCGCGTCGACGTCGCTTGCGAGAAGCTCCTCCACGTGTCCGTGGGCCACCTTGACGGGGAAGCAGGTCTGCGCCGCCACCCGCTCGACGCCGAGCCGGATGATCGCCTTGTCGGTGCGTCTGGATGTTTCCACGGCGTACCCCAGGGCCTCGAAGTACGCCTTCCAGAACGGCAGGAGATCGTACTGGAAAAGCGCCAGGGGGATCCCCACCTTCCCCTTGGGATGTTCGGGGCGCTTCGTCCCGTAATCCGCCGTGAGATGACGGTGACGCTCCGTAAAGAGGTCGGGCACGCCGGCGCCCTTCCGTCCCTTCTTCCCCTTGAGGTTGTGCTTGTCGCAGCGGCTGCCGTAAAAGAGCGGGTCCTCGCCCTCGATCTGCACGCGCTTGATCTCGCAGTGGTTCGGGCAGTCCTCGCACTCGAACGATTCGATCTCGTACTTGCGGTGGGTGAGGTCGAAGCCGCGGAATCGGCTGGGTTTCGCGCCGCCCGACAGCAGCCTTTCTTCCCTGGCCAGGAGCGCCGACCCGATCGCGCCGGTCACCTCGTGATGCTCGGGGACGAACATGAGTTTGCCCGTCACCTGTTCGAAGGCCGCGACCACCCCCCGGTTCGCCGCCACGCCGCCTTGGAAGAAGATGCGGTTCCCCACCCGCCGGGTGCCGACCACGCGGTTCAGGTAGTTGAGCACGATCGAGTACGACAGCCCCCCCACGAGCTGATCCAGGTTCGCCCCCTCGTACTGGTGGTGCAGGAGGTCCGTTTCCATGAAGACGGTGCAGCGCTCTCCCAGTTTCACGGGTCGGGAGCTGGCGAGGGCCAGTTTTCCGAACTCCTCCTTGATGGAGATCCCAAGGCGCTCGGCCTGCTCCTCGAGGAAGCTCCCTGTCCCCGCCGCGCAGGCATGGTTCATTTCGAAGTCCACGACCACGCCGTTGTCGAGGCTGATGTATTTCGAATCCTGCCCCCCGATCTCGAAGATGGTGTCGACTTCCGGATCGATCGCGAGCGCGCCCGTCGCCTGAGCGGTGATCTCGTTGCGCACGACATCCGCTCCCACGAAATCCCCCGTGAGGTACCTTCCGGACCCCGTCGTGCACACGCCGAGCACCTCGACGTCTTTGGGAAGCTCCGCGCCCACCTCGGAGAGGCCATTGCGCACGGCCTCGATCGGGCGGCCCGCCGTCATGAGGTACGACTTCGACACGAGGCGGCCGTCCTCGTCCAGCGCCACCACATTCGTCGAGATCGATCCCACGTCGACGCCGAGGTACACGCGGTGGGGCCTCGCTTTCCCCTCCGCGTTGATCCCGGACCGGATGTAGTGACGCGTCGAGGGGTCGCCCTGGAAGCGCAGGGCGGGCATGACGTGCCCGACGCTCTTGGCTTCCTGTAGTTTCGCACGAAGTCTGTCGAGGTCGAAGCTCTTCACCGCCCCGGCATCCGTATCCATCGCATGGAAGATCGCCCCGAGGGCCCCCATCGTCGCGAAGTGCTCGGGGATGATGAGCTCCCCGTCAGCGGCCTCGAGCACCACGCGGAAGGCCCTTACAAGCCCCTGGTTCGCCGCCACCCCTCCCTGGAAACTGATGGGCTTGGCAAGCTCCTTCCCTTTTCCCAAGTTCCCCTTGAAGTTCCGGGCCATGGCGAAGCAAAGCCCCGCCACGATGTCGTAGTCGGGCGTCGCCTGCTGCTGCAGATGGATCATGTCGCTTTTTGCGAACACGCTGCAGCGGCCGGCCATGCGGGGGGGAGTCTTGCTCCTGAGCGCCAGGTCCCCGAGCTCCTCGATCGCGAGGCCCAGCCGGGAGGCCTGCTGGTCGAGGAAGCTCCTGGTCCCCGCCGCGCACATCGTGTTCATGGCGAAGTCCTGGACCTGGTGCTTCCCGGTCTCGCTCGTTTCAAGCATGATGAGCTTGGAGTCCTCGCCCCCGATCTCGATGATCGTGCGGACGTCGGGATGGAACTCCCACGTGGCGCGCGCCTGCGCGATGATCTCGTTCACCGCGGCAGCGCCCAAGAGCCCCGCGAGGGGTTTTCCGCCGGTCCCCGTGAAGGCCAGCCTGCCGCCCGCGGTCCGTTGCAGCTCCCGCAGGACCTCCTCCATCCGGGCGAGAAACACCTCGTTGGGTCGTCCCTGGTGCCGCTCGTAGACCTCGCGCAGGATCGTCCGGTCGGCGTCCACGGCCACGATCTTGACGCTGATCGATCCGATATCGATACCGACGTTGAGTTCCCGCACGATCTCGACCCTTTCCTGGCAATCCGGATGGTCGGCGCCGTCGGCGTTTTCGCTCGTGGCCTGTGCCCCTAGTCATCTATTCTATTTCTCTCGATTCCCCCGTCAAGCGCGTTGCCGCCCGCACCGGGCCGTGCTACCATGTCAACGGCCGACACGCCCGTTGCCCCAGACCCCCGGATCAAAGGAAGACTCACATGAAGAATCGCCGCGCGACCATGTCCCTGGGGATGCTCCTCATGCTCCTGGTCGCTGTCTGCGCCCATGCGCAGAACCTTATCCCGAACGGCAGCTTCGAGATCGGCATGGGCACGTGGATCGGATGGGACACGGGTCAGAGAGGCGGCAAGCTCGACCCCACCAAGTACGACGAGATGACGACTTGCAAGGAAGGCCTAATCAGCGACACGGAAGCCAAGTTCGGCAGACGCAGCTTCTGCTTCAACTACCCGGGGTTCATCCGGAGCAAGGAAATGAAGCTGGACCCGAGCAAGAAGTATACGGTCTCGATGTACGCCAAGGCGCAAGGCGGGTCCGGCTGGATCGCCTTCAGCATGTCGAGCAGTTACCGACCCGGTTCCGGCCACGGCGACCGGCTCTCGAGCAACAGCGGCAGCTTCCAGGTCGACGCAGAGTGGAAGAGATACCACGTGGTCGCGACTCTGCCTGAATCGCGCAACGGCTACTACAAGCTGTGGATCACGCATCCGGAAGGGAGCGTGGTGTGGCTGGACGGGATCCAGATCGAGGAGGGGGAGACGCCCACCGATTACGCTCCCGCCTCCAAGGCCGAGATCGGCCTCACCACCGGCCATGAAGCCGAGGCGAACCTCTTCTATACGACAGAAACCGTACCGGTCCACCTGGAAGTATGCGTGGACAAGCCGTCTGGGGCGGCCTCAGCGGTGAAGTGCGTCCTCTACGACTACAGGGGGTTCGAGGTGAAGGCGTTCGACCGGTCCGTCACCTTAGACGCCGATGGACATGGCGCGGACGATTTCGCGCTCGATCCTGGATGGAAAGGGCTCTTGAGCCTGATCGCGACCGCGGAGGCGGGCGGGGCGCCGGCGGGACAGGAGGAGCTCTGCTTCGGATACGTCCGTCCCGCGCGCCCAGCGTCGCAGGACGACGACCAGGCCAGCCCCGTGGGGACGCACGTCTCGAGGATCCGCAACATCGTAATCGCTGAGAAGCTGGGGGTCCGCTGGCAGAGGCTGCACGACTTCTTTGACAAGGACGGCTCCGTGCGGTGGATCGACGTCGAGCCCGAAGAAGGCAAGTGGAACTTTCAGGATGCGGGGATCGACCGGTACCGCAGCCACGGCTTCAACATCGTAGGGACCCTGCGGACCGTCCCAAAGTGGGCCCTCGTCCATCCGGACGACGTGAAGGCCGGGTGGGGGACGCATCTTCCCGATATCGGGAAGTGGAGGGAATACGTCTACCGGACGGTCTCGCACTTCAAGGACCGGATCCACTATTGGTAGGTCTGGAACGAACCATTCAGCTACAGTTGGTGGTCGGACACCCCCGAGAACTACTTCGTACTCCTCAAGACGACCTGGGAGGCGGCCAAGGAAGCGGACCCGAACTGTAAGGTCCTGGGAGGGTGCCTGGCGACCCTGGACTACGCGAGCACCCGCAGCTTCATGAACCGCCTGTTCGGCTCCGGGGGGCTCGACTACATGGATATCCTTTCCATCCACGCCGACGTGGGGGGGATGACGCCGTCCGGACCGAACATGCCCGAGGAAGAAATGGGGGGCGGCGGGACCACGGTGTCGCAGGCCTTCAGCGAGATCACGGAGCTCATGCGGGCGTATGGCGAGGTTAAGCCCATCTGGAACACCGAGCACCCGATCTTCTGCATGCCCTTCTCGAGGCTCTATCCCTGGGTGGACGACGTGCCCTGGACCCGGCAGGATCCGCCCCAAGACCCCGTCCAAGGTGCCCAGTTCGTGGTGCGCTCCACCATCGTCGAAATGACCAACAATTGCCCAAGGAACTTCTTCTACCCGTTTCCGGGCGGGAGATACGAGGACGGCGACCTCACGAGTTCGATCATGTCCGGACACATGCGCCTCAAGTCCTCGGGAGTCGTGATGTCGGAGTTGCTGTTGCAGCTCGGCCAGGCTACCTTGCACCGGAAGGTCGACTGGGGCGCCGTGGCCCGGTGCTATCTCTTCAAGACCCCCGAGGGCCCGGTCGCTGTAGCGTGGGGCCTGCGCGCGCACGAGAGGCCGGGGACGCTCCGCCTCCCGCTCGACGCGGCACAGTTCACGTACCTCGACATCATGGGAAATGAGCGCCGTGACGTGGAGAAGGCGGACGCTTGCGCCCTCCCCCTCGGAGCGGAGCCAGTCTACATACGAGCGAGCGACATGGGGACCCTCGAGGCCGCGCTCGCCGCGGGAAAGGTGACGGGGCTCATGCCCGCGCAGGCCGGAGAGGTCCTGCGCAAGGAGCCGGGCCTGCAGGAAGGGCTCTCCTACGCCGGCGACGCGGAACTCGCAGCGGACCTCCAGGCCTACGCCTTCGACAAAGGCGACCGCGCGGTGGCGATCCTCGCGTCGAAGCGCACCGACTCGCCCAAACTTACACTGTCGGAGATACCCGGGGTCAGGATCCGGGAGATCGGGGCCGACATCGACGTAAGCGAAGCAAGAGACGGGGGAAAGTCGTTCGAGGTCTCGACGACCCCCATCGTCATCGAGGCGCCGGATCTCACGGGTGACGCGCTGCTTGCGCAGCTTGAGGCCGCCGAGATCTCGGGCCTCGTGGAGTTCGACTTGGAGGGGATATGGGTCACGAGCATCAAGGGCGAGTTGCAGTTGACCGTAAGGCTCAGGAACACCAGCCGGGCGGAGGTTTCGCCGGCGATCACCGTCACGGCGCTTCCCCCGGGCGTTTCGCTGGAGAGCAAGGACGCCGCCATGTCGCCGCTTGCCCCCGGAAAGACGGGACAGGTCGACATGCCCTTGCGGTACGCGAAGGCTCCGGAGGAACTCGCGGGCGAGGTCACCATGCGGGTCGAGGGAGGCCGGGAGCCCGTAACGTCTTCGCGCAGGATCTGTCTCGCCTTTGCGCTCCCCGCCAAGTCCCCCGTCGCCGTCGACGGGGACCTATCCGAATGGACCGACGAGGGCCGCTTCCAGCTCAAGGAGAAGCGCCAGGTCGTGATCGGGCAGGCCGCATGGAAGGGACCCGAGGACCTCTCCGCAACCTTGCGCGCGCGCTACGACGACAACTTCCTCTACCTCGCCGTTGAAGTGCGCGACGACTTCCCGGACCGAAGAAACGAAGCCATGCAGCTCTGGAACGGGACATCCGTCGAGGTGTTCGTCGACGCGAACCAGCGCGAAGACCTGGGGCGATCCTTCTACGACAAGGATGATTTCCAGTTCCTCTTCGGGCCGGCGACGGCGACTTTCCCGACGGACCTCTGGGGGATCGCGCCCCACTCCGGGAAGAGCCATCTTCCCGGCCTCGCCATGAAGTCCAAGCACATCGCCGGCGGGTACGCAATGGAGATCGCGTTCCCGCGCGAGATTTTTGCCATGGAGCTCCTGCCCGGGGTGCTCCAGGCGGCGTACGGGCCGGGGCTCTCCATGGGGATCTCGATCGTGGCGAACGACCGGCCCAAGGAGCAGGAGGGCCGCAAGTCGTCCATCGTCTGGGGAGGGACGATCCGCAACTACCTTGATCCCTCGAAGTTCGGCACGCTCGTGCTGCTCCCGTAAGCGCGCCGCCACGGAGGCGAGGATGTCAAAGAGAATCCTGATCGCCCTTTCGGCCGCATGTCTAGCGGCCGCGGGAGCCTTCGCGAACGACGGGGGGTTGCGGGCCCGCTGGGTGCCCCGACCGTCGAACGACCTCGTGCTGCCCGATCAGTCGGGGAACGGGTGCGACCTCCGTCTGGGCGACAGCCGGGCGGTCGCTGCTCCGACGCGGATCTTCGGACTCCTCGATTTCGACGGCCTCAGCGACTACGGGCGCGTGCCCGGACACCCGAGCCTCCAGGACTATTCCGGGGGGGTCACGGCGCTCGCGTGGGTCTATCCGCATGCACAGCCTTTCTCGCGCGCGAGAGACATCCTCTCCCAAAACATCCGCATCGTCCTAGGCCTGGACCCGCGCGACACGCCCATCGCGCACGTGAGCGCGGGGGGCTGGAAGAGCGTTCTCGCCGACAAGCCGCTCCCCCTTGACACGTGGAGCCACCTCGCCTTCTCCTACGACGGACAGACCATCCGACTGTACGTGAACGGCGTGGTCGTCAAGGAATCAGCCTTAACGGGCTCGATCGAGGCGGGCGGGAGCCGAGACCTCTATCTCGGCCGATGCGCGTACGCGGATAACAACTACTGGTGCGGCCTCATGGGGACGGTTGAGATCTTCGGGCGGGCGCTTGCGCCCGAAGAGATCAACTCCCGCATGGAGGCGACCACGCCCAAGGGGCCCACGAAGAATTACAGATTGAAAGCGACAAGGGGGGAGCAGCCCTTGGTTCTTAACGGGGGCCTCGAACGGACCGCCGACGCTTCCTTCAGCATCGCGGCGGGATGGCGCTCCAACACGTGGGGGGAGAACGTCTCCTATTTCAGTGAGGAACAGGAGGACGTTCACGGGGGCAAGTCCTGCCAGAAGGTGGAGATCACCGCCTTTATCGACGGCGGCGTCGTGCTGTGTCAGGTCGGCGGCGGCCCGAGACTCAAGGCGAGCGTCCGGTACAAACTCGAGATGTGGCTCAAGGGGGACGAGGGGGCCGGCGAAGCGACCGCATGGGTCCGCAACTCCGAGTGGAAGGCGATCCCCGGCTTCAGCAGAACCTTCCCGGTGGGCACGGCGTGGCGGAAGTGCATGCTGATCGGCAAGACTGAGACCGACGTGGTCGGAAACGTCGCCGTATCGTTCAACCCGCAACGGGCGGGCACCTATTGGGTGGATGACATTCAGATGACACCCTTGGATCAGGACGGATCCGACCCCGTACGGGGACGCTCCGAATCGCCCTGACCCGTAGGAAGCTCTGCCGGGCATTGATCGGAGAAAGGAAAAGGGATGAAGAAGCCGCTTTTCATGGAACTGCTGGAGAAAGGGGATCCTGACCTTTTCAAGCACGTGGCCTCCGTGCGGGAGTTCGCGGGCGGGGAGGGAGCGCTTCCGATCAAGGTCAAGACGCTAATGGGCATGCTGGTGGACGCGGTGCTCGGCCACGCTGACGGCGTGCGGGCATTGGCCGAGCGCGCCCGGGCCCAGGGGGCCACGGAAGCGGAGATCGCCGAAACCGTGCGCATGGCCTTCCTTTTTGGCGGCCTGCCGGGGCTCGTTACGGCGACCCAGGCGTTCGCAAAGTAGAGTCACCCACCCCCCTTTCCTCAAGAAAAAAGTGCTAAAGGCGGCGGCCCCGTATGTCGAAATACGTAATAGTGCTCATTTGTGCACTATGGGCCTAGGGCCCCTATGGGGTATGTAGATGGAACCCTTGACGGACAAGCAGTCGAACGTGCTGGCCTTCATCCGGGAGGCTCTCGACACGGACGGGCGCCCGCCGACCGTGCGGGAGATCGCCTGGCGCTTCCGCTTCGCCTCGACGAACGCCGCCCGCCGCCATCTCGGGGCATTGGAGAGAAAGGGCTACATCGAGCGATCGGCGCGCAGGTCACGCGGGATCGCTCTGGCGCAGGAGCTGAGGACGCCTGCGGGGCTCCCGATTGTTGGGCGCGTCGCCGCCGGAACCCCCATCACCGCCGTCGAGAACCTGGACGGGTATCTGTCCATCGACAGCCTCTTCCCTTCCGGCGCCGATCTCTTCTGCCTGCGGGTGCGGGGGGACAGCATGGTCGACGCGGGGATCTGGGACGGCGACTACGTGATCGTTCGCCGGAAGCCCGACTTCGAAAACGGCGAGACCGGTGTGGCGGTGGTCGACGGCGAGGCAACCGTCAAGAGGATTCGGCGCAACGACCGGTTCGTAGAGCTCGTGCCGGCCAACCAGAACTATGAGACGATACGGGTGGATCTTGCACAAAACGAGTTCCGGTACGCCGGGGAGGTGGTCGGGATACACAGAGTGCTTTAG
>JAZDKG010000288.1:0-6067 GCA_043803205.1 Planctomycetota bacterium
CCGCCGGCCCGTCACTTCACCGACATTCAACCGCCCCTGAACCGACACGACACCGACATTTCACCGACAATCTCGGACCTTATTGTACCGGTTGTGCCGGCTCCTCAGAAGGCTTGAGTTTCTCGCGAAGGAATCCCAAGAGGTCCTCGCGGAGTCTCATGCAGTCCATCCGGGTCGCCTGGAGCTTCTTGCGAAGCGGCTCTCGATCCCCCGCGAGGTACGCCGAGTAGAGATCACGGTAGGCGCGGCCCACTTCGAAGTAGCGTTTGGAGAGGTCCAAGAAGCCGGGGTTGGGGACGAGCATCGGATGGTTGCCGCCCGTCCACCACTTCGGCGTCTCGCTCTCGTATTCCGCAATCCGGGAGAGCTCCGCGAGGTCGGCGCGCATGTTCTCGAAGGCTCGCGTCGCGGCGTCGAGTTCCGAATCATCCTCCAAGACCTTTACCAAAAGGCGGTTGGCGTGATCGGATTCATCGACCGCGCCTTGAGCGTCGCCGGCGTCAGCGAGGCGGCGGGCAAGGCCGATGGCAGCTTCAACCTCATCCAGGGGAAGCTTCCAGCGCCTAGCGATCGTGAGGTCAGGCGTGAGGACCCGCAACTTCTCAAGGGCCTTCTTCGAGAGAATCGCATTCCGCAGACGCTCGAAAACATCCGGGGCGCACACTGCATACACTCGTCCGTCCCCGCACGCCAGCGTCTCCACGGTAAACATCCGGTCCGCTGCAAGGTCCTGGTTGAGCAGGGCGTAGAGGTCGTAGACGCCGGCACCCTCGGGCAGGATCTCCGCGGGAAGAGCCACATCCGCGGAGCGCGGATGCTCAACGTCCTCGTTCACGACGACGAGGAAAACGATTGTGTCCTTGCGGTCGCGCAAAGCCGAGACCACGATCCCATGCCCGCCCTCGGGAAGAGCCGCCTGTTGGACGCGGAATCCGGGATCGGCAATCGGGTCCGTGGAAAGCATCTGTGTTCCGATCGGAATGAGACGCCGGGCAAGATCGCTCAAGGCAGGCATGAGGCCTGGATGGGGCTGGCCCGCGCGGCGAGTCATCCCCTCGTATTTCCCGAAACCCATCCACCCCTCGTACCAGACGAAGCCCTTTGCGCCCTCGGCTAAGGCGCTCATGGTCATCAGTCGCAGCTCCGCATCGCTTGGGAGGACATAGAGGCCCTTTGCGGCGGGCGGCAGCGTCTCAAACGCCTGGAGGACGACCCAGATGGGCTTATCGGGGGCGATCTGGCGATACGACTTGACGGTTTGGCGGATCGCCCAGGGGTTTCGATCCCCTTGGAGGATGGGGTAAAGGTCGAAGTAGCAGAGATTCAGGTAGCCGCTGAAGGCGGTGTAGGAAGTGGTGTTGTTGAAGACGAGCATCTCCGGACGGCCAAGGGGATCAGCTTCGCGAATCGCACGGATGATCCGTACGAGGGGGGGAAGCATCTCGGCGCCCGGCTCGTCCCAGACCGTCCAGGAGACGGTCGTGGAATCGTCGGGGAATGCGGATGCGATGCGTTTGGCGATGGGGAGAAGCTGCTCATAGCCCTGGGCGGGGTCGCGGCCCTCCATGAGGCGACGGATGTCAACGCTCACGCGCATCCCGGTAGCCCGGGCGGAATCAACGAGTTTCGTCATCTCGCCGATCCACTGCGCAAGGCCCTCATCGGAGGATTGTCCGCGGAATCGGCCCAGCTCGATCTCGTCGTTGGCGGCGATGTAGTTGAAGTTGTGGCGGACGTAATTCGCGTAGGAGCCCTCGTAGTCCCCGCCCCAGTATTCGAAGGGCCCGCGGAGGTAGTAGCCGGCGGTGTATGCGCCGAAGGGGAAGAAGGTGTCGAAGCCGCGCCAGCGGGCGGCCGGAAAGCCGGTGAAGGACGCGACGATGTTCTTCTCGGCCGCCGCCTCCTCGTCCGTGAGGGAGCGGATGCGGACGTAGTCGAGATCCGTGATCCAGTCCTGATTGCCGTCGTTGACGGAGATGTTGAAGTTGATGCCAAGGAGCTTGACGGCCGTTCCATTCGTGGGGACCGCGCTATCGGGCGCGATGCGGTTGGTGGTGACGATCCACTCGGAGCCGTCGGGGTCTTTCTCGCGTCGTGTCTCGTGTATGTTGAGGTAGCCGGAGATGCGTTTGCCGCCCGCGGTCTCGACGTGGTAGAAGAGGGCGTCGTAGCGGGCGCCTCGCCAGCGAAGCTCGATCACGGGGAAGGCGGAGAGGTCAAAGGGGCCCCACTGGGGGGAGGGAGCGGGGCGGATGGGGGAGCCGAAGGACCAGTCGAACACGCCGAACTGGACGCTCACGCGGTCGCGGATACGGGCGGCGTCTTTCGCGACGCCGAGGCGAAGGACGCCGTCTTTGACCTCATGGACAACGGCTTCGCCGGAGAGGCCGCTGTATCGGCCGTCGTAGATGACTACGCCGCTAGCGGGGGAGTCGGGTTTATCGAAGTTCTCCTCCCAGGCGACGCTGGGCGGAGCGGCGAGGGAGAGGGGAGCGAGAAACGCGAGAAGGGAGAGAGACAGGAGAACCTTTTTCATGGCGACATTCCTTTGGGAACGGTGAGCGAGGCGGACGAGTCCGGGTATTGCACTCGGGGGTATCGCGGGGGTCAAGGGAGGACATCACGCAAAGACGCCAAGCCGCAAAGGCGCAAAGGAGGGAAGAGAAGCCGGGGGACTTGATCCCGCAGTCACGGGACCCCGGGCCCCCAACATAGTGGCGGCGGGAAGTCCCCGTACGGCGGACTTCCGCCGCGAGGGTGAGGGGTAGAGGGGGGACACACAGGGAAAGGGAAGGGAGGACATCACGCAAAGACGCCAAGCCGCAAAGGCGCAAAAGGGGAGCGATAGAGGGATAGCGGAGGGAGGCATCCAGGAGCCAGTATCCAGAAGCGGGGAGGGACAAGAGACAAAGGGGAGGGCGGTGGAAGGAGGCGTGAAGGACCTCCAGAGACCTAGTTATAAGTATATCATGCTTTTACTGAACGTCAAGTAGTATTTGTCCCACCGGATGGGGTAGTAGTTGTAAGGCTTTGGTAAGCGTGGGGATAGGCGAAAAAGAATTTGGGGCATGTCGTGGGGGGGGACGGCTACTGGCGGTCAGGGGGAAGCAGTCAGCGGTCAGCCTCGGGATGGCAAGAATGGGCGGGGCTGGGCGCAGGGGGGCAGGTGAATCAGGAAGGATGAAGAGTTCTCGCGCAGAGACGCGGAGGCGCAGAGAGGAGAGGAAAAGTCGGGTGACGGGGAGGACAGGATCAGAGGATGGACGCGGATGGGGAGAGGGAGAGGTTTATCCACAGATTTCGCAGATTACGCAGATGAAGAGGGTGGCTGGTGGGGCGCAGAGGGGACAGTTGGGGCAAAGTGATAGAGCAAGGATGAGGGGGGAGTGGGGCCGCCGGAAGGAGGGGGACGTTCCGTTGGACTCAGCGAGCGGGAGGGTGGGCGATTGCATACTGGCCCCCTTAGGAGGCAAGACACCTGAAAGGGTAACGGTATGATGTGGGGCGGTGCTAACGGAGGGAGGCCGTAGGCCGACCGGAGTTAGCACCGCAACGCGACCTTTTGGAGGTGTCCGATGGCCAGGGAATCGAGGTTCACGGACGAGCAGAAGATGGAGATGGTGTTGGAGATGTTGGCAGGGAAGGTGTCGATCGGGGAGGTGTGTCGGAAGTATGGGATCAGCACGACGTATGCGTATAAGCTGAAGGACCGGGCGCTGGAGGTGCTGCGGGCGGGGATCGGACGCCCGGCGGGGAAGGGCGACGCGCAGGTGGAGCAGTGGAGGAAGCGTGTGGCGAGCCTGGAGGAGCTGGCGGGCGATCAGGCGCTGATCATCCGGGCGTTCAAAAAAAAAGAAGGGCACGTGGAGTGATCCGGGAAGTGCGGACGGAGGCGAAGATGAGCATTCGGCGTCTGGCCAGGGCGACGGAGGAGCCGGTGTCGACGGTGGGCGCGTGGGTGAAGCCCCTGGGCACGCCCGAGAGGGAGCGTAACCGGCGGCGTCCGGTATCCGGAGGTCCGGGACTACGTCAGGCGGTGCGTGAGCTGTGCGAGGACCCCAGGCACGAGACCTTCGGGTATCGGCGGATCTGGGCGCTTCTGCGGCGCAAGAGGGGGATGTACGTGAACCGGAAGACCGTGTGGCGGATCATGCACGAGGAGGGTCTGGTGCGTCCGAAGATGTGGCGTCGTCCGAGGCGGCCGAAGCGTGTGGAGAAGATGCGGCCGACGGGGCCGGACGAGGCGTGGCAGATCGACATGACGAGTTTGACGTTATCGGACATGACGCCGGTGTTTCTGGTGATGGTGGTGGACTGTTACACGCGGGAGATCGCGGGGTGGACGCTGGACCGGCGGTGCCGGGCGTCCGAGTGGGTATCTGCTCTGCGGATGGCATTGGAGGCGCGAGCGCTGGTGACGAAGGAGGCGTGCCGGGGGCTCACGGTGCGCTGCGATAACGGGGCTCAGCCGTGCTCGAAGCGTTTTGTGGAGTATCTGGGCAGGAGTGGGGTCACGGGGCAATATACGGCCTACAGCGCGCCTGACGACAACGCGTACGTGGAGAGGGCGATCAGGACGGTGAAGGAAGAGGAGGTGTGGCTGAACGAATACGAGACGCTCTCGGAGGCTCGAGAGGCGATCGAGAAGTATGTGCAGTACTACAACAGCGAACGGATCCACGCCTCACTGGGCTACCGTACGCCCAGCGAAAAAAGGGCGGCGCATGTTACCCTCGCCGCCGCTTGAAACTGTCTTGCTTTCAGGGGGTCACTACGATTGGGAGCGCGCTGGAGGCCGAGTTAAGTATGATGTCCCTAATGGCGCCCGACCTCTTTTTCTTCCCTGGGACCTTATCCCGAAATGGTTCGCCGAATCAGCATCGATATGCCCACGCCGAGAACTCCAAGCAGAAGCGCTCCGGGAACGGGAACCACGGCGACACCTATTCCGTCGGATCCTTCAGGGAGGCTTATCCCGCCGCTGAAATACATGAGGCGCTTCCCTTCGGACGTTGTCAATAGCCAAACATCGGAGACTGTCGCGCTGTCCCAGGAGCCCGGTGCGCCAGGATACAGTTCTATGCCCATGCTGCTGATTGGCCAGTTGAGGCCATCGACGGAAGAGACGCTGCCGATACGGCCCGCTGTATCATCCCATCCCTGGAACCACATTGTGTAGCCGGTGGATGTCTTTTCGACGAACGCCGGTCCCACGCCGTTTTCGCACCAACTGCCCGACGCTCCGGAAAACACGACACCGTACTTGTCCCAATGCAGCCCGTCGGTAGAGGTCGCATACGCGATCGTTCTAGGGACCGAGAGACTGGCGCCAGCCCTGTACCACATCTTGTAGAGGGAGGCGTCCTCGTCGTACATCACGTACGCGCGGGAAGCTGCGTAGCCGTCGTATGTTTCAGACGGTCCTAGCACAATTCCATGGTCAGTCCAACTGGCGCCGTCGCTTGAAGTGGCGTATCCGGTCTGGCCGGTACCGCCGCCTAAGGAATACCACATCTGGTATGTTCCAGCTCCATCGTAGCGCACCGTGCCTAAATAGACCTGACCGCCGCTTGAAAAGACGCTGCCTTCCGGCGTCCAGTCGAAGCCATTGGTAGAAGTCGCGTGATAGATGTCCCAGCCCGAGCCGCCCACGTAACCCGCATACCACATCTGATAGGATCCGTCGATCTCCAGTACCCGGGGCGCAGCAACCGCGTCAACGAAAGAATCACCGGTCAGAACCGGATTCCCGGCATACTCCGTCCAGCCCGCCGATGCGATTGGATGCACCAACGCGGTGGCCAGCACGAGTCCGACGAACACTCTCGAGACGGTCTTCTTACTTGTGCTCATCAGCTCTCCTCCTCCAAATCCAGCGTTTACCTCAAAGCGGACTTTTATTCACACGTGCGAATCAGCCTTAAGCGAAGATCGGGTTCGGCGCCCCGAACTGTATCTTCAACACACAGAACATACTTCTTTGGCGTGCTCGGTTCCAGCCGGTCCTGAGAAAGATGCTATAGTGATAGGCTATAACGTACCTTCCGCCCCCCGCGGTCGAGAGTGT
>JAZDKG010000289.1:0-4541 GCA_043803205.1 Planctomycetota bacterium
CCGGCGCTCGAGATCTTCCGCGGCGCCGGCTACGTCGTCCGGGACAACGTCGTCCGCTTCAGGCGCGCCGACGTGGAATCCATGGTCGCCAAAGCCCCCTCCTCCTTCGTGCGAAAAGGGATCGAGCCCTCCTGCGACGTCCCCATCGGCGACGGCAGCCTCCACTTCGCCCTCGGATCGATCCCCCTGTGGATCGTCGATCCCGACGACTACTCGCGCCGGGACGCGACCTACCGGGACCTCCTCAACTTCATCACCCTCGCCGACGCGCTCGAGCACTTCACGATCGCCAACCCCGTCGTGCAGCCCCCTGATATCCCCGTGAGCGTGTTCCATGCGGTGTGGGAGCAGGCGATCGTCTCGCACACCGGCAAGCCCTCCTGCACCTGGTACGCCACCGACCGCCAGACCGCGCTCGACACGATCCGGATCCTCGAGGCCGCGCTCGGCGGGCGCAAAGCGCTCGAAAACAGCAATACCTACGCGGTCACGGTCTGCCCGGACAGCACACTGCAGTGGGGGAAAAGCATCTGGGGCACCCTCGAGCTCGCCAAGGCCGGCATCCCCCAGGCCTTCCTCCCTATGCCCTTCCTCGGCTCCACCCACCCGGTGACCATCCCGGGCGCGCTCGTCCAGGCCAACGCCGAGACCCTCTCGGCCATCGTGCTGGCACAGCTCATCCGGCCCGGGTGCCCGGTCTTCTACGCGCCCAGCTACGGCGGCATCATGGACATGAGCGCCGCCTCCCACGCCTTCGGCACCCCCGAGAGCGCCCTCTACGCCGCCTGCGCCACCCGCCTCGGAAAATGGTACGGCCTCCCCGTCGACATGATGATGGGCACCTCCGACTCCAAGGCCCCCGACGCCCAGGCCGCCTACGAGAAAATGATGACGATGCTCGCTCCGGCCTTGGCCGGCGCCGACTGCATCACCCAGGCCGGCGCCATGATCGGCTTCGCGCTCCTCGCGAGCTACGAGCAGCTCCTCGTCGATAACGAGATCTGCGGACAGATCCTCAACCTCGTCAGACCCTTCGAGGTCAACGACGAGACCCTCGCCGTCGACGTCATCCGCCAGGCCGGGATCGCCGGCCACTACGTCAGCTCCGAGCATACCTACAAGCATTTCCGCGACGTGATGTACTTCCCCACGATCGCCGACCGCCGCAACTGGCAGGAGTGGAGCGCCGACGGCAGCAAGGACATCATCCGCCGCGCCAAGGAGAAGTGGCCCAAGATCATCGCCGGCCACAAATCGCGCGGCATCGGCATAGATCGCCGGCGCGAAGTGGACCGCATCGTCAAGGACATCTGCGACCGCGAGAAGGTCGAAATGACCTGGCTGGACGGCCGCTGAGCGTGAGGAACTGATTGGGAAAGGAACGCAAGACATGTGGCGCACGTACCCGAAGTCGAAGAAGATGTATGAGGCCGCGAAGAAGGTCTTCGCCATGGGCGTCGGCTCGCAGGTCCAGAGCTTCGCCCGCCCCCACCCCCTTTATATCGCGAAAGCCAAGGGGAGCCGGATCTACGACGAGGATGGCAACGCTTACATCGACTTCCTCCTCAACTACGGCCCCAACATCCTCGGCCACTCCCCCGCCAAGCTCAACCGCGCGATCGCTGCCCAGCTCGAAAAGGGCTGCGCCTTCGGCGAGCCCCATCGCCTCCAGGTCGAGCTCGCCAAATCGCTCACCAGGATCGTCCCCTGCTACGAGGTCGTCAACTTCAATAACACGGGCACCGAGGCCGTCCAGGCGGCGCTGCGCCTCGCGCGCGGCTTCACGAAAAAGACCAAGTTCATCAAGTTCGAAGGCCACTACCACGGCTGGCTCGACAACGTCTTCGTCAGCTTCCATCCCGACGCCAACGAAGACATGGGCACGCGCGCCCGTCCCAAGACCATCCGCCACGGCTACACCTGGGGACAGCCCAAGAGCATCCTCGAGGACGTGATCGCTCTCCCCTGGAACGACCTCTCGATCGTCGAGAAGACGCTCAAGAAACAGCACCGCGAGATCGCCGCCATCCTCACCGAGCCCATCATGTCCAACTGCGGCGTCATCATGCCCCGCCCCGGGTACCTCGAAGGTCTGCGGAAGCTCGCGACCAGCTACGATGTCCTCCTCATCTTCGACGAGGTCATCACCGGACAGCGAGTCCACCTGGGCGGCGCGCAGAAGCTCCTCGGCGTCACCCCGGACATTTCACTGGGCTCCAAGGCCCTCGGCGGCGGGATCGGCATCCTCGCCTACGGCGCCCGCCGCGAGATCATGAACGTCGTCTCCGAGCGCAAGGCCGTCCACGCCGGTACCTTCAACGGCAACGCGATCGCCTGCACCGCGGCGCTGACCGTCCTCGAGGAACTCGGCAGGAACAACGCCGCCGCCGTCAAGAGGATCAACCGCCTCGGCGACACCCTCAAGGAGGAGATCGGCAAGTCCGCTAAGAAACACGGCATCACCGTCCGCATCCAGGGCCCCGGCGCCGCCTTCTGCGTCTCCTTCAAGTCGGGCGAGATCTGGGACATGCGCGACGCCTTCCGCCAGGAGAACGACCTCTACTTCACCTTCCGCCGGCTTCTCCTCGACCGCGGTATCCACATCTTCCCCACCGAGAAGGGCCTCTGGTACACCTCCGCCGCCCACACCGAGCGCGACATCGAGACGACCGCTCGCAAGGTCGATCAGGTCTTCGCGATCATGAAGACGATGTGAAGCTTGCCCGACGCAGACGTGATACGAGGCGGACGCTTCGCGGCGTCCGCCTCTCCTTGTACCGCCTGCTATTGACGGTGCTCGCGCCGCGGGGTAGTCTGTGGACGTGAAAATCGAGAAGGTTTTTCTAGCCACAGGGAATCCAAAAAAACGCCGCGAGATCGAGGCGATCGTGCAGCCGCTCGGCGTGCGCGTGACGACCGAGGAGGAAGTGGGAGGGGTCGGCGAGGTCGTCGAGGATGGCGACACATTCGAAGCCAACGCGATCAAGAAGGCGCGCGCGAGCGCTCGGCGCACCGGTATCCCCTCCCTCGCCGACGATTCGGGTCTCGAGGTCGATGCGCTCCGCGGCGCTCCCGGCGTGCGCAGCGCGCGCTACGCCGGCGAGGGCGCAACGGACGCCGACAACAACCGCAAGCTCCTCGATGCCCTCAAGGACGTCCCGGACGACAAGCGCACGGCGGCCTTCCGCTGCGTCATCGCCTTCGCCCTCCCCGCCGGGAAGGTCGACGCCCGCATCGCGTTCACTGCCGAAGGAACGTGTAAAGGTCGCATCCTTCGCGCGTCACGGGGATGCAATGGTTTCGGATATGATCCCCTCTTCTATTACGAGCCCTTGGGAAAGACCTTCGCCGAGCTCCCCATGGACGAGAAAGCGAAGGTCTCCCACCGGGGAAAAGCGCTCGCCGAGTTCGCTGAGCGCTTTCAGGAACTCCTGAAAAGGAACCGACGTGAACGCTAGGGAACGGGTGATAGCCGCGCTCTCGTTTCAGCCCCCCGACAAGGTCCCTTTCTGCTTCCCGAGGACCACGGAAGCCGACGCGCGCCTCCAGGCGGCGACCGGCGGCGACCACCCGATCTTCCGCGAAAACGATTCCATCGCGTGGGTGGGTGTCGCAGGCCGTGAGACCGAGGTGCGGCCCGGCCATTTCCGCAACCTCTTCGGCGTCGTCTGGAACCGCACGGTCGATAAGGACATCGGCATCGTCGAGAACCGCGTCCTCCCCGAACCCTCGCTGGCGGGGCTCGCACTTCCCGATCCCGACGACGAGACGCTCTATGCCGGAATCGACGAGGCCTCTCGAAAGAACGCCCACCGCTTCCGGGAGGCCGCCATCGGCTTTTCCCTCTACGAGCGGGCGTGGACGATGCGCGGGATGGCCGAGCTCCTCATGGACATGGTCGATAACCCCTCCTTCGTGCACGATCTCCTTGACGCGATCTGCGACTGGAACCTGAAGGTGATCGCCAACTTCGTCGAACACGACATCGAAGGCGTGCACTTCGGCGACGACTGGGGCGCGCAGCGCGGCCTTCAGATGGGCCCCGACCGCTGGCGCACCTTCCTCCGGCCGAGGCTGGCAAGGATGTACCGCGCCGTCCGCGCCGCCGGCAAGTTCGTCAGCATCCACTCCTGCGGCAAGGTCGACGAGCTCTTCGACGACCTCGTCGACATCGGCCTCAACTGCTTCAACCCCTTCCAGCCCGAGGTCATGGACGTCTATCGGCTCCACGAGGAATACTTCGGCCGCCTCGCGTTCCATGGCGGGATCTCCACCCAGCGCCTCATGCCGTACGGCTCGCCCGACGACGTTCGAAAAGAGGTCTCGCGCATGATCGCGATGGGTCGAAAGGGAGGGCTGATAATCGCGCCCGCCCACGCCCTTCCCCGCGATGTCCCCGCCGAGAACATGCTCGCCATGCTCGACGTCTTGATGAATCAGTAGGGAGGACCAACTCCTTGAAGACCATCGTCGGAAAGGCCGTGCTGGAGTTGGTGGAAGGCGACGTCACCCGAGAGGAGGTCGACGCGATCGTCAACGCC
>JAZDKG010000290.1:0-6679 GCA_043803205.1 Planctomycetota bacterium
GACGCATGATCGAACTTCCAGAGCGGTCTGCCGAACTGCTTCATCATCGTGTAGACCCGCTTGTTGAGTTCGCGGTCTCCC
This sequence comes from Planctomycetota bacterium, assembly GCA_043803205.1. Taxonomy (GTDB): domain Bacteria; phylum Planctomycetota; class DG-23; order JAZDKG01; family JAZDKG01; genus JAZDKG01. Next base: position 82 of record JAZDKG010000290.1, read on the forward strand.
CGGATCGCCCGATGGGTTTCGCCGTAACCGTGATCGGGATTGCCGCACTTGTAGCTCCATTGCAGATCGTGATATAGGCCGTCGATCCCCGTGGACTCAATGTACCTGCGCGCCTTCCACGTGAAGAACTCGCCGTAGCTCGCTGCGCCCCCGCAAATCCTTCTTCCCCACCAGAACTTCCGCGTGTCGCTGTACTTGTTGATCCCCCCGCCCAGGTCCCAGTCCACAAGGTTGTACTGCATCTCCGGAGAAAAGTTCGCGCTCCAGAGCAGCACGTTATAGGGGACCACCTTCCACCCGTTCTCCCGCTGGGCCTTCACGAGACGGTAATAGTAGTCTTCGTTCGCCGCCTCCGGATATCCCGCCCCGTACCGATGATCCTCCTCCGATGTCCAAGGCACGCTGATGTTTGTTCCGACGGTGTTCCCGCCCCCCCAGCTTCGCCACCCCTTCGGACGCGGGCGCGTCGGAGTCGCCTGAAGCCCGAAGGAAAGTCTGAGAGGCTCAGCGATCTTCGCCGGCTCCCCCACATAGCGGATTCGCAGCGTCAGCGCCTTCTTCTCTCGCGCAAGCTCCACCGTCGCTTTCGCGTCCGCGTGCTTGAACTGTCCCCACGTCTCGAAAAACCACGTGAGCCCCATGTCGTCGTTGCCCAGCCAGAAATAGGCGTACTTGGGCAGCTCGCTCATCCATCGCCATCCATTTTCGCGTCCGATATTCCCCGTGAGCGCTAGGTCCCCGGGCCAGTGCCGGTACCTGACGAGCTCGCTTCTCAGGGGCACTACGAGGTCCACGGCCTCGACCTGCGCCGCCGCCTTCGGGACGAGCTCCATCTCCGTCCACAGCATCCCGTCGAACTCCACCGTCGTTTTAGCTCGCAGCGTGAAGTTCTGTGACGTCTCCGCCGTCTCGAATGTGACGGCGTTCTTGTCCTGCGTCACTACCCTCATCCGTCCGGGCTGCCATTGCTCGTCTGTCCCGCCGACGCGCGCCTCGATCTTCGCTCCGCCCGCTAGCAGCATCTCGCTTCCGTCGTTGACTATGCGCTCGGGCAGCCCTCCGTCCCGAAACACGTACTCCCGTCCCCAGATGCGCGCCGTCAGCGCCCCGTCCTCGCCCGCCTCCACAGTCAAGGGCGTCCACGGCGGCGGAGGCGTCTCCGAAAGCCCCAGCCTCGTCCCTCGCCACGGCTCCTCGGGCTTTACGAACTCGCCGGTCCTCCACTCAGCAACCGTCCCGTAGCTCTCGATCTCCGTGAGGACCTCGTACCGACCCGCCTCGATCTCCTCGAGCTTGAACTCGCCTGACCCGCGGCTTCCCTCAAGTCGCTCGATCCGCACAACCGGCGTCCCGCCGTCGCTGGAGCCTGTCCGCATCAGCTTGATCGTTGCCCGCGGATTGGCCGCGGCCCCATATCCCAGCACAACGCTGACCTTGCAGATGCCTTGGCTGGGAACGGGGGTGAAGCTTACGCTTACCGCCTCCCTGCGTCCCACGGAAGCGAGGCTCTTGTACAGCGTCTGGCCCGTCTCTTTGTCCGTCACCGTGAATGCGACGAGGTCTGGCTCGTTCGACAGCTCATCCTCAACTCTGACCTCCGCCTCCTCCCCCGACGCAAGCGCGATCTCCTCGCTTCGGCTCAGGATAATCCTTCCTCCCAAGGCCGCTATCCACGCGACCTTGAGGTTCGCCCCCTCCGCTGTCCTGCCGCCGCTGATCTTCGCCCTCAGATCCGCCTTCCGCCCCACGATCCGCTCGAACGCCGGCGCCTCCGAGACCACCGGCGCCGACCGGCTAAAGACAAGCCGACCGTGCCTCTCGCTGTCGGCATACGCGCTCAGCGCCGGCCACGCCGACAGGTCCTGCGGCTGCACCCGGTCCCGCGTCACGTTGAGCTGCCACGTCTCCCCGTCCGAGGGCGTCCCCGTTCCAAGCTCTCGGAACGCGATGCTCACCTCCGCCGTCCACCATTCTCCCTCCACGCCCGTCGCGTAGTCCCATGCGCCGTTCCATGCGACGTCGTACTGGATCCCCTTCTCATACTTCCGGTCGTAGATCGTCCCGATGCTGTTCCCGATGAAAGTGAACGTGTTGCCCGACGGCGGCGTCAGATACACCTGTATGGCGTCGTCCTGCCACACGCCGTCGTCGCGCTCCTTGCGCTGCGCCGTGAGCGCCGCCCCCGGCAGCACCGGCGAAAGAACCGCGAAGTAAATCCGCTCCGCGTCATACGTCACGTACGCGCGCGTCTGGATCGCCGCTAGCTTGTGGTCCGACACGCTCGCGAAGTTCGTGAGCTGCGCCGCGTTCCTCCACTCCTCCGCGCTCCATGTCCCGTCCATGACCGGGGGCGCATCTGTCAGCGCCGCCGTGGCGACGGGCGGCTGATACTCCGGCGCCTTCGCCCCTGACCCCGGCGCCTCCACCCGCGCTAGCTCGTCCTCCGCTAAAGCCCGCTCGAAAATCGTCAAGTCGTCAATGAGCGTCTTCCTCGTCCCTTCCCGTCCCATCCCCCTTGGCGTGTCGCCCACCTCGAACGTGGTGTTCACCGCGTAGGACAGAAACCGCTCCTCGTTCTCCGCCCGCGCCGCAAGCTTCCCGTTGAGGTAGAGGCGGATCTCTTCCTGCGACCATGTCGCCCCTGCGTAGATCCATTCCCCCCGGCGACAGCCCTCAAGCGACGCCCGCACTCCCCTCTTCTGCCCAACGTCCGTCCCGATCTCGAACGCCAGCATCCCGTCGGCATCCGTGAAAATACGAAGCAGCGCTCCGCTCTTGACCTGAAAGAAAAGGTGCGATCGTTTCTCCGTCGGCTCCCAGTCCACCGCCTTGAAATGAAACGAGACGCTCCCCCCCAGACAGCTCAGGTTGGGCGGATACGCGTGAGACGCGACCGTGTAGGTGAGCCGCGCTCCATCTTCGCCGACCACGATCGCTTTTCCGTACACCCCCTCCTCAAACGACACCTTCCCCTCCACGCGCGCCTTCGGGTCTCCCCGAAAGACGTCCGCATCGGCCGAGTCGTCATACGTCGCCCGAAAGAACATCTGTTGAAACAACGCGGCGTTCTTCGCTTCCCGCAAAGCGTCTGAGTCGCTGACCGGGGCCTGAGGCTTCTCATCCTGCGGCTTCTCCTCGCGGGCTTGCCCAGCCCCGACTTCTTGCGTTAACATGTTCGCCATGCGCTGATAGAGGTTCTGCACCTCCTCAGGCGAAAGCGCCCTCCCGTAAATCGAAAGCTCGTCCACCGCCGTCGTCTTCGCCTTCTCCCGCCCCGGCCCCCATGCGAAATCCCCTATCTCAAACCGCCCCGAGAGCCCCGCGGGGCTTGCGCTCTCATCCGTGTTCACCGCGCCGACCCTCTTGCCGTCAAGGTAAAGAACGACCTCGCGCTTCGACCAGGTGCCCGCGATGTGGTGCCAGCGTCCTTTCTCGAGTTTCTCCGTCGGCGCGCTCGCCGCCTTCCACGTGCTCGAGTCCTTCCCCGCCAGCATCATGAGCGACCCCCCCTGGTGCGTGTAAAGCTGCACCCACCCTCCCGTCGTCGCTCGGAGGAAGACGTGGAACTTCGGCTCCGCGGGCTCCCAGTCGATCGCCTTGATCCACAACGCCACCGTCCCCTCCTCCCCCCGCACGTTCCCGGGCGTCGGGAAGCTGACGCTCGCGTGCCGCTCGCCGACGAGAAGCGCCTTCCCCATCGCGCCCTCGACGTAGCTCACCTCGCCCCGCGCCTCTGGCTTCCCTCCCCCCCCGGCGACTTCAGGCGTAACCGTCCCGTCGAACGACGCTGAGAAGACCTTTTGATCCGCGTCGCCATACGCTGCACATGCCAAGAGCGCTAGGACCGCCCCCGCCCACGCTACCGGTCTCCACCTACGCATCATCCGTCCCTTCATCCTGGGCTCCTTCACGTGTTCGCCAAGGCGCCGCTCTCCTATAATCATACGTGACCGCGTGCGCCGCTCAAACACGCATCTGTCGAAAGCGGCCCTATGCGCCTGCTGGCGTTCCTCAAGAAGCGATGGCTTTGGCTCGTAGCCCCCGCCGCACTCGTCTGCCTGGCGGCGTTCGCTTGGCCCAGGGTCCGCTGCCCCAACTGCCTCGCCAAGCTCCACTGGCGCCTGCGCTTTGACGTCCTCGACCGCTGCCGCCGCCTCGCCGACTTCTGCGACGAGCACAACCTCCCCTCCGAAGCCCGCTGGTTCCGCCGGCGCCTGGCCCGCCTCGACCGCATTGACGGATAAAACGAACCCCTTTGCGTGCTTTGCGCCCTTTGCGCCTTGGCGTGAGGAATTCCTTTCCCTACACGGAACTCAATGAGGCAGTCGCCACCTCAGCACCTCGAGATGCGTGATGTGTTCCGCGTCCCGCCACGAATAACTCGTCACGAGCATGCCATCGTCCAATTGCACCGTCGGCCCGAACCCGCCCCCGCTCGTGACCCCGGGCGCGGTCTGACCGTCGAGCACCAATCGGTCATGCGAGCAGTCGAAACGGAACCCGTCCTCAAGCTCCTCGCCCAACACCGCGCGCACGCCTAAGGGCTCGCGTATCGCGCGCACCGTGAACGTGAAGAGGAGTCGCCCGTCCGCAAGGCGCAGGATCGACGGGTACATGTTCCCGATCTCCCCCAAGGTCGAAACCGGCGTAAGCGTCCTCCCCAAGTCCGTCGTCTGGAACACCACCATCCGGTCATAATGGTCGCTGTGCCCCTGGATGAGCGACTCGTCGTCGCCGAATCGCTTGGCGCAATATCGGCCGTTCAGTCGTTCCACAAGGTAGACTTTTCCCGAGCGCGCCTGCCACCAGTGCCCCTCCCCGAAAAAGCAATACGGGTAGCTCTCGTCTACGCCGTCGATCTTCGACGGGTATTCCTCGCGCCACGTGCGTCCGCTAGCCCGGCTTCGCCAGATGAAACTGTTCTCGATCCCTTCGGCGGACACCCCCACCAAGAGCGTCCCATCCTGCATCTCCAGCACGTTCCGCGTCGTGACCGAGGACTGGCCCTGCTCCACCTTAGGCGGCTCGATCGTCGTCGTCGTCCACGTCTTCCCCCCGTCACTCGAGCGATGGACGAAGCTCCGGCAGTACCCTGCCGGGTTGCGCGCGTCGTCGATGAGGAAGTGTACCGTGATGAGCATCGTCCCGTCCGACAAGATCGTGAAATACGGCTCCCGCCCCAAAAGCCCCTTTTCCAGGGTGAGGTTCTGCGGCCCCTTCCACGTCACGCCGCCGTCCGCGGATCGAAAAAGGAGGATCTCCTCGCGGCTCCTGTACCTCGGCCCCGCCCAGAACGCCCCCGGAAAGAACGCGACGAGCACAAGCTCCCCGTCCGGCATCTTCGCCACGCACGGCTTGTAATCCCCAGGCGTCCCGATCGGGATGCGCTCCCCTACGATCCTCTTCCCCGCTAGCCTCTTCGCCTCCTCAATCCGCACCTCAACCTTCTCTCCCACTGCTTATCTCCTTTACCTTTCCTTGTGACGACCGCCGCTGTTAGTGGGAATTCTCCAAATGCGCTGGAGACTTGCAAGCCTCGGCGTATCGCCATGGCGGGACGGGTTGGCATGTTCCGGGGTGGTCCAGCATTGCGGAGCAAGCCGCGCGCGGAAAGACGCTTGAGAACCCGCGGTGGGCCTGTACAGTCGTCAACTCGATACGTTCGCCGCGCAGATGACGGTCGGCGCGGCTGATTTGGCCTGACGGCTCGCGGACGCCCCGGGGAGAAAGTAATGGAAAAGTTCCTTGCGAAACTGAAGAGCGGGGAAAAGACGGTCGTCGTCGCCCTCGGGGATTCGATCACGGAGCTTACGTGGCACACGATGGGCCATCTCAATTGGTGCGGCCTTCTGCAGGAAGCCCTTTTCGAGACCTATGGCCGCGACGTGTGCTGGGTCATCAATAGCGGCCTATGCGGCGACACCGCGGCCGGTAGCCTCGCCCGCTTGGACGACGACGTCCTCCGTTTCCATCCCGACCTCGTAATCATAAGCTACGGGATGAACGATCCCGAGACAACGACCCTTGAGCAATTCCGGCAAGACTTGCGCAGCCTGGTAGAGCGCGTGCGCGCTCGAGCCGGCGCCGAAGTCCTCCTGCGCACCCCCAACCCCATCGTCAATCCTCCGACCGCCGCCGTCCTCAGGGAGGGACAGGACGTCGCCGTGGAGACCACAGGGACGCAGGTCGGCCTCTTCGCTCAGGCGATTGTGGACGTCGCCCGGGAAACGGGATGCCCGGTCGTCGATCATTACACCTCCTGGAAGCGACTCGAGAGCCTTCGAGGCGCAGCGAACCTTCGTGAAGAGCCCAATCACCTCTGGCTCTACATGTCCGACCCGAAACACCCGGGGCCGCTCGGACATCTTGCGTTCTTCCGCGATCTCGCCCCCTTGTTCCGGGTGCCCTCGCACTTCCCCTGGGAGATCCCCCCGTCCTGATCGCAGGCCCCAAAGGAACATTCTTCTTTGCCATCCGCCCCCGCCCGCATCTTCCCTCTATCACTCCATCACGTTACAACTCTCTCACTCTCTCTTCGCCCGATGTACCTCATGCCGCCTATTCCCCCGCTATCACGTACCACTCTACCACCTACCAC
>JAZDKG010000291.1:0-4026 GCA_043803205.1 Planctomycetota bacterium
CCGAGAGTCGCTGGATCGTATTGTCCATCCAAGCATGGATCGAATCAGGGATGCTGAGGCGTAGACAGCCTTTCCAAGCCCCCAGCTTCCTCGTTCAGTACCAGCCTTCCCGGAGATTCCGACGTTCCTCCAGAAGTAGAAGAAGTCCTCCTTTGTGCCAGCACCATCGAGCTCGCTCTTGCGTGCCGCGGCTGGGTCGCCCCACAACCCCCTTGTCCCGAAATCCTCGATGGCGAGGAAGGACATCGTATCGTCGAGGAGTGGGTGTTCCTCGATGCCGGCCGCCTCGAGATGAGGACGGAGATCTTTCATCCACTCCTGATTGTCCAGAGGGGACAGAGCGAACTCGTTGCCGGACAGAGAGAAGCACACCACCACTGGTCCTTTTCCATCGGCGGCGTCCAGGGAGTTCTGTATCGTCTCCCTGACGATGGACGCGACGGCATCCTCCCGTCGAAAGAACTCGCTCTCGATGGGATCCCGGTTCTGCTCCGAGAGCATCATGGACCGGAATCTCCAGACCGGCTTTGTCTTGCTGCTCAACTGCGTCACCCCCGCTTGGATCGTTGTTTGGTTTGCCTCTTCCGCTTCGCACGCGTTCGCCGTCTGGCTGGGGTATTGTGTTGGCGATCATGAAGAAACGTAGATTTCTGGACCGGCGCTTTGTTCACGCCGCCGGCCTTCGCCGGCGGCACTTCTGCGCTTCTTCGGCCTGACGCCGCCGGAGGCTATCCCCCTCGATCGCGATGACCTCGGCGTGATGGCTGACCCGATCGATGAGTGCGGTGGCGGAGCGTATGGTTCACGCCGCCGGCCTCTTCCGCCGGCGCTTCTGCGCCTCCTCAGCCTCGCGGCGCCGGAAGCTCTCCCCCTCGATGGCGATGATCTCGGCGTGGTGGATGACCCGATCGATGAGTGCGGTGGCAGAGGTCGCGTTGGGGAAGATGCCGGGCCAACCGCTGAAGGCCAGGTTGGTGGTTAGAACGAGGCTCTTCTTTTCGTAGCGGCGGCTGATGACTTGGAAGAACAGGTCGGCATTGCGATTGTCGTAGGATAGATATCCTATCTCGTCAATGACGATGAGGGGGAATGAGCTGTAGTACCGGAACCTTCGGTCCAGACTTCGCGCGGATTCCTGGGAACAAAGGTCGATGAGCAGTTGGGCGGCGGTGAGGAAGAGGACGGAGTGGCCGGCGAGGACGGCCTGGTGAGCGACGTTTTGCGCGATCATGGTTTTGCCCAAGCCTTGCGGGGCGACGAGAACGAGGTTGCGGCTTTCTTTGAGGAAGTCCAGCCGGAGGGCGGCCTCGACGGCCTCGCGATCGATCTTCTTGGGCCAGGCCCAGTCGAAGTCGGCCATGGGCTTGAAGCGACCGATCCGGCTGCGGGCCAGGCGTCCTTCGAGGCTGCGTCGGGCGCGGTCGTTCCCCTCGGTTTCGACGAGATACTCGAGTAGCTGGATCGGGGTCCAGCGTTTGCGCGTGGCCAGGGCGATGGTGTCGTCGAGTTGCGCGGCGGTATAACGCAGACCGATCGCGGCAAGTTGCTCAGAAAGTTGGCTCATCGGGTTCCTCCTTCGTCTCGTGGTCGGAGCAGAGGTCATCGTAGGGAGCAAGCGCGTGGGGCGTGACGTGGAGATCGCGGACCCGCGGGTCGTCGGGGAGGACGACATCCAGGGGTGGGCGTTCGTTTCGGGAGCGGGCGCGTCGATCGAGGATGTGAGCGACGGAGATGGCGGAGATAGCCCCGCGGGAGATGGCTTCCGCGAGGGCGGCGTCGAGTTCGGCAGCCCCATAGCGTTCGCGGAGTTTCAGCAGGCGGGAAGTATGGCCGGCCAGCGGTTCCCCGCGCAGAGCCAGGGCCTCGATGAAGTCCTCGGCGTGGGGACAAGTGGTTCGGAGCAGGTCGCGTCCGCACAGTTCGTGGGCGTGGCGCTTCTCCCGAACGAGGGCGGCGATATGAGCGGGGTCCTCGATGGTTTCTCCCCGGTCGTAACTGCGCGTATGGCGCGCCACCTCGGTCACGCCATCGACGATGCGGACGAGGTGCTCCGAGGCGATGAGGGTCAGATCCCGTCGGACCTGGTCGTGCGGGATCGAGTAGTGATTACCCTCGAAGCGGATGTAGGGGGTCTTGCCGGAGGCGACCCCGCGGACATGTTCGCACTCGAACTCGTGTTCGGGCAGGGGAAGCAGACGCGCGCGTTCCTCCTCCAGCGCGTCGGAGACGAGCCGGCCGGTCGGATCCCCGGGGACCTTGCGGGCGTGGGCGATGTGTGCGATCCAGCCGACCAGCTGGAGGTTGAGATCATCCAGGGAATGGAAGGTGCGGGCCGCGAAGAACGAGGAACGTAGGTACTGGATGGTCCGTTCGACGCGCCCCTTCTCGTTTCCCCGATAGGGTGCGCAAGGCCTGGGGGCGAAGTGGTAGTGGCCGGCCAGGTCGAGCAGCCGGGGATGGTAGCGGATGTGATCACCGACGCGTTCGAGCACGACGCACTTAAGATTGTCATAGAGGAGGGTTCGCGGGACGCCGCCCAGGACGCGGAAGGCCCCGACATGTCCGCGGAAGAAGCTCTCGAGGGTCTGATCGAGAGCGAAGTGTGCATACATGGCCCGGGACCAGGAGAGAACGAGCACGAAGCAGGAAAGGCTGCGTTCGGTCTGCCCGATTCGGATCTTGCCGAAGTTGGCCCAGTCAATCTGGCCCTGCTCCCCAGGTAGCGTATGCAGTCGCAGGAACGCCTCCCGCCGGCCGGCGGGACGCACCGTGCGCACATACCGGCGAAGTTGCACGGCGGAACCCGGGTACCCGCGCTCGCGGATCATCTCGTAGAGCCGCGTGGAGCGAAGTCGTGGGTGCCGTTCCAGAACGTCGGCGATGAAGGCCTTATACGGGTCGAGCAACGTCGCACGAAGCTGGCAAGCCGTGCGGTTGAAGCTCTCGCTCTCGATCGCCCGACGGACGGTATCGGGGTGAACGCCGAGTTCGGTGACGATCGTGCCGATCCGCCAGTGTTCGGCGAAGAAAAGGCGACGGATGCGGGCGTGCACCTCGGGCGCGATCATCGCGCCTCCTCGTTGAAGATCTGTTGGCGGAGCTCATGATAGTCATGGAGTCCATCCAGGCGGTCGCGCTCGGGACCGGGGCGACCCGAAGAGACGAGGTGAACTTCGAAGAGAGGGTGATCCGTGAGCCTGTCGACGGTATCGTGCCATGGTTTCGTGCCGCAGAAAGCGTCCGGACCGTCCACAACCAGAGCAGCACAGACCTTCCGACCGCACCAAAGCGCCACCGCCTCGCAAAGTGTCTCCACCGCTCCGTGGTACTTCGGCGAGTGCGGCAAGCGCCCCTTGAGCAGAATCGGGGCCCAACCGTCCCGGACCACGATCCGCGTAACCTCCAGGCCCGGCCTGATTCCCATCCATAGTGGACGCATGGTTCCTCTCCCTCCCTCCGGTCGGGGTCGCGTCCCCTATGGCCGCGCCAACCGGAACTTCCGGGACCATGCGAGTCTCGGGAGGGTCTTGAGTACCCTGATGCGTCACCTTTTTTCGTTGCCGGCACCGAAGGCGATAGCGGTTCTGGCGAGCGGCGTGCTTCTTCTTCCCCTCGCGACCGCGCTGATACCGCGATCCAGCGCCACACAGGCTCGTTTGACGAGCCACGCCGGAGCAGAAGGCGGAGCAGTAGCGGTTCCCACGGTCACAGAAGCGGCAGAGAACGAAAAGCTCTCCGCAGGCGGGGCGAGTACAGCTGGCAAGTCGAAGGGATTCCACGTGTCCCCGGCCGGGAACACATAGGACTGGACAAAGCCGGGGATCTCCGGCAGAGTGCGCTCACCGGATCGCGTCCCCAGTGGTTCGGTTCGGAGGGCTCGGAGGGACTAGCTCCGGGCTCTCACCTTTTCGGCCCCCAGGCTGGAGAAGTGTTTACCGCGGAATCCCGATCGAAGCAACGACTCTTCCTGCCGCCCACTTCTCGGCGATCTGTTCGGATTTCTACGGTTCGGGAAGATCATCGACA
>JAZDKG010000292.1:0-13365 GCA_043803205.1 Planctomycetota bacterium
GTGTGGCGTTGGGCGCGCGAGGGTGCCTGATGCCGGGGGCGACTCGGTGTCATATCTTGCGCCCTATTGGGCTAGGTGGCGAAACGCAGCAGCAGGCACCGTCTCGCCGCAACCCGAAGGGACGCAACTTTCCCACGGTCATCATATCATTCCTCCTTCTCAACGCGTCGCGGCCGTGACTGGTTTTGTTGGAGCCCCTAAGCTAAGATGACTCCCGCCCGACCGCGAAAGGAGAAACCCCATGCGATACTCGAAGGCACGTCTCGGCCGCGTGTTCGTCGTACGCCTAGAACAGGACGACCCTATCCCCGATTCGCTCGAAGAGCTCGCCCGCCGGGAGAAGATCAACGCCGCCAGCGTCCTCCTCGTCGGCGGCATTGAGAGCGGAAGAATCGTCGTCGGCCCGAAAGCCCGCACCTCGCCCCCTGTCCCCGTGACCCGTCCCGTCGCGGGCCGACACGAGATCCTCGCCGCCGGATTCATCTTCCCCACCGACGGGAAACCCGTCCTCCACATGCACGGCGCATTCGGCCGCGGCGCGAAGACCCTCGTCGGCTGCACCCGCACGGGCGTGCGAGTCTTCTCCGTCGTCGAAGCCGTCGTCACCGAGATCCTCGACTCCCCCGCCCGGCGCACCCACGACCCCCACACCGGCTGGCACCTGCTCCAGCCCTGAACCCCTACGATAACTCATGCACCAAGTCCGTGTATTCCCTCACCCGCTCTGGCGACGTTCCGGGCGTAACAGGGCTTCCCGTGGACATCACGAACCGTCCCCGTCGCCTCGCCGCTTCAAGCTGCTTTGCCACCTCGCGCCGAAGCGTGTCAGGGCTCATCCTTTCCAGCACCCCCACCGCGTCCAGGTTCCCGAAAAGCGCGCACCTTCCCGCGACGCGCACCTCGATCTCGGCGATGTCGATCGCGAACCCCTTCTTCCCCTCCTCGAGCGCCAGCGCGTCCGCGCCCGCCTCAAGCAAGAGCTCGAGCCTGTCATGAGGCGACCCGCAATAGTAATAGATGCTCGCTAGCCCGCACCGCCGGATCTCGTCCACGATCGTCCGCACCCCCGGAAGCACGAACTCGCGGAAGAGCCCCGGCGACAACTGGTCCGTCATGCACTCCTCGATCCAGAAGGCGTCCGCCCCGCTTCCCGAGAGCGCCCGGACCTTGCGCGCCGCAACCCCTGTCAGTCCCTCCACGAAGTGCGCGCACAGCTCCGGAGCCTCGATCCCCATCGTCATCAGACTCAAGAAATCCACGTGGTCCTCCATCGCCCAGTAGGGCGAAAGCACGTGGCTCACGAGGAACATCTCCGGAAGCTCCCGCCGCGCAAGTCGAGCGCAGTCGAGCCGCCCGTCCTCCTCGACGCCCTTTAGCGAGCCCATCTCCCGCCCCACGATCTCGTTGATCTCCCCCTTGCTCCTCGGCATTCCCTTTTGCGGCCCCGGCGCGATGAACTCCCCTCCCGGGGGAGGCCGGCGGATCGCCTCGCGTTTTCCCGTCTCCCGGTCCAGGAGGTATGCTTCCCTCTCCTCTATCTCCACCGCGTGCCTCTCCCGAAACTCGCGCGTCTCCCCCAGTCCCACCCCCGTCCAGTCGATCCCGAGCGCCCGCACGAAGCGCTTCTGCACCTCGACCATCTTCGCCGGGTCCCCATCCGCTTCCCATCCATAGGAGACACCCGCGAGCTCCTCCCACCGCTCGCGGAGGTAGATCCCCGGATAGCAGATGACGGCCCCGAACGCATCCGTCCCTCCCGCCGACAACGCGCGCTGGATCTTCTCTCTCCCGGTCATTTGGCGCACAGCGCCTCCTCCTTTTTTGGCTGGTCCCCTCCCCTTTCCCGGATCCCCGCCCGCCTCTCTATCTCTGTCTTCCTATCGTTCTTTGCTGCCTTTGCGTGAAGCCCTTCTTGTCCCCCTCTACTTCACCTCGATCACCTCCATCCGCTTTTCGCTCATGAGCTCGCCCTTCCCCGGCGCGATCCGCAGACCGTTCTCATACCGCACCCCGAACTCCGAGCACCAGAAGAACGTGTCGATCTGGAACGTCATGTTCTCCTGGAACTTGTACGTGCTCGTCTTCTCCACCCAGGGCCTCTCGACCTCGATGAGCCCTAAGCCGTGGCACGGCCCGTAGAGAAGGTACTCCCCGAACCCCTCCCTGCGCACCCACGCGTCGTACTCCGTCGCCACCTCCCGGGCCGGCCGACCGAGCTGCATCATCTGGTGCGTCTTGTAGTGCGCCTTGATCCCAAACTCCGCCAGCTTCTTCATCATGTCCGTCATCTTCCCCCCCACGCAGATCGGCCGTCCGATGCTCCCCGAATACCCCGCCACGCGGCCCCCGATGTCCAACTGCACGAGGTCCCCTTTCTTGATCACCCTGTGCGACGGTCGGCTGATCGCGTGCGCGCTGTTCCGCCCCGCTAGACAATACTGCGGGTGCGACTCGCTCTCCGCCCCCGCTCCGAAAAACGCCCGCTGCGCGATCCCCACCGCCTGGAGCTCCGTCATCCCGGGCTTCACCTCCGCGATCACCGCGTCCACCGCGATCTGACTCACCCGGAACGACTCCTTCAGCATCTCGATCTCCCGCGGGCTTTTCACCATCCGCATCCCGATCACGAGATCATCCGCCTTCACGATCTTCACCCCGGGAATCGCCTCGCTCATCTCCTCGTGAATCGCGTGCGGAAAGATCCCCCATCCCACGACCCCCACCTTCTTCGGCGGCTTCCCCTCGCACGCCTCCTCGAACACCTTCCGAAAGTTCGACACCGGAATGTCCGGATAGTCCGGCTCCGCGCTCTCCCGGTAGCACACGAGCTTGTGAATCGACTTGAGGCGGCTCCGGTCCAGCGCGTACTCTCCGCTCTCCGGACCGATCACCTGCACCGCCTTCCCCCCGGCGCCCACCACCACCGCCGCCCGCTCGAACACCGGCCAGTAGTCCGACAGATACCGCACGTTCGCGAAATCCGCTTCGTCCGAATGTACCAGGACCGCGTCCAGCCCCGCGTCGGCGACTCTCTTCGCGAGCGTCTCGATCCTTCCGTCAAACTCCTCCTGCGGCAGCACGAGTCCCATGTATCGCCTCCTTCTTCAGATTCCCGCGAAACTTGCGAGAAAGCGGTCGCCCATCTTAACATTCCCGCGCACCGATTCCAAGCCGAGAGATCGCCCCGCGGCCCCGCGACGGCGAGTCCGGTGGCCGACGTCTGTCCCCGCCGGTAGAATCGAGGAGAGAAGGAGAGGGCGCCGACCATGCGAAACTCCGTCATGACCGCGGCGATCGCCGCCTCCATCGTAAGCCTCGCCATCTTCTTCGGATGCAGAAAGGACACAGAGCCCATGGGCAGACACGACTCCGTCCGCCGCGATCGCCCCGCACAGCCTGATTCGCGGCCGGCGGCCGCGAGCCCCGTCCGGACCGCCACCCCCACGCCGCCCTTGACCGCTGAGGAAAAACGCGTCATCGAAGACAAGGGCACCGAGGCCCCCTTCGCTGGTCGCTACTGGAACCATTTCGCCGCGGGCGCCTACGTCTGTCGGCGTTGCGGCGCAAAGCTCTACGAATCCTCAAGCAAGTTCCAATCGGAGTGCGGCTGGCCCAGCTTCGACGACGAGGTCCCCGGAGCGGTCAAGCGCCTGCGCGACGCCGACGGCGCAAGGACGGAGATCCTCTGCACCGCCTGCGGCGCGCACTTGGGCCACGTCTTCGAGGGCGAGGGCTTCACCGTGAAGAACGTCCGCCATTGCGTGAACTCCGCATCGCTCGTCTTCATCCCGGCCGAGGAAAAGCCCGCCCCCGCGGAAGCGATCTTCGCCGGCGGATGCTTCTGGGGCGTCGAGCACGCCCTCCAGCACGCGGACGGCGTCCTCAGCGTCACCTCCGGCTACACGGGCGGGACCGTCGCCGACCCGACGTACAAGGAAGTCTCAAGCGGACGGACCGGCCATGCCGAGGCGGTCCGCATCGTCTTCGATCCCAAAAAGGTCTCCTACCGAGAGCTCGCGAAACTCTTCTTCGAGATCCACGATCCGACACAGGTCGACGGCCAAGGGCCTGACCTGGGCGCGCAGTATCGTTCCGCGATCTTCTATCACAGCGACGAGGAGAAGCAGATCGCCGAGGACCTCATCGCCCAACTCCGCGCTAACGGCTACAACGTGGTGACGGAACTAGCGCCCGCCGGTCCCTTCTACACCGCTGAGGAATACCACCAGGATTACCTCACCAAGCACCCCGGCGGGCAGAACTGCCACGCCCGCGTCCCCCGCTTCGACCGCCCCGCGAAATGATCCCGCCGCTGGCGCCCCTACTCGTACCCCAGCCTGCGCAGTTCCCCCTCGTCGAGCCCGAAGTGATGGCCCATCTCGTGGAGCACGGTGATCCGGATCTGGCGCTTGAGGTCCGCGTCGGAGAGGCGTCCCCGCGCACTCCTGGCGGCGTCCACGATTCCCCGTCGGAAGATGCGAAGCTTGTCCGGAAGGACGCCCGACTGCCACACGCTTCGCTCCGTCAGCGGCACGCCCGTGTAGAGCCCGCACAGGTCGCGCCCGCGCGCCACCCCAAGCTCATCGAGGAGCGCCCGCGAAGGGAGATCCTCCACGACAAGAGGCACCTCCTCGAGCCGCGCCCGCAGGTCATCCGGAAGCTCGGCTAAGACTTCGTCCAGCAACCTGTCGAACCTGCCTCGCAGGTCCGAGTCCATGCATGACCTCCGTGGTGCGGCGGCCTAGCGCTGCGTGGGGTCCTTGCGGAGCTGCAGCCCCAGCTCGCGCAACTGGCGGTCGTCCACTTCGCTCGGCGCGCTCGTGAGGGGACAGACCGCCTTCTGCGTCTTCGGAAAGGCGATCACCTCCCGGATCGAGTTTTCCTTGAGAAGCAGCATGATGAGGCGATCCAACCCCAACGCGATCCCGCCGTGCGGCGGCGCGCCGAAGCTCAGCGCCGACAGGAGAAACCCGAACTTCATCTGCGCCTCCTCGGGAGTGATGCCGAGCACCGCGAAGACCTTCTTCTGAACGTCGGGCCGGTGGATTCGGATGCTCCCGCCTCCGATCTCGACGCCATTGAGCACAATGTCGTACGCGCGCGCGTAAGCGGCCTCCGGACGGTCGTCGAGCTTCTCGATGTCCTCCTCCCGGGGACTCGTGAACGGATGGTGCATGGACGCCAGCGCCCCCGTCTCATCGCGCTCGAACAGCGGAAAGTTGACCACCCACGCGAGGGAGAACGCGTCTTCGGGAATCATCCCCTCGCGCCGCGCGAGATTCGACCGCAGCTCCGCCAGCGCCCCCGCCACGATCTTCCCCTCGTCCGCCACGAAGCACATGAGGTCCCCCGTCCGCGCTCCCATGCGCTCGATGAGCCTCGAGGCGAGGCCCTCGCTCCAGAACTTCGCGATCGGGCCGGTGAGCTTGCCGTCCTCCTCTAGCTTCACCCAGGCGAGCCCCTTGGCGCCGAACTCGCCGACGAACCGGGTGAGTTCGTCGAGCTCCTTGCGGGTGTATTTCCCCCCGCCGGCTAAGGTCAGCCCGCGCACCTCTCCGCCTCGCTCGACGGCGGATCGGAAGATCTGAAAGGTGCTCGCGGCCGCAAGGTCGGTGACGTCCGCGAGCTTCATGCCGAAGCGCGTGTCGGGCCGCTCCGTACCGTAGTCGCGCAGCGCCTCCGCGTAGGTCATGCGCGCGATGGGGAGCGAGATCTCCCTCCCCAGCACCTCGCGGAAGACGCTAGCGAGCATCCCCTCCGTGACGGAGATGACGTCGTCCTCCGAGACGAAGGACATCTCGAGGTCGAGCTGCGTGAACTCGGGCTGGCGGTCCGCCCGCAGGTCCTCGTCGCGGAAACAGCGGACGATCTGGTAGTACCGATCGAAGGCCGACACCATCAGGATCTGCTTGAAAAGCTGCGGACTCTGCGGGAGGGCGTAAAAGAAGCCCGGCTGGATGCGGCTCGGGACCAGGTAGTCCCGCGCCCCCTCGGGCGTGCTCTTGGTGAGGAAAGGCGTCTCGACCTCGACGAAGTCGAGCGCGTCGAAGTATCGGCGGATGGCGGCGTTCATGCGATGGCGCGACAGAAGATTGCGCTGCATCCGCGGGCCGCGCAGGTCGAGGAAGCGGTACTTGAGACGCACCTCCTGCGACACTTCCGAATCCTCGGATACGTCGAAGGGAGGTGGCTCGCTTTCGGAAAGAACCTCCATCTCCCCTGCGTAGACTTCGATGGCGCCGGTGGGCAGCGAGTCGTTCACCGTCCCCTCGGGACGGGCGCGAACGACGCCTCGGACGGCTAACACGTCCTGTGCGCCGAGCGTTCGCGCACGGGAGTGGGTCTTCTCGTCATGGGCGGGGTTGAAGACGATCTGCGTGCGCCCGTAGCGGTCCTTGAGATCGATGAACACGAGCCCGCCGTGGTCGCGCGACTTGTCCACCCAGCCCGCCAACGTCACCGTCTTCCCGATATCGGATCCCCGCAGTTCGCCGCACGTCGCGGTGCGCTTCATCATCGTGGAAGCTCCCTTCATGCGCGGTCGCGCCGGCGGCACGCCCGCCGAACAGGTGACCTTACCACATCCTCACGCCTTTGGCAACCGCGCGTCTTCCCGCAGTCGCGGGATGCCCTTGACTTGCGTGATGCGGAACTACAATGACGCGCTGCTCTTCTCCCTGGGTGCGGGGAGGTCGTCGTGCAGGGCGAGAGTGTGCAGGGCCAAGGGACGAGCGTTCGTCTGTCCGTGGCGATCCCCGTCGCGCTCCTCGGGAGCTGGGCCACGGCGCTCCTGCGATATGCGCTCCCCCTCTACTTCGCCGCCCGCAGCCTCCCCAACAGCGCCTGGGAGACGTGGAGCTTCTACAGCCTTCCCGCATGGATCGTCGCGGCCCCCGTTGCGGGGGTGCTCGGACACCGCGTCGGCGAGAGACGACTCTGGTCCGCCTCTCTCGCTGCGGGCGCCCTTCTCTCCCTGTGGCTCATCTTCCTTCCCTTTTCCGACCGCTGGCCGGTCGGGATCGTGGGGGTGGGCGCTCTTGTCATGTCCGCAACCGCTGCCTCCAACTGGGTGGCGGGGGTGTCGCTCTTCCAGACCGTTCCCGCTCGATCGCGCGGCTGGTCCAATTCGGCGATGCTCGCCGCTTACGGCGTCGGGGCGATCTTGGGCCCCATCCTCGGGAGCCTCCTCCTGAGATGGAGCGCCGGGCCCCAGATCCCCGTCGCAGCCGATTTCTTTCCCATCCTGGGCGTCTTCGCCGGGATGGCGGCGCTCTGCGCCCTCGCCATGTTCCGATGGGGGGAGCGAGGGAACCGCGGCGCGGCGCCGGCTGGCGCACAGGGCCCGCCTTCTTCATCCCGGCACCGCAACCTGCGTCTGCTGCGGTCGGCCAGGTACCTGTCGCTCGTCATCCCGCTGAGTCTGCTCGCCGGTCCTATCTTTACCGCCAACAACGCCTACCTCGTCTACCGCGCCCATGAGCCACGCATAGGGCTCATCGTCGGATCGCAGGACCGGGGCTGGGGGGCGTTGCAGATCGTCAGCTTCGCCGCGCAGCTCGCCGGAAGCCTCGTCCTTGTGCCCCTCGCCGGAAGAAAGATCTCCGTCCATCGCGCCGCCGTCTTCGTCGCCCTATTCGCGCTCGCGTGCCTGGGCATCGGGCTGGCGCCCGGGGCGCGGCTGCTCTTCCTGTCGGCCGCCGTCTTCGAGGTCGGCAGACAGTTCACGCGATGGGTGCAGACGGGATACGTCAGCGAGCATTTCACGGATTCCGAGCGGACGTTGGTCATCGCGTTCTCGGTGTCGCTGTCGTGCACCGGCTCCTTCGCGTTCATGCTTGTCATGAAGGCCGTGCAGTCGCCGGACGCTCCGGGCTTCCACTCCGCGCTGCCGTTCTTCGTCGCGGCCGGGATCGGCCTCGCGGGGGCTGCGCTCCTCTCCCTGCGCAGGGAGACGCTCGCGAGCCCGACGGAAACGCCCGACGACCGCGCCGGGTTGCCGGGAGCCGGGTGACCCATATGGCTTTGATCCCTGGAGGAGCGGGGGGTATCCTTTGTCAGGCGAGGGCCGCTGTCAAGCGAACACGGAGGAAGACGATGCAGGACCTCTTCACGCTCTTCCAAAAGGACGGCCGCGGGTGGTTCAAGGGCAACACGCACACCCACACGACCTGCTCCGACGGCGTGCGGGCGCCCGAGGAGGCGGTCGACTGGTACCGCCGCGCCGGTTATGACTTCCTCTTCCTGACCGAGCATGAGCAGAAACTGGCGACGCCCGAGGCGCTTCCCGATTTCGAAAAGCTGTCGTCGCAGGAGATGCTGGTGTTTCCCGGCCTCGAGCTCTACGTGGACCTGGATGACCCCCCCTGCCGAACGCTCCACGTGGCGGCTCTCGGCACCGCGAAGACGGGCGTCTGGAGACCCGACTGGAACCTCCGTCGGACCATCGACTTCATTCTGGGGGAAGGCGCCGTGCCGGTGCTGGCGCACCCCTACTACAACGCCGTCAGCCACGACGAGATCGCGGATGCGAGCGGCTGCGTCGCCGTCGAGGTTTTCAACACCACCTGCGACGTGGCGTGCGGGAACGGCCATGCGAGCAGCCACTGGGATTACCTGCTGGGGAGGGGCCTGGCGATTCACGGCGTCGCCGCGGACGACGCCCATTGGTGCAGGCAAGTCCCCGATTACGGGAACGGGTGGATCATGCTCAAGGCCGACCGTCTGTCGCTCCCGAGCGTCCTGGATGCGTTGAAGGAAGGAAGCTTCTATGCATCGATGGGACCGGAGCTGATCGACGTCTCGCTGGCGGGGGACGAAGTCGTGGTGAGCACGTCGCCGGCCCGACGTATCTCCTTCATCAGTCACAACGGGTATAGTTCCGTCGAGCACGCCGCCGACGGCCGGCCCCTCACCTCGGCCAGGCGCGTCCTGTCCTCGTTCAGAAAGTTCCTGCGCATCGAGTGCGTGGACGCCGAGGGGCGCTTCGCATGGACAAATGCGGTCATGCTCGGGTAAGGTGTGCGGCTGCGAGCCGCTCCGCCGAGGCTCGCCGAGAGGGCTTGGTGAGGCCGGCGGATCGGAAACAACGGACAGAGATTCTTCGTCGGTGGAAAGGAGTCTCTCATGCGACGCTGGACTGTTGCGCGGACAATGATGCTTGCGGCGGGGATCGCGTTCATCTTCGCCACGCGCCTCTTCGCCGTTACGCTCGTTCGCGACGGCGAGCCCGAGGCGGTGATCGTGCTGGGGAAGGAGCCGAGCCCCGTGGCGTTCGAAGCGGCGGTGGAGCTGCAGCGGGTGATCGAGCGCGCCAGCGGCGCGAAGCTCCCGATCTACCTCGAGAATGAGTGGACGTGCGGGATGGAGGGGCCTCGACGGTCCGCGCCGCGAATCTTCGTGGGCGATAGCCAAACCGCGCGCGAGGCCGGCCTGGACCTCTCAGGCGTCGCGCCCGAAGGCTACGTCATCAAGTCGACGATGTTCTCGCCGACGCGCCCTTCCCCTGAGACGCACGACCGCAAGCCCGCCAACACCCATCCGGCGATCATCCTGGCGGGGCGCGACGATGCCGGCCAGAACTGGAACTGGCGCGGCGATCGGGCCGACCGCTATCTGCGCGGGACCGCCTACGCCGTCTACGACTTCCTCGAGAACGACCTCGCCGTGCGATGGCTGTGGCCCGGAGAGCTCGGGGAGGTCGTGCCGCAGATGAAAACGCTCGATGTGAGTCCGCTGGATCGCACGAACGCGCCCAAGCTCCGCATGCGGATCTTCCGGAACAACCGCTACTACGCGAGCGGCTGGTGGCGCGTGCGCGACCAGGTCGGCACCCCCCTCGCCGTCTGGACGCGCATGGCGGACGAAAGCCGGCTCTGGCTTGACCACATGCGGATGGGGGACGGGAGCAACTGGGTGAAGCCGAGCAAAGAGGGGGTGGGTGCGCCGTTCGTGGAGAAGTACGCGAAGACACACCCGGAGTATTTCGCGATGCAGCCGGACGGGACCCGGCTGACAAAGGAGCTATACGGGCGCGTGCAGATTTGCCTTTCGAACCCGGAGGTGATCGAGATCATCGCGGAGGAGGCGTCCCAAGTGTTCGAGGCGAGGCCTGACCTCACGATGTACGGCATTGAGCTTTGCGACGTGTTCGGCTCCTACTGCCAGTGCGAGAGCTGCAAGGCGTGGGGCCCGACGCTCTCGGACCTCGTCGCGCGTCACTGGTCGGCGGTGGCGGAAAAAGTGGCGCAGAAGCATCCGGACAAGCTGCTCTACGCCCACCCCTACGACAAGTACATCGATCCGCCAGAGGAGCTGAAGAGCATCCCCGACAACATCATGCTCGCCCCGGTCGGACAGAACCTGTCGGGCTATACGGCGGCCGCCGACCGCGAGCGCTCGATCCGAAGCTGGCTCGGCTGGTCCAAGCTCAACACCCAGAAGATGCTCTGGCGGCCGAACTATCCCTGCGCCGACGTCGGTCTCCCCCTCAACTACGCCCGCAAACTCGCCGACGACATCAAGCTCTTCTACCAAAACAAGCTCTCGGGCGTCGACATCGATTCGATGCGCGGGATCTGGGCGGGCGACGGACTCAATTACTACGTCGCGTGCAGACTCGTCTGGAACCCCCAAGAGGACTACGACCCGATCATTTTGGACTATTGCGACAAAGGCTTCGGGGCCGCGGCACCCCAGGTCCGCGCCTACCTCGACGCCGTCGAGGAGATCACCGACCGAATCGCCCGGCATGAGGAGACGGGGACTCACCCAATGGGCCTCCCGGGTGGAGAGTCCGCCGGCGTCGGCCTCGCGGTCCATTTCACCCCCGAGGTGACGGGACGCTTGAACGCGCTCCTCGACGAGGCGGCAAAAGCCGCCGGCGACGACGAGCCCGTCCGCGCGCGCGTGGATTTCCTCCGCGTCGCCGTCACCTACGCCGAGCTCGAGCACCAGGTAAACGCGGCCGGGCGCGCGCTCGACGCCGCGCCGCAGGCGGCCAATGAGGAGGTTCGTAAGACCCAGGCCCTCTTGGCGGAGCGTCAGGCCTTCCTGCGCGGCTTCGTCGGCCGCTGGGAGCTTGAGCCCGAGGCGGCGTGGACCGGCGCCGACTGGGTGCAGAAGATCATCGCGGACGAGTCAGCCCGCGCGGACCTCTTCGCCGACCTGTGGTTCGCCAACACGGAGGTGATGACGATCCCCGAAGACTGGAAGTTTGCGATCGACCCGAGCGCCCTCAGCATGAAAGAAGAGTGGTACGCGAAGGACTACGACGATTCGCAATGGGCGACGATCAAGGTCGGGGATTTCTGGGAGCGACAGGGATACAAGGGCTACGACGGAATCGCCTGGTACCGACGGAAACTCACCTTGCCGGAAAGCCTCAAGGGCAAGCGCGTTCTCTTCGCCTTCGGGGCGGCAGACGAAAACGCCCTCGTGTTCATCGACGGAAAGGAGGCCGCCAAGCACGACGACGGCCCCGGTGGATGGGACAAACGGTTCGTGCTGGATCTCACCGATGCGGCGACGCCCGGTGTCGAGCAGACCTACGCCATCCGCGTGATCGACACCGTCGGCGCCGGCGGACTCTGGAAGCCGATCAAGGTAATGACGCCGCGCGACGCCGGCGAAGTCCAGAAGGCGACGCTCGTCCCCGACAAGGATACGTGGCTCCGGCGCAACTACCCGACCACCGCCTACGGCAAAGACCCCAACCTCGCCGCGGGGACCCGGGACTATTTCCGGACCCTCCTCGCGTGGGAGCTGCCGACGGGCATTCGAACGGCACGCGTGGCCTCCGCGCGGGTGGTCCTGCCCCTGCGCTACGTCACGGGCGGCGGCACGTTCGCGCTATATCCCTTCCGGACCGACTGGCACGAGCGACGGGCGACGTGGCAGAACCGGGACGCCCAGAACGTCTGGGAGGACGGCGAGGGCGGGATGACGCCTCTTCCCCGGAAGCCCGCCGCCGAGGTCACCCTCGCCGCCGTGACCCTGGAACAGACGGAAAAGATGTCGGACCCTCCGCTGGCGACCTTCGACGTGACCGCGTCTTTGCGTGAGACCCTCGCGAAAGAGGCGGACTCCTTCGGCGCACTCATCGTCGGGATGGGAAAGGATGCCGTCATGTCCCCTCACGCGCGCGAGGCAGCCGACCAGAAGCTCCGCCCGCGCCTGGAGATCGAGTATCTCCTGGAAGACGGGGACTGAAGGCGCTGCGATTCCCCCGCGAGACAACCGACGTGAAGAGTCTTCTGCGGGTTGCGAGTCTTCCTCTGGACGGAGGGACACGTTCCATCGTGTCCGTCCGTTCATGTTCCCCCTTCATGTTCTTCATGCCCTCATGGTGAAATCCCGCGTTCATCTGCGTCCATCGGCGATTGGCGTCCTTTGCCCACTTTGCGTCTTGGCCCGAGACGTTTCTTTCGTTGCGCGAACGTCAAAAAGAAGCCCGTCTCATCCATCGATCCCGAAAAGTCCGCGCGCGTTTCCCCGGAGCTAGTCTTCGATCTGGCGGTCTAAGAGGCCCACACTCCAGCACGCCCACTTCAACGCGCGCTTTGAGCGGTCGAAGGGGCGTCTGTTCCTCCCAGTCCCCTGAAACGTTCACGCCACTGTTTTTCCCCCTGACTTGACAGTCGCCAAAGCTATGGTAGACTATGCTCTGGTTAGGCATAGCATGGGCCTTCCTGCAGAAGGCGCAGGCGTATGGGTTTTTTCACAAACATCGACAGACTGACGGTGGATCCGACACAGCCGCTGGATCTGTTTCGGCAGATCGCGGACCGTCTCCGGATGGCCATTGAGCGGGGGGAACTCACGCCTGGTGAAAAGCTGCCCGGGGAGCGCGATCTGGCGAAGCGCTTCGACGTCAGTAAGGACACGATCCGCAAGGCCCTTGCCGTGCTGACGGAGCGGGGGCTTCTGATCCGAAACGCGCCGCGGGGGACGTTTGTCGCCTCCCCCAAGATTCAGCGGCAGACGCGCGGCGAACGACGATACGTGCACGCCTTCCTGTCCGGCTGGGCCTACTTCGGCGAGGTGCTGGCCGGGGCGGTAGAGGAGCTGAGCGTTCACGGACTGCACTTGATCGCCAGCGACGTCTCGGAGGTGGCCATAACGCAGGCGCGGGAGTTCATCTCAGGGCTCTCCCGCGATCAGGTGGCGGGGCTCCTCGTGTATCCCTTTCCGAGGGTCGAATGGCACACGTACTGCCGAGAGTTGGCCGAGTCGGACTTGCCCGTCGTCTTCGTGGACAAGAGCTTGGGACTCGACGTGGACTCGGTTCTGACGGATGAGCAGGCGGGAGCCCGGCTTTCGGTGCGACACCTGATGGTGCTGGGACATCGAGAGGCGGGGTATGTCGGC
>JAZDKG010000293.1:0-2156 GCA_043803205.1 Planctomycetota bacterium
TGCTGCGTTGCGCCTCGTCGCCCAAAAGGTGTCATGATATGCCACCACGTAGCGCCATGCATCAGGCACCGTCGCGCTCGCAACGCGACACGCGTCTGGTTTTGTTGGAGCCCCTTAGGCGCGGCGGGCCTGCATGTGGAAAAGCGGGGAAGGCCCGGTTAGACTTCGGGCCTGTCTTGGGAGACATGGTTCCACGGGAAGGAGGATCGTTACGATGAGGAATCTTGTGATCGCGGGGATGGTGCTGGCGGCGGGGCTCGTGTTCGCCGAAGAGGCTCTCATGGTGCTCCAGGTCAATCCGGCGTCGGGGAGCCCGGTGGACTGCTACAATCAGCCGGTCGGGACGAAAAAGGAACTCGTGTTCGAGCTGCCCCTAGCGGCGAAAGAGGTGATTTCGGCGAAACTCGCCATGATGGTCGACGACATCGATTCGCGTGAGGAGGCGACCATCCGGCTCAATGGGGGGGAACCC
Organism: Planctomycetota bacterium; assembly: GCA_043803205.1. Lineage (GTDB taxonomy): Bacteria > Planctomycetota > DG-23 > JAZDKG01 > JAZDKG01 > JAZDKG01. Next base: position 473 of record JAZDKG010000293.1, read on the forward strand.
CTAGCGATCCCGGATGACGCGATCGCGGAGGGGCAGTTTCACCCCTCCTTCATGGATGTGCCTCTCGATCAACTTCGGGACGGGCGCAATGTTTTCGAGTTCACATTCGTGAGCAACCTGGGGAACACGACCTCGGGGTTCGTGATCGACGAAGCGTATCTCATGCTGACGGTGGCGCAGGAGACGGCGCAGAAAGCCGCCTCCAAGCCGGGCGTCAAGGTGCGCACCCAATCGAGCGTCGCCGACATGATCGAGCATCGGGGGGAGGAGCCGCTCTTCACGGTGACAGGCGCGCGGGAGAGGGAGGACGCGTTCGAGGTGCCATCTCCTTTCGTTTTCCCGAAAATCATGGACGGGAAGGACGGCGATATCCTGATGATGCAGGGAAACGAGCTCAAGCGGTCGGCCGACGGGGGACGAACTTGGGGGCCCGTCGAAAAGATGCCGATCGGGGTGAGCTGCATCCTGCGCCTCAAGTCGGGGATACTGGGCGCGCGCTCGAACATGGATTTCCACGTGTCGGCGGACGAGGGCAAGACCTGGGAGAAGCGGGGGAGCATCGCCGCCGCCGCGGAGCGGCAATGGACGGGGGAGGGGGTCGCACATTTCGACGTGCTCATGCAGACGAAGAGCGGGCGGATCTTCCTCCCCACGCGCGGGAGCGCCGCCGCCAACGAGTGGCTCGGTCTGCGGTCTCGCGCGTTCGCGATCGTCGGCGGGGAGCTTAAGAGCATCGAGGGGCACGCGCATCGGCCCGAGGCGGACTATACGATCGTCTACTACTCCGACGACGAAGGCAAGAGCTGGAAGCGCTCAGACGGCGCGATCATGGTGTGGAAGGATGACGGGTTCGGTGGGATGTGGCCGTGCGACGAGCCGAACATCATCGAGCTCACGAACGGGGACGTGATGCTCTATTTCCGGACGACCCTGGGGCGGATCTACCTAGCGCGCAGCGGCCCCGTGGAGTTCGTCCAGACGAGCGGCCCGCGGAAGGGACAGACGGTGAAGGGGACGCCCGGAGAGTATTGGGAGTATCCTTGCGAGACGGACTTGGCGGGGGCGTATACGCCCTGCCGCGTGCGCAGGATTCCGAGCACCGGCGACCTCCTCCTCGTGTGGAACCAGGTGTCGGGCGACGAGATGAGGGGCGGGTACAGCCGGGGGAGGCTGTCGAGTGCGATCTCGCGGGACGACGGGAAGACGTGGGAGCATTTCCGGACGATCGACCGGACGGTGCTCCCGCCGGCGGGGCGCGTTGCGCCCGACCCCGAGCCGGGAATGGCGCGAGCGTTCGACTTCGTCGGAGAGCTTCCCGACGATCACGGCATGGTGGATTACCCCAACATCGGCTTTCACGCCGACACGGTGCTCGTGACGTGGATACGGGCGATCATCAAGCCTCGCCCGGGGCAGTTCACGGGAGGGAGGCTGCTCGTGGCGCCGGTGTCGTGGTTCTACGAGGACGAGCCCGCGTGTGTGCCGCCGAAGCCGACGCCGACGCTTCAGGTGAACGGCGTCGAGGTGCCGAGCCTCTACATCGACAACCGGTTCCTGGTGAATCTCACGGACGTGGCGAAGGCGCTGGGGCGCAAAGTCACGGCGAACATGTTCGCGCCGATCCACCAGACGCTGACCTATTTTGGCGAGAAGCCGGTCTACGATGAGAGCGGCATGGGCGACA
>JAZDKG010000294.1:0-18957 GCA_043803205.1 Planctomycetota bacterium
TGGAGAAGATGGAGAGGAAGCTTCCCCTTATGATGGGGCCGGACGCGAAGGACGGGCGCGCGAGTTTCAAGGTATACGCATGGACGACGGGGGGCGTGCCCGATGCGAAGGTCTACATGAGGCTCAACCACAAGCTCCTTCCTGTGAAGCTGGAGGATGGGCGGTACGTCGCGTTGGCGCCGAAGGGAGTGTTCCGCGCGGGGAAGAACGAGCTTTCGGTGTGGTGCTCGGAGGAGGCCGCGAGGGCGCAGAGCCTGACGATCCTTCACGAGGTGCTTGTGGAGGTCGCATACTAGTCCCCGGAGGGCCAATCAAGAGAAGGCAAGCGGAATGGCGGAGAAGGAAAAACGGGTCATGACGGTCCTGGGTCCCGTTTCGCCCGAGGAACTGGGGCCGACGTACATGCACGAACACGTGATCGTGGACAACTCCTTCAGCGGTAACAATCCGCTGAAGAAGCTGGACGAGGTGGACGTCCTTACGTGGGAGATGAAGGACGTGCTGCGCGCGGGGGGGCGGACGATTGTGGACTGCACCTGCGCCGGGCTGGGGCCGGACCCGGCGGCGCTGCGCAGGATCGCGCAGGAGAGCGGGATGCAGATCGTCACGTCCACGGGGCTCTACCGGTCGGTGGTGTATCCGCCGGATATCGACCGCGTCAGCGCGGACGATCTCGCGGCGCGGTTCATTCGGGACTGCGAGCAGGGACTTGGGGACACGGGGGTGCGGCCGGGGATGTTGGCGGAGTTCGCGTCGCACGATCCGGAGGACACGGATTCGCAGGGGCACGACCCGGGCGGTCGGGTCGGCAAGCACACCGAGAAGGTGTTCCGGGCGGCGGCGCGGGCGCACCTGGCGACGGGGCTCCCCATCACGACGCACTGCTGGGTCGGGATCGGGGCGGATTGGGAGATCGGGATCTTCCGGGAGGAGGGGGTGGACCTCTCCAAGGTGGTGATCGGGCACGTGGGGGCGAACCGCCCGGACATGGACTTGGCGCGGTGGATCCTGGACCAAGGGGTGAACGTCGGGATCGAGGCCATCGGGTACGGGGAGCGGGACGGTTTTCTCGGCTTCTACGAGCACGAGAAGGCGCAGTTGGTGAAGACGTTCATCGAGTGGGGGCACATCGGCCAGATCACGGTGTCGCTGGACATGACGAGGAAGTATCACCTCAAGAAGTACGGGGGGCACGGGTTCGCGTTCTTGATGGACGCTTTCGCGCCCACGCTGCGCGAGGTGGGCCTGAGCGACGAGGAGGTCAATCACATCCTCGTCAAGAATCCGAAGCGGATTCTGACCCCGTCCAGCCGATAGGTGTGCGGATGTTCAAGATCGTTTCTCCGTTTCACGGGGCGGTGCTCAACCGGCGACACGGACGGGCTTCGCGGGAGGGGCTTGTGATCCCGGTGCGAGGGGAGGGGCCGCCTCGGGAGCGGGTGACGGTGAACGGCGTGGCGGCGCGGCGGGAGGGGAACGCTTTCGCGGCCGACATCACGCTCCGGGGCAGGAAGACGGAGATTGTCGCTTCGTCGGAGGGGGTGGGGGGGAAAGGTCGCAAAGCGTGCGCGTTGTGTGGGACAAGGACTCGCGCCCGCGTTACCGCGTGAGCATCGACGACAACTGCTTCTTTCTGCGGGAGATCGCGCGGACGCGGCCGGCGTCGCTCTTCGAGAATTTCTACCTGGCGTTTTTGGCGCGGATGCACCGGGAGTACGGGACGAAGTTCGCGCTGAATCTCTTCTACACGACCCCGCAGGGCGATTTCACGCTGGCGGACTTCCCGGCAAGGTACAAGGGGGAGTGGGAGGAGAACGCGGAGTGGCTTACGTTATCCTTCCACGCGTACGCGGAGTTCCCGGATCGCCCGTACCAAGGGGCGGGGGCGGAGAGGCTTGCGGCGGACTATGATCTGGTGGCCGGGGAGGTAAGGCGGTTTGCGGGGGAGCGGGCGTGGTCGCCTCCGACGGTGATTCACTGGGCAATGGTTCATCCGTCGGCAATGGGCGAGCTGGTGAAGCGCGGGGTGAAGGTATTGAGCGGGTTCTTCGTTCTTGCGACGGGAGGGAATCATACGAGGGACGGGGGAGAGACGGCTGCGGCGGCGCCCGAGGCGGGATATGACATCAACTACCTTTTGGACGCGGAGAGGTCGGAGTACCTCTCACGGCACGACGCGCTCATGGATTGGGAGACGGGGATCGTATTCTCGCGTGTGGATATCGTGTGCAACAACACGCCCGTGGAGCGGGTGGTTCCGACGCTGGCGCCGTTGACGAACGATCCGAACAACGCGGAGATCATGGACGTCTTCACGCACGAGCAGTATTTCTGGCCGTTCTACGCGAACTATCGGCCCGATCACGCGGAGAGGGTGGAGGCGGCGGTGCGGTTCCTGACGGAGAAGGGGTATGAGCCTGTGTTTTTCCACGAGGGGTTTCTGGGGATCTGAGGGGGCGGGCGGGTTGACTTGTCGCGCTTGAGGGACAGAATGGGAGGCGCGGGCGGTTAGCTCAGCCGGCTAGAGCGTCTGCCTTACACGCAGAAGGTCACAGGTTCGAATCCTGTACCGCCCACCAGCCTGGGACAGTCCGACGCCTCATGGAAGTGATAGAGGAGGTGCTGCGTGACTTCCCGCGAGCGTGTGCTTGCAGCACTTAAGCACTCGGAACCGGATCGGATCCCATTCGATTTGGGGGGAAGCTCGGTTACGGGGATGCACGTGAGCATAGTCTACAAGGTGCGCCAAGCCCTTGGGCTGGACGAGCCGGGGACCCCGGTCAAGGTTGTCGAGCCGTACCAGATGCTGGGGGAGATCGCGCCGGATCTGGTGGAGGCGCTGGGCATCGACGTGGTGGGATTGGGGGGCCTCGGACGATGTTCGGGTTTGCGAATACGGGATGGAAGGAATGGAGAACGTTTGACGGGACGCCGGTTCTGGTGCCCGGGGGCTTCCGGACGGAGTGCGAAGCGAACGGGGACCTGCTTCTGTATCCGGAGGGGGACGAGTCTGCGCCGGCGAGCGGGCGGATGCCGCGGGGAGGGTTTTACTTCGATGCGATCGTGCGTCAGCCGCCCATCGACGAGAGTCGGCTGCGCGTTGAGGACAACCTCGAGGAGTTTCAGCCGATCTCGGACGCCGACATAGCTCACTTCGAGCGGGAGAGCAAACGCCTTTACGCCGAGACGGACAAGGCGATCCTTGCGTCCTTCGGGGGGACGTCCTTCGGGGACGTTGCCTTCATCCCGGCGCCGTGGCTGAAGCGCCCCAAGGGGATCCGCGACGTGGAGGAGTGGTATATCAGCACCGCGGCGCGAAAGGGCCACGTATTCAGGATCTTCGAGGCGCAGTGCGGCACGGCGATCCGGAACCTCAGTAGGCTCGCGGGGGCCGTCGGGGAAAGGGCCACGGCGGTGCTGGTGACGGGAACGGACTTCGGGATGCAGACGGGCACGATGATTTCGGCGGAGACCTATCGGGAGCTTTTCGGGCCGTTCCACAAGGCCGTAAACGACTGGATTCACAGGCACACCACGTGGAAGACCTTCATCCACTCGTGCGGGTCGGTGGCGGCGCTCATCGAGGACTTTATCGAGGCGGGTTTTGATATTCTGAACCCGGTGCAGTGCGCGGCGACGGGGATGGAGGCGGGGGAGCTCAAGAGGAGGTTCGGGGACAGGATCACGTTCTGGGGGGGCGGCGCGGATACGCAGAGGACACTGCCGTTCGGGACGCCCTCGGAGGTCGCCGAGGAGGTGCGGGAGAGGATCAGGGTCTTCGGCAAGGGGGGCGGCTTCGTGTTCAACACGATCCACAACGTGCAGCCGCTCACGCCCATCGAAAACGTACTTGCGATGCTCAGGGCCGTGGACGAGGGCCGGTGATATCCGCAGGCCAGCCGGGAGGTCAGGAGCGCAGGGACGTGACGGCCAGAGTCAACCTCGAACACGTCAGGAGAAGCCGGATGCTGGGCCTAGCCGGACTAGGGGACGTGGTCGAGCCGCCGTGTCGGGGGCGCCTTGATCGCGGATCGCGAGCAGGAGCTGGTGATGGAGTTCCCGTTCGCGATCCGGGCGATCGGCTATCCCTTGGTGTCGGCGGGTCCGGGGAGAAGCGAGGGGGTTCTACGACAGTGGCGGGCGGACGCCGCGCTGGCGCGGGTTGACTTGGGGCGATGAAGGGGGAAAATGGGAGATGTGAGCGGCCGGCTCAGCCGGCTGGAGCGTCTGCCGTACACGCAGAAGGTCACAGGTTTGAATCCTGTACCGCCCACGAGTTCAGGGAACAGGGAGAAACAAGCGATGAACGAGGGACTGGCCTACGAAGAGCACGACATCAGCAAGTATCCGGCGGGGCTGACGGGATGGGGAGGGTGCGACCTAAATGAGCACGTTGCGCGCTGGGAACTGCTCCCGGCGTTCCGGCGGCGCTTAGGAAAGCCCGGCGAGACGCGGGGGCTTTACAAGGCGGGCACGACGATGCTCCCGAACGGCGACATCGTCTGCGTTCCCTGTGTCCACCCGCGAGGCGGCGAGAAACGCTTCGCAGCGCGGGTTTTTCGCTCATCGGACAAGGGGACGACGTGGGAGGAGATCGGGCGCACGCCTCTCTTCGGGAAGGAGCCTGGGCTTACGTGTCTGCGGAACGGGGTCCTCATCCTCACGACCGAAGACCTCTCGGGCGAGACGACTCCGATCTGTCGGAGCGAAGACGGCGGGGCGACGTGGACTTCGGTGGATCTGGGCGAGCGGCGAGGGACGGTGCGGAACGTGCTCGAGGAGGATGACGGATCGGTGACGATGTTCAAGGGTGCGAAGTATCAACACGAGCATTACGACCAGGAGGTGTGGATCTACAAGTCCGCGGACGAGGGCCGGACGTGGAAGGTGAGCGGGAAGACCGTGTGGAAGGTCGAGCCCGCCGCTACTCCCGAGGAGCCGCATGTTATCCGCCTTCCTGATCGGCGGCTCTTGGGCGTGGTCCGTGTGGGCGGAACACACATCATTAGAGGCACGCAGGCGCCTCCCGGATTCGAGGCGGGGGACCATTTGCTCCTGACCGAGTTGAAAGACGGCGGCAGGACGTGGACGCCGTGCCGGGACTTCTTAGGCTACGCGAAGGTGCACGGGTGGCTTACGCTCTTGGCGGACGGGCGGCTCCTGTGCAGCTACTCCTCGTATCACCATCCCTTCGGGGTGTTCGCCGTCCTGAGCAAGGACTTGGGCAAGACTTGGGACATGCTCCACCCGATTGAGCTGGCGATCTCGGCTGACGTCTACGTGGGCTGGCCGGTCTCGGTGGAGCTGGCGCCCGGGGAAATTCTTACCTCGTATGCGACGACCGTTTACCCCAAGTTCCGCGACGGGGACAACTCCAACATGACCACGTCCGAGATCGTGCGGTGGAGCGTGCCGGAGGGGTGATCAAGAGAGGAGTCAGAAGTCAGGAGACAGAAGGGGGAGACAGTAGGGAGAAGAAGTAACGCGGAGACGCGGAGCTTCGGGGGGACAAGGGAAAGACACAGACGCAGAGCAAGTCAGGGCGTCAGGGGCTCTCAGGACGCTCGAAGCGTCTTTCGCTGGTCGGTGGAGTCGTAGATGAGCTCCATGATGCGCACGTCCTCGCGGGCCTCTTCGCCGCTGTAGGGGGACGGGGTATCGTCGAGGACGGAGCGGAGGAACGCCTCGTTCTCGTTGAGGTAGGACTGAGCGCTGACGGGGGTGCGCACGCCGAAAGGGGGGAGCTCCAAGTCGGCTATCTTGCCGGCAGCATCCCTCACGACGGCATCGACGCGGACCTTGTCCCAGCCCGGGTTGGAGACAGCGATCGAGGCGCGCTCGAAATGGAACTCGCAGTGGAGCCCGCCGCCTTGGATGAGCCAGGTGACCTCGCAGACGGCGGTGCCTCCCTCAAGCTCCAGGGTCGCGGTGGCGTCGTCTTCGACGCGGGAGGGGACGGTTCCGGTGCGGACGGAGCGTTCGGGGAGGAGGGTGCGCTTCGTCGCGGTCACGGCGCGGACGGGTCCGAGGAGGGCGCGGGACATGGCGATCATGTGGATGCCGTCCTCGAGGAAGACGCCGTTTCGGCCGGGGCGGGGGCTTTTGTAAAAGCGGGGCTGGTCGGGGCCTGACCAGCCCTGGAAGAAGCGTGCGCGGCGGAGTCTGCCCCAGCGTCCGTCGGCGACGCACTCGCGCAGGAGGAGGGTAAGGGGGTCGAAGAGCCAGTTTTCGGCGACCATGAGCTTGACGCGGTTCTTTTCCGCGGCGCGGACGATGGCGTCGCACGCGGCGGTCGTGGGGGCAAGGGGCTTCTCGCACAGGACATGTTTGCGGGAGAGGGCGGCGTCGACAGCGATCTCCTCATGGAGGAACGGAGGGACGCACACGAAGACGGCGTCGATCTTCGGGTCGCGCATCACCTCCCGGTACCGGGCGGTGTGTCTGCAGTGGAGCTCTTCGCCGGTCCTTCGCGCGAGGTCGGCGTCGACATCCGCCACCATTTCGATCGACGCCTCCGGGATGTGCGAGAGGGCGGGGCGGTGGCGCACTTGGAAGATCCCTCCCAGACCCACCACTCCCAGCCGAACCTTGTCCATGCTATTCTCCTTTCCCGTCCTGCAGAGGGATTTCCAGAAGCGTCACGCTGTGCGCCGGATAGCGATAGGAGAAGTGCTCTCCCGTGCCCGGCAGGTCCCGCTGGACCGTGACCACGCGCTCCGGGGCGTCCCAGTCGTTGGTCGCCGTCTCATTGTCTGCGTTGATTTCGAACACGCGGGCCTGCCGTCCGACGCGACGTCCCTCGATCGACACGTCGGACGTAATGTCCTGTTGCCGGTTCCGGTTGACGACCGCGAGGGCGAGCCGCCCGTTCGACTCATCCAGGGCCGCGCTGCAATCCAGGTACGGCACTTCCGCCCTGATCGCCGCCGTCCGGTAGCTGTCCACCTCCGTCACGCAGTCCAGGGCGGTCGTTCCCGCATGCTTCGCGTACAGCGCCAGCGCGTGATACACCGGGCTCACAAGGAGCCGTCCCCCGCGGGTCGTCACCGCGTTGGTCGAGTTCATTAGGTTCGCCAGGATTCCCACGTCGACCCGGTCGCGCGTCCGGTGGAACATGTGGAACATCCCCGCCGCGAAAAGCGCGTCTTGGAGCGACAGATTCTGCTCGGCGCCCTCCTGGGGACGGGCCTCGGCGTTCCATACCGCCCACTCGTCGATCATGATCCGGATACGCTCTGTGCCCGTCGCTTGCCGGATGAGGGCTTCCAGCTCCCGCACGCGGCGCTCCACGTCCAGCGGAGAGGCCACCAAGCTCTCGTAATCCGCCCCGGCGGGCATCCCCTGCCGCGTGCCGTAGAAGACGTGGATGGAGATATAGTCGAAGGCGTCCCCCGACTCTGTCAGCAGTGTCCGGTTCCAGTCCTGGGCGTCCGCCTTGCCCGCGGCTACGAGCGCGATTGTCGGGTCGATGAGCTTCATCAACTTCGCGTAGTGCCGGACGATCCTTGCGTATGCGGGCGCATCGTGCCAGAAATAGGATTCGTTGCCGATCCCCCAGTGCTGGACGCGGTAGGGCTCCGGATGCCCGTTGGTCGCCCGGAGCGCTGCGTACGACGTATCGCCGGCGGCGTTGCAGTACTCCACCCAGTTGGCCGCTTCCTCCGCCGTTCCCGTCCCCACGTTCGCGCAGAGGTACGGGGCGAAGCCCAGGTTCTCGCTCAGGTGCATGTACTCGTCCGTTCCGAACGCGTGGGTCTCTGCGGGCGAATTCATGACCGACCCGCCCAAGAGGGACTTCGGTCGCTTGTTTCTTGGTCCCACCCCCTCCCGCCAGTGATAGGTTTCGCTGGGCGTCCCGCCGGGCCAGCGGATGATCGGGCACGAGAAGGCCCGCAAGAGCTCCATCACATCTTTGCGCACGCCCCGCCAGTTGGGAACGGTTGAATCCTCCCCCACCCACAGGCCGTCGTACATGCAGCGCCCGCAGTTCTCGAACATCACGCCGTAGATCAGCGGGCTGATTTTCCCCAGCCGCTCTCGCGCGTTGACTTGTATCGTCGCCCGCATCGCTTCCTCACTGGACTACTTGAGCCCGTGTTTTTCCGCAAAGAACGCGTAGACAGTCTTGGCGACGTCGGAGGGGCGGCCCTCGTAGCCGTGTCCCATTTCGAGGGACAGAACCCCGTCGAAGCCCGCTTTTCGGAGCGCCGCGAGGATGGAGACCCAGTTGAGGACCCCTTTGCCGGGGGGAGCGAAGGAGAAGTAGCGGTTGCGGGGCATGGCGAAACGGTCTTTCCCGTCAGGTTTTTCCTTTTCCGTGACGGGACGGACGATGGCGTCCTTGGAGTGGGCGTGGACGATCCTCTTGCCGAGCGCGCGGATGAAATCTTCGGCGGGCTCATCGTGGTAGGGGAAGTGGCTGGGGTCGTAGTTGATCTTGAAGTCCTCACGTTGGTCGAGCCCGTCGAGGAGCGCCTTGGTATGCGCGAGGTTCCCGACGACATAGACGAACACAGGCTCGAAGCCTACTGCCACGGGTCCCCCCTTGGCGTGATCGAGGATCTTGCGGCAGGAATCCGCGACGCGGTCCAGTTTCTTTTCCCAGGGGGCATTGTCCTCGGCGACGCCGCTCACGGTGGTGCAGACGGGTATCCCCAATCGTCCGCAGAGGTCGATCATCTTGCGGGTATGATCCACCGCGGCGGAGCGGACGGCGGGGCTGGCGTCGGCGTAGCCGTTGTGGGCGTGGCACTGGACGCTCGAGATTTTCATGCCGAGTTCGCGGGCGCGATCCGCAGCGCGCTTGCGCGCTTTGTCATCGAGGGTCGCGAGGTTCGGCCTGGAATCGTCGGGGCAGACGGAGATCTCGCAGTTGCGGTAACCGATCTTGGCGGTGGTCTCGAGGGCCTCGATGAGGGTTTTTGTCTCGAGGCAACTTACCAGCAGTCCCTGTTCCATGTCTTTTCCTCCGATCTTTAAGGGGCGGGGGTTTGGGCGAGGGCGGAATCGACGGCTTGCGTCAATGTCGCGACGGCTTCGGACAGGCCGTCGCGCCGGCCGGCGATCCAGGCGCTTCGAAGCGAATCGTATTGGCGTTCGTGAAGGCGGAAGGCGTCCCAAGCGGCTTCCTTTCCGGGCGCAGGCTTGTCGTCGCCCACGGTGATTGCGCGGAAGAGCTCGCCCAGTTTCCGCGCACAGGCATCGAGCCTGGCGCCGAGGGCGCGCATTTCGGCGTCGTCGTCACCCCAACGCTCAGCGATGACTTTGTCGGGACGGGCGGCGCGCTCGGCTTCGGCCTTACGGTTGGACAGCACCTCCAATTTCAGCTTCTCGAGTTGCTCCTTCCATCCCAGCACGAAGAACCTGCCGTCGCCAGGCGGAACATCAGGAGCATGCAGTCGGAAGCCACTGTCGATCGTGAGGGCCTCGATGTCGAGGACGGTGCGTACGTTCTTGGTGAGCTGCGGCAGTTTCATGTCAAGGTCGTGGCTGCTATTCAGGTCGGCGTTGCAGATGACAAAGAGCATCGAAGCACCCGCCAGGTTGAAGGCGCAAATCTCAAAGGGCTGAGTATCCTTGAGCGGGAAATAGGTGGTGGTGCGTCGTTCATCGTAATGCGCCCGGCTGAGGATGGGGCCGACGGCGGCAAGGCGGTTTCCGAGTGAGGACGCGGGGGCATAGAGGGGTCCGGGATTTCCGAAGCGGTCGACGAGGGTCTGCCAGGGGGTGTGGTACCAGTCGAAGAAGAGAAGGCCCTTCGCGCCGCGTCCCAGGGCCATGAAGGCCATGCGGAGGAACTCGGGTTCGGTGGGGGTGAGATAGCTTCCACGCGCCGCGGGGGACCACCATTCGTTCTGTCCGATCGCCTGGATGATGAACCAGACGGGCTTGCGCGTCTTGCGGTCGTATTCGTCCATCTGGGCGGCGACGCGCTGGAGCTGTCTTCCGTCCGTGGTGACGGGGTACATGTCGCCGCAATGGACGGTGGAGTACGGCTCGAAGTCGTCGACCCAGAGGGCATCCGCGAGGGGCCAGGCGACGAGCTTGGCGGGATCAGCTTCCTCGAAGAGCTTCTTTACTCCCACGACCTCCCAGAGGTTGTTGGTCTGAGGCTCGTCCGCGCACGTGTAGCCGAGGACGTTGGGGTCGTCGCGGAAAGCGTCGGCGACGCGGCGGATCGCGGGCTGGATGTAGTCCGGCCCGTGCGCGACTAGGTCCTTCTGGAAGCCACGCACGTCGAGGCAGAGGGACAGGCCGACCTCTCGAGCGGCGGCGACGGCTTCGCGGTTGACGGAGAGGAAGTCGGAGACGTTGTCGTCCTGGGACTTGCCCTCACTGCCCTGGTACCGGTAGTAGGAGATATCGTGCGGGCACATGAGAAAGTTCATGTGGGCGCGGACCATGTTGCCGTAGGCGCCTTCGAAGCCGCCTTGGCGCGCGCTTGTGTAGATGCTGGGCCCGTAGGGACCATAGAGAAAGAAGGGCTGCTTCCACACAGGGGCCCTGTATGAGCGCATGTTGGAGGCGATCACATCGTCCTGGGCTTTCTCTCTTGGCGTGAAGGCACGGACGCGGATCCAGTCGATCTCAAGACCGTTGGGTCTGTGGCCGTTTCCGAGACGGAAGATCATGCCTTTGAGAAGCTTGGGCGTGGTGTGTCCGGGGACGCTGGAGAGGGGAGAGAAGCGGAACGTGAAAACCTGCCAGTCGTCCGTGAGGCGGAAGTTCATCTGCGTGAAGGTGGCGCCGGCATCCGAATCGAAGGAGGGGGTGAGGCAGAGGCTGGGCTCGCGGCCAGGCGTCCGGCGGGCGCGAAACTCCACGACAGGAAACTTGGATACGTCCACTCTCTTGAAAGGGGAGACCTTCCACTGCCAGAAGCCCCAGGGCATGCCGTCGCCCCACGCCAGGACGCCATGGTCCCAAGTGCCCGACTCCGGGGCGAAGTCGACGCCGAAGGTGAGGACGCCATCCGCTAGATCGAATACGACGCCATCATTCGTGTCCTTGCCGGCGCGGACGGCATAGTGGACGCCGGCGATCTCTTCGGGACTGTCGAAGTCGACTCGCCAGGCGGTGGCGGGCTCGTCGGCGTCCTGTGCGTGGGCGAGTCCTGCGCAAGCCGCCAGGAAGAACGCCGCCAGCAAGGTCGTCTTTCGCAGGTCCTTCATGTCGGTCTCCAGGCAGCGCTCCTAACTCGGGAAGCGCATGCGTCTGGCGCTGTGGATGTCGCGCCAGGTGAACTCCGGATTGAAGGCCAGCTCGTTGCGGGCTTTCGTCAGGTCGAAGACACAGGCGCGGAGGTTCTTTCGGAAGTAGCCTTTGCGTTTGCCGGGGGGCGGGCCGTCGGGGTAGATGCGCGTGAGGAGCTCCAGGGTGTCCATCTTCACGAAGGTGTCTGCCGCCGCGAGGTAGAAGGCCTCGAAGGGGAACACGGCGTCTCTGAACTCATAGTCGAGTGCGAGGTCCACGCCTTGGGCGACATCCTCGGGGAAGATGTAGGAGCCGAACCAGGGGTCGTCCCCGATGTCGTCCTCCTCCATTGCCGCGATCCGTTCCATCGCTTCCCTACAGATATCCAGCCACACCCACTGGTAGCGCAGGGAGATCGTCTCGATGCGGAAGGCGCGGGAGTACTCCTGGCAGACGAGTTCGCCGAAATACTTGCTAAGGCCGTAGGCCTCGTGGGGCCAGCAGGGGTGCTGCTCGTCGATAGGGACGTAGAGGGGCTTGTGCTTTGCGAGGTGGATGCCGAAGCCGGTCGCCGAGTCGCTTCCGCCGTAGATGACCCGCCGGATGCGGTTCGTGACGGCGGCCTCGAGGACGGCCCAGGTGGTCGGGACGTTCACCTTGATGCAGGACTCGGGGGGGTAGTCGAAGGGGTTAGGGACCGCCGCGAGGTGGACGACCGCGTCGAAGCCCGCGAGGGACCGTTTCGCCTGCGCGGAGTCCATGAGGTCGATGGCGAGGCGGGCGATGTCGGGGTGCGCGGTCGAGGGCTTGAGGTCGAGGATCGTCACGTCGTGTTTTCGCTTGATGCGCTCGACCACGTAGCGTCCGATGTTTCCGGAGCCGCCGGTCACACAGACCTTCATCGTTTTCCTCCGCCTCCGAAGTTCTCTCTCTCGATTTCTTGGATCCGGGCGAAGCCTTCCGCTTGGACGCGGCGGCGCTCTTCGTTGAAGCCGTCTCCGATCTTTGCGGCGAGGTAGGCGTCGACCATGTCGCAGGCGACCTTGGAGCCGACGATCCAGCCGCCCATGCAGAGGATGTTGGCGCGGTTGATGACGTAATGGAGTCTTGCGGTGGTGGCGGACTCCGCGACGCCGGCGTAGATGCCCTTGAACTTGTTTGCGACGAGGCAGACACCCATGCCCGTCCCGCACATGAGGACGCCCCTTTCAACCTCGCCCTTCTGGACGGCGCGGGCGACCCTGGGGGCGATCTCGTAGAACTTGTGGGGCTCATCGGCTTTGGTCATGCCGAGGTCGATCACCTCGTGGCCGGAATCGATGAGGTGTTGTTTGACGACCTTCATGAGCTCGAAGGAACAGACTTCCGCTGCGATGGCGAGCTTCATACGGGTTTCTCCTCAATCCAACAATGACTTTGCTGCGGCGACGATGTGTTCGGTGTTCATGGCGAACTTGGTGAGGACGGCTTCGATGTCCCCGGACTCTCCGAAATGGTCGCGGACGCCTATCCTGCGGAGGGGCGCGGGGTGGCGCTCGGCGAGGACTTCGGCGACGGCTCCGCCGAGGCCCCCGATGATGCTGTGGTTTTCGACGGTCACGATGCCGCGAGTTTCGGAGGCGGCGGCGAGGATCGCATCTTCGTCGATGGGCTTGATGGTGGGGACGTGGAGGACACGGGCGCGGACGCCTAACCGCCCAAGCTCGTCGGATGCGGCGAGGGCTTTGGCCGTCATCATCTCGGTCGAGAGGATCGCCACGTCATTTCCCGGCCGCAGGGGATAGGAGCGGCCGATCCGGAAGTCGTGCGTTTCGTCGAAGATTGTGGGGACCTCGCACCGGACGGTGCGCAGGTAGAGGGGGCCGTCGAAGTCGGCGGCGGCGAAGACGGCCTTGCGGGTTTCGACGGCGTCTGCGGTCGCCACGACGGTCATGTTGGGAATGGCGCGCATGATGGCGAGATCCTCGAAGGCCTGGTGGGTGGCGCCGGCTTTCCCCGTGGGGATGCCGCCATAGCCACCGTTGATCTTCACGTTGAGTCTGGGGAACGCGATGCTGATGCTTACCTGGTCGCAGGCGCGTCTCGACGCGAAGACGGCAAAGGTGGAGACGAAGGGGATCCAGCCGAAGGTGGCCAATCCCGCCGCGATACCCATCATGTTCTGCTCCGCGATGCCGATCTCGTAAAAGCGGTCTGGGAAGGCGGTGCGAAAGAGGGACGCCTGGGTGCTCGTGCCGACGTCGGCGTCGAGGACGAGGATCCTGTCGTTCACTCTGCCGAGCTCGACGAGGGCTTCGCCGAACGCCCGGCGGGGAGCGTACATCTGGCCTTTCGTTGGGCTCAATCCGCACACTCCAGTTCACGAAGGGCGGCTTGGAACTCGTCGGCGTCGGGGGCCTTCGCGTGCCACTCGACGCGGTCGGCCATGAACGAAATCCCGTGGCCCTTCTCGGTTCTTGCGATCAGCATGGCGGGCTGGTTTTCGACGGCAGCGGCACGGCGGAGGGTTTCCTTTAGGGCTGCGAGATCGTGGCCGTCGCACTCGAAGGTCTCCCACCCGAAGGCGCGAAGCTTGTCGGGGAGGGGCTCGAGGTTGAGGATGTCGCGGGTGCGTCCGGTGAGCTGGAGGCCGTTGGCGTCGATGATCCCGATGAGCCGGTCAACCTTGTGGAATCCGGCGTACATGACCGCTTCCCACACCTGGCCCTCTTGCATTTCGCCGTCGCCAAGGAGGACGAAGACGCGGCAGTCGATGCCGGACCTGCGGGCGCCGAGCGCCATCCCGATCCCCGCAGAGAGGCCTTGGCCGAGCGCGCCCGTGGACATGTCGACACCGGGGGTCTTGAGCATGTCGGGGTGTCCCTGGAGCATGCCGTCCACATGGTCGAACTCGCACATGCGCTCTTCCGGGAAGTAGCCGCGCAGCGCGAGGGCGGCATAGAGCGCGATGGCGGCGTGACCTTTCGAGAGGATGAAGCGGTCGCGCGCCTCCCAGCGCGGGCGGGCGGGGTCGATCCTGAGGATTCGCCGGTAGAGGACCGCTAGGATCTCGACGATCGAGAGCGCGCCGCCGGTGTGCCCGGCGCCGGCGCGATGCGCGGCCTCGAGGATGAGACGCCTCATCTTGCGGGCGGTGCTGCGGAGTGCGGCGAGCTCGTCGGCGTCCATGGGTTTGGGGTCGACCGTCACAGGCGCTCTTCCTTCTTCGCTGCCTCGTAGGCCCTGCGACGCTGGCGCAGGTAGGTCGGGACGGGAACATCCCACCAGCCGACGGCGGGGCTGCCGGTCTCGGGGTAGTCGAGGGCGGTCATGGCTTCGATGACGCTCACTTTGCCGGAGCGGAAGGCGCGCTCGAGGGCGCCGGGGACCTCGGCGGCGGCGGTGATCCGCTCGGCGTGGGCGCCGAAGGCCTGGGCGATCTTGGCGATGTCGCTCGTGAAGGGGGAGCCGGCGGAGTCGCGGAAGACGCTGGCGTATTCGCGGTCGAGGCCGTAGGCGGCCATCTGGAGGTCCGAGATCGCGACCCAGCCGGAGTTGTTCGCGACGATGACAACGATGGGGATGTCGTACTGGACGGCGGTAGCGAGCTCCTGGATGGTCATGAGGAAGTCGCCGTCGCCGACGATGGCGATGACGGGCTTATCGGGGCGGGCGAGCTTTGCGCCGAGGGCTGCGGGGAAGGCCCAGCCCATGGTCGAGAAG
Source organism: Planctomycetota bacterium (assembly GCA_043803205.1). GTDB lineage: Bacteria > Planctomycetota > DG-23 > JAZDKG01 > JAZDKG01 > JAZDKG01. Next base: position 14,896 of record JAZDKG010000294.1, read on the forward strand.
CCTCCGGTCGTGAGGCTGGTGAGGGGCTCGTAGAAGGGGAACTCCTGAAGGATCTGGGCTTGGGTGTTCCCGGAGGAATACGCGATGATGGTGTCGCGGGAGAGGAAGGCGCGCGTCTGGCGCAGGAGAGAAGTGATCATCATGGGCTTGCGGTGGGGTTTTTCCCATCGGGCGAGGTCTTTCTGCCAGGCGTTACGTCGCCTATCGATCTCGGCGACGTAGCGTTTTCTTTCCGCGGCCGGGCTCCTATGGAGGGGCCGGAGCTCGTCGAGAAGCGCGGCGAGGCCGGCCTTAGCATCGGCGACGATTGGCGCGTCGACGGGATAGTTCTTGCCGATCTCCCGGGGATCAATGTCGATCTGGATGAGCTTCGTGGGGGGGATCGAGAAGGAGGCCCCATGGCGGTAGGAGCAAGCGGTCTCGTCGGCGAAGCGGACGCCGACGGCGAGGATAACGTCGGCTTTACGGGTGAGTGCGAGGCCGACGCTCGTGCCCTTGGAGCCGGTGAGCCAGCCGTAGAGGGGGTGGTCGTTTGGGAAGCAGTCCTTGGCGGGGAGGGTTGTGACGACGGCGGCTTGCGCTTCCTCGGCGAGGGCGCGCAACTCTATGTGCGCGCGCGCGTATCGGACGCCGCCCCCCGCAAGGATGACGGGACGCTTCGCACGCGCGAGGGTCCGCGCAGCACAAGCGATGGCCTTCCGATCAGGGGAGGGGAGCACGTCGGAGCGCTTCCCTGGGCGCACTGTGACGTCGGCGCTGTCGCACTGGACGTCCATGGGGAGGCTCACGAGGGCGGGGCCGTGCCTTCCAGTGAGCATTTCGGCAAAGGCACGGCGCATGATCGTGGGAAGCTGCGCCGCGGAGGTCGCGCGCCAGTAACGCTTCGTGACTGGGGAGAGGATGCGGGCGAAGTCGCTGTCGTGGCGTCGCTCGATCTCCTGGAGGACGCCCTTGCCCATCATGTGGGTGTGGGTGTCGCCGGTGAGGACGAGGACGGCGCTGGAGTCGACGTAGGCGGTGGCAACGCCGATGACGGTGTTGCAGGCACCAGGGCCGATCGAGGTGAAAACGGCGAGGGGCTTCCCTGCGGTGCGGAAGTAGCCGTCCGCGAGGTGGACGCCGGCAAGTTCCTGGCGAACTTGGATGACGCGGATGTCCTTTCGGCGCTCACGGAGGGCGTCGACGAGGCCGAGGCAGCCATGTCCGGGGATTCCGACGGCGTAGGGGACGTTTTCGCGCACGAGATGATCGACGATGATCTGGCCGCCTGTGAGTCTAGGCATCGTTCTTTCCCTTCTCCGATTCTCCTCCCCCGAGTTTTTTCGAGATCTCCCGAGCAGCCTGGCGGAGGATGCGACCGAGCTGGGCAGCGCGCGCGAGGGGGAGTCTCGCCTTGGGGGCGCTGAGGCCGATGGAGGCGACCGTGCTCTCTTCGAAGTCGAGAATCCAGGTCGCCACGCAGCGGATTCCCCGCTGGTATTCCTCGTCGTCGAGGGTCCATCCGCGCTGGCGGGATTGTGCGAGGTCCGCAAGGACGGTGCGGGCCGTCGAGTGCGTGTTGGGGGTGTACTTGCGCAGGCGCCTAGGCACAAGGCCACGCAACTCGTCTCCTGGGAGGGTCGCAACGAGGGCCTTTCCCACGGCGGTGCAGTAGAGGGGCTCGGCCTCGCCGACTTCGGTGTTGGCGGTTAGGCGGTGGACGGCGGAGACGCGGTCGACGAAGACGGCCTGAGAGCCCTGAGCGACGGCGAGGTGGAGGCACTCGCCGGTCTCTTGGGCGAGGGCTTCGAGGTGGGGGCGAGCCGCGGAGCGGACGTCCATGCGGGAGAGAAGAACGCGGGCGAGCTTCACAGGCTTGACGCCGAGGGTGTACATCTTCGATTGGGCGTCTTTTTCAACGTATCCGCGGTGGACGAGAGTCGAGAGGAGGCGATGGGCGGTAGAGGCGTCGACATGAAGGCGGCTCGCGATCGCGCGGCATCGCATGGGCGTGCGGTTTTCCGACAGGGCGTCGAGGATCTCGAGACCTCGTTCCAGCGCCTGGATCATGGGGAGCCTCCAAGGGTTATATTGTGTATTATGCAATGGCATTGCGGTACAAGCAAGAAAAATCCCCGAGGGAAGAGGGCAAGAGAGATTAACGCAAAAGCGCAAAGACGCGGGTCGCAGGAGTGAAGCGCGTAGAAAGTAGAAGGAGCGCAACGCGGAGGCGCATGGTGCTGCGTCCCGCGGAGGCGGGACGGCGGAGCACAAGGAAGCGCGGAGGGAAAGGCCAAAAGGCGGGGGAGTTTGACGGGATCACAGGATCGATCCGGGGAGATGAGGCCGATCAAGACAAAAGAGTCTGGCACGGGGCACGAAGGGGGAAGGGATGTCAGGCCACTGGGGGTCCTAAGGGCAATTGAGAGCATAACTGCTTGCTGTGACTTGAGATAAGAGATGACAGGGCTGGGTCTCTTTATCCTGTGGGCATGGGTGGGGGACGCGAGAGGGGGTTACGACCGGTTGTCACAGGGGAAATGTGTTTTTCTATTTGACTTGGGGCAGGGGGCGTGGTAAAGCATCGGATACGAGAGGGACGGAGGGAACGGGAAGCCCTCCCGGCGAAAGCCCATCCTGAAAAAGCGCTGTTGAGACTCCCTTCTCAGTGTCTCGGTACGTGAGAAGTGCGTACAAGGCGTTGAAGGAGAAAGACGGGATGAATGCTGCAAAGTGGGCTGTGAGATGCATGGGCGCCGCGCTGCTTGTCGCGGTCGCGATGGCGGGGACGGCGGGCGCCGTGCCGCTCGTGTATGAGGGACAGCTCTTGGACGGGGTGACGGCATACGGGGACGTGCCGTATCGCTGTCGCAGCAATAGCGCTCTGTGGGACTACTGGTGGTTCTACGGCTTGGCGGGGGACGTGGCTACGGTCACGCTGGATCGCACGAACAGCCAGATGGACCCATGTGTGATCCTGTACCAGGGCTTGGGAACCACTACGGACGGGCTGGCGGCGCCGGGAACAGGGAACGCCGAGCTGACGTACCTGGCATACAACGACGATGGAGGATCCGACACGCCGCCGGGGCCATACCGGAACTCGCTGATTGCGGGGTATGCGATTCCCAGCACGGGGTATTACACGATTGCGGCTATGGATTTCTTCGGAGACCCGACAGGTCCGTGGACGTATGGGGTGACGGTGACGGGGTCGGGCGGACCTGTGCCTGAGGTGCCGGAGCCGGTGACCTTAGCGCTCCTAGCGGCAGGCGCTGCAGCGATCGGTCTTGCGCGGAGACGCAGCTAAGGACGAGTAGCGACGAAGAAACGACAGACGGCGGGCAAGTCGAGAGACTTGCCCGCCGGTTTCTTTTGGGGGGGGGAAGGGAGACGGACACGAAGACACCAAGGAACGAAGAAAAGACGAGACCTGGGAGGAAGAGGGGGAGAGGAAGCTTATGAGGGGATGCGGGGGCGGCCGATAAGTTCAAATAGGTTGGGTCCGTGCACCAAGACGGGCGCGGGCGGGCGGAGCAGGTTCTTCTGTTCACGGCGGGAGACAGGTTGCGAATCACGCTGATCGGGCCGACGTATCCGTTCCGGGGAGGGATCGCGCACTATACGACGCTCCTCTTCCGGGAGTTGAGGAAGCGGCACGAGGTGCAGCTCCTCTCTTTCCGCAGGCAGTATCCGTCATGGCTTTTTCCGGGACGGAGCGATCGGGACGGGAGCGGGCTCGTGATGGAGGAGCCGGGGGCGATCCCGGTGCTGGATTCGATGAACCCGGTCACGTGGGTGGAGATGTTCCGGCGCGCGAGGGAGTTCCGCCCGGAGGCGGTGATTGTGTCGTGGTGGGTGTCGTTCTGGGCGCCTCAGTTCCTGACGATCACGTGGCTGCTCGATCGGCTTGGGGGAGCAAACGTCCTCTACATCTGCCATAACGTGGTGGCGCACGAGGACAGCGCTTTGTCGCGGGCGCTTACGAAGGCGGCGTTAGCGACGGGGCGGGGATTCATCGTGCACAGCGCACAAGACGAGGCGAACCTTCGGCGGATGTTCCCCGGGCGGGCGATCCGACAC
>JAZDKG010000295.1:0-5921 GCA_043803205.1 Planctomycetota bacterium
TGCATCGGCTCGAAGCGGGCCTGCGGGCAATTGGAAGTCGAGCGAGCGCAAAGAAGGTTGAGTCTTCTGAGGGGGGGCTACAGTTCGGTCCGCGTGTCATCTCTATGCAAGTGCATGGTCGAGACCAGAGTCTTGTCTGAAGTGCTCCTCCAGGTTCCCGAGCCAAGAAGACGTCAGGCGCTTGGCCGGATACTCGCCGAATTCCTGGCAGCTTCTGACGAAGTGCAGACAGAATTGGCGTTTATTCTAGTGAATCATCAAACATCGACTGCGATCGTTCTGCCGTTCTTGATCGGTATCCTGGAGCGGAGCCCGATTGAGAACAAACTACTTGCGATCTGCGTTCTAGCACAGGTTAATGACATGACTGCCGAAGCCGGAAAGATGCTAGCTAGAATGCGGTTCGAGGTAGGAGTCTGCGAGGAATACAGGATTGCTGCACTCGAGGAGAACAGACTCGGACTGGGATTGTTTCCGAGTTGCCCGGTCTCAGAAGGGTATTAGACGTGTTCTTTTCGGATCTATAGCAGCGCGGCGCCCGTCAAACTCCGAGTGTAGTTACCAGCGGCCCGGGACCCAGCGGTTTTGGCCGAGTGATCTCGCGGTAAGCGCTGTGCGAGCAAGCCGGTAGGATCTCGAGCGATGGTCACCCGGCGGGCCAGGCCTTGAGTGCTTGGAGGTGATGCGGAGCACCGGGTGCGGCTGCGTCCAAATTCCCTCGTGGAGAGCACAGATCTTGGAAGTGCGGAAGTGCGTCTTCTTTCCGAGTCTCTGAAGGCGCGGCGCCTGTCAGCCCCCGTAGGCATGACTAGCAGGCGACCTGGAGAGGCCAACGGGCGTGGATGGAACGACGAGAAGGCCATCATGCGGAAGGTTAGCTTGGCGAAGCCGACGGTGGGATCGACGGGCTGGGGCACGAACGTGAACCAGAACTGGACGGACATCGACGGGCCCCTGAAGTAGACGCTGACGACGAACATCACGACGGGGGCGGGTCGCGAGTTAGGGGTCGTGGCGAGCATCATCAAGAGCGACCCGACGACAGCGCGTACGGTGGATCTGGACTACATGTACTGGAAGATCGAGTTCACGACGGCGAGGTAGGGAGACGGGACCATGGCTGGGATAGTGGCGAACTACCCGATCACGTCGAAGCACATAAACTCCGGCACATACAACATGATTCCCCTGTCCGTGAAGAACGGGACACCGGGGAACACCTACCTCGTCTACAGGCAAGTCGAGGGCCAGCTGGCGGAGTTCGTTACGAGCGGGACGATCGGCCCCACCGGGATCGTGTGGGTGAACGCGGAGGGGATCGGAGACGACAACTTCACGGCGGTGACGGAGGCCGGGCAAATCACGGGAGACAGGTTCTCCATCATCTTCTACGAGCAAGACCTGGGCGGATTGATCGTCGGATCGGTGACCTTCGACTTCTTCGGAAAGCCGGGCGTGACGCAGGAGTACGTGTCCTTTCGGCAAGCCTGCATGACCTGATTTCCCGCCCCCGCTATCGTTAGCCGTGGCCGGTGAGGGCTGCCCGATGCTCCGTCGGGCGGCTGCTCCCGGCCGGACCTTCTTCAAGGAGGACGGCTGATGAACGACTCGATGCACGGCGACTTTCCCGCCACTCTCCTACGAGCGCAACGCAAGATCGAACGATGGCGCACCCGGCAACGCCCTCGTGCGCAGATCCCGGAGGAACTCTGGCGCGAGGCCGCGGAGCTCGCGTGTGCGCACGGGATCAATAGAACCGCCAGGGCGCTCCGGCTCGACTACTACTCGCTCAAGAAGCACGCGGCCGCCGCGGCTCGATCGAGAGAGCGCGCCCCCGAGTTCGTCGAGATCCTGCCCGGCGGAATGCCCGCCCCCCGGCCCGAGTGCACGATCGAGGTCGAGGACGAAAGCGGCGCGAAGATGCGGATCCGCCTTCAGGGAGCGGATCTCCCGGACCTCCCCGCCTGCCTCACTGCGTTCGGCGCGGGCAGGGCCGCCCTCACCCGCGCGTTCCGGGAGGGCAAGCGATGATCCAGGTCACGCCGCAGATGCGGATCCTCGTGGCCGTGGAGCCGGCGGATTTCCGCCGGGGGATCGACGGCCTGGCCCGGGTCTGCCGCGAGGTCCTCCATCGTGACCCCTTCAGCGGCTGGGTGTTCGTGTTCCGGAACCGGAGGGCCAAAGCCGTCAAGATCCTCGTCTATGACGGGCAAGGGTTCTGGCTTTGCCAGAAGCGGCTGTCCAAGGGGCGGTTCCGCTGGTGGCCGGGCAGTTCCTCGGCCGCGGCGGGAGCGCTCGAGGCGCACGAGCTTCAGGTCCTGCTCTCGGGCGGCGATCCGGCCGCGGCGAAGGGCGCTCCGGCGTGGCGCCGGGTGGATCCGCGAGAGTGAAAAAAAATCCGGGAAAGGGCTTGCGTTCCAGGCGCTTCTCTCCTATGCTCCGGTCCATGGGAGTGCTGCTCAAGTACCGCGGACGGGAAGTGTCGGACGCCGATGCGGCCTTCCTGCGAGACCTGGTCGAGCGCAACCCCGGAGCGAGCCGCCGGGTGCTTTCCCGTCTGGTTTGCGAGGCCTGGAACTGGGTCCAGGCCAACGGCGCGCTTCGCGACATGGTCTGCCGCGGACTCATGCTGGAGCTCCACCGGTCCGGCCACGTCGTGCTTCCTCCGCGGCGGCAGGTCCCTCCGAATCCGCTGGCGCACCGCAGCCGCCCGAAGCCGGCGGCGACTGTCGGCGAACCGATCCACTCGCCGCTCAAGGATCTGCTCCCCCTCACGTTCCATCAGGTTCGTCGCACGAAGGACGAAGCGGCGTTCAACGGCCTGATCGAGGCGCACCACTACCTCGGCTACACGCAGCCGGTGGGCGAGCACTTGAAGTACATGGTGCGTTCGGGGGACCGTCTCCTGGCGTGCCTGGCGTGGTCGTCGGCGCCGCGGCACCTGGGCCCGCGGGACCGGTTCATCGGCTGGTCGAAAGACGAACGCGGCCGGAACCTGAGGTTCCTCGCGTACAACCCGCGCTTCCTCATCCTGCCGTGGGTGGAGGTCCCGCACCTGGCGTCGCACATCCTGGGCCGGATGGCGCGGATCCTGCCTTCGGACTGGGAGCGGGTCTACGGGCATCGCGTGGTCTTCCTTGAGACGTTCGTGGATCCGACGAGGTATCGGGGCACGTGCTACCGCGCGGCGAACTGGATCCCGCTGGGGCGCACGACGGGACGAGGCAAGGACGACCTCACGCACAAGGCGAACCGGTCGATCAAGGAGATCCTGGCGTATCCGTTGACGCCTCGCTTTCGCGAGTGGTTGCGAGGGCCATGATGGGAAAGCGCCGGAAGAAGAACCAGCCGCCGGTCGGAGAGCCGATCGTTCTTGCGATCGGCGATGTCGAAGCGATCCTGAAGCGCGCTTCCGAGGGCCCGCTGAGCGAATCGGACGTGAACACGCTTCGCGCCGCGCTCGACACGCTGGTGATCCTGACGCAGGAACTGGAGAAGAAGAGCGTATCGATCCAGCGGCTGAAGCAGATGCTGTTCGGGGCGAGCACGGAGACGACGTCGAGGGTGATGGAAAAGGTGCTGGAGGCGGTTCGCGACGCGAAGAAGCCGCGGGCGGAGAAGAGCGGCGCGGAGGGAGAAGAGGGAGGCGCCTGCGGCAAGAAGGCCGAAGGGCACGGCCGTAACGGCGCCGAAGCGTACACGGGGGCGACGAAGACGGTCGTTCGGCATCCTTCGCTGCGCGCGGGCTGCCGTTGCCCGGGTTGCACGAAGGGCAAACTCTACGCGAACGTGGAGCCGCGCCGGCTGGTGCGACTGACGGGTCAGGCGCCGGTCGGCGGCACGGTGTATGAACTCGAGAGGTTCCGCTGCAACCTCTGCGGCGAGATCTTCTCGGCGCAGGCCCCGGAGGGCATCGGGGAAGAGAAGTACGATGCGAAATCGGCGGCGATCATCGGCCTGATGAAGTACGGCGCGGGCGTTCCTTTCAACCGGTTGGAGAATCTGCAGAAGAACATGGGTATCCCGGTGCCGGCCGCGACGCAGTGGGAGATCGTATCGGAGGCGGCGCGCACGCTGGCCCCGGCGCTGGCCGAGTTGACCCGCCTGGCGGCGCAGGGGGAGGTGCTGCACAACGACGACACGACGGCGAAGGTGCTCTCCCTCGGGAAGACGGGGGTCGGGGAGCCCGGGGACGGCTCCGCCACGGGGTCCGCGAAGAACGACGCGGATCCGAAGAACGAAGGCGGCCGCACGGGCGTCTTCACGTCGGGCATCGTGTCGAAGGCCGGGGACCGCGAGATCGCGCTGTTCTTCACCGGGCGCAAGCACGCGGGCGAGAACCTGCTTGACGTGCTGAAATTGCGCTCGGCATCGCTCGCCCGGCCGATCCAGATGTGCGATGCCCTGGCGCAGAACATGCCAAAAGAACTGGAGACGATCCTGTCGAACTGCCTGGCCCACGGCCGGCGGAAGTTCGTGGAAGTGGCGTCCAGCTTCCCCGAGGCGTGCCTTCACGTGCTGGGGATCCTGAAGGACGTCTACCGGAACGACGCGATCGCCAGGAACCGGAAGATGTCTGCCGAGGAGCGGCTGAGGTTCCACCAGGCCGAGAGCGGACCGCGGATGGAGGACCTGAAGGCTTGGATGTCGGAGCAGATCGATGGGAGGCTCGTCGAGCCCAACAGCGCGCTCGGCGGCGCGATCGCCTACATGCAGAAGTACTGGGACAGACTCACGCTCTTCCTGCGCGTTCCCGGCGCGCCGTGTGACAACAACGTCTGCGAGCGCGCCTTGAAGAAGGCCATCCTGCATCGCAAGAACGCCTACTTCTACAGGACCGAGAACGGGGCGCACGTCGGCGACCTCTTCATGAGCCTCATCCACACCTGCGAACTCAACGGCGCCAATCCCTTCGAGTACCTGACGGAGCTTCAGGAGCACGCGGCCGAACTCAGAGCACAGCCCATCGCCTGGATGCCGTGGAACTACAAGCAAGCGCTCGAAGCGGCCCAAGCCCGCCCCGCGGGATGACCGGGCCCCGGAGCTCTACGCCGCCATCTCCTCGCGCAATCCCCATCTCGCGCCCGCCACAGCGCGCCCGCCGGGTGGCCGAGCCTCCGCGCGTCGGTTCTCGCATTTTGCAGGCTTGCCGAAAGGACACGAAAGATCAGCCTCGCCGAGGGATACCTTGCGGAGTACCCCAACGGTATCATGTCAGCGCTCGTCTCCCGCGAAGCAGCGGCCATGGCCTTGATGGAGAAGGACCGCTACGACGATATCTGCAAGGAGAACAATCCCGAGAGGATCGTGGATCTTGCAGAGAAGTACAAGAGCGAGTTCCAGGCCGGCCGCAACATGGATGCCGTTCTGAAGATTCTCGAAGAAAAGCAGCGCGAGAGGGCAGCCTTTCTCGATACGCAAGAGAGCGCCGAGAACTGCACGCGCTATCTGACCAGGTTCCCGGCAGGCTTCTACCGGAAGACCGTCGAGAACGAGGTACTCACCTTCGCATGGACCGCAGAAGACAACAAGGGGATCGGCTACCAAGGCAAGCTGCCCCAAGGCCTAAAACGCGGGAAACTGAAAGGTGTCTATATCGCTGACAGTGACGTATCCGAGATGGTCTTCGTGCCCAAGGGTTTCTTCCCGATGGGGAGCGACGATTTCAGAGGCGAAGATTGCGATGGACCTCAATTCATGGCCTGGACGACAGGCTTCTTCATCGACATGCACGAACTGTCCAATGACAAGTACAGGGTCTTTCTCGGATGGATAACGACCGCAAAGAATGTGTCCTTTCGGCAAGCCTGCAAAATGCGAGAACCGACGCGCGGAGGCTCGGCCACCCGGCGGGCGCGCTGTGGCGGGCGCGAGATGGGGATTGCGCGAGGAGATGGCGGCGTAGAGCTCCGGGGCCCGGT
>JAZDKG010000296.1:0-11097 GCA_043803205.1 Planctomycetota bacterium
GGAGTCTTCCGCCGACCTGATGGACACGGTACCCGGGAAAGAGCTGGAGGGGCAGACGCGCGAAGCGCTTGAGGGGCTCTCGGGCGTCAAGGCGGTCGAAGAGGTGCAGGCGCACCGGTTTGGACCGTACCTCGTGATGAATGTCACGATCGGGGTCGATGGTGCGACGACGGTGGAGGAGGGGGACCGGATCGCGTCCGAGGTGGAGCACGTCCTGTGCTCAAGACTTGAATTGGTCAGACGCGCGTACGTGCATTACCATCCGGCGCGTCAAGGGCAGACGCGTCAAGGGGGGAAAGGACCTCACGCAAAGGACGCGAAGGAAGAAGGGATGAAGGCGGATGGAGGAAGAGGGAGAGGAGACTTGACAGGATAACAGGATAGGGAGGATGCAGAGAGTGTAAACCCAATAGGAGGCCAGGAGATGAAGCTCAACGTGAAGGCGTTTGGGCTGACGTGCGGGATTCTGTGGGGGCTGGGGCTCTTTGCGATGACGTGGTGGATCATCGCCTTCGACGGGGCGACGGGGGATAGGACGCTTCTGGGGCGGCTCTACCGCGGTTACAGCATCAGCGCCTTGGGAAGCGTTGTGGGACTCGTGTGGGCGTTCTTCGACGGCCTCATCGGCGGAGCGATCTTCGCTTGGCTCTACAACCGCTTAGCGGGCGGGTGCGCGAGCAAGGAAGAGGAGGCGCCTACAGCGGGATGATGCGCGGCGGTACGCCTGTCGCCGAGGGTGCCGGGGGGGAGTGCTATGGTCGGGTTTCGCGAGAAAGCTGCAGCAGACGGGAGGCACCTTCGGTTATCGTGATTTCGGATGGGACGCAGCGTGTTCAGGCGGCTTGGGGAGGACGTCACGAGAGAAGCGGGGATTCCCCCAGGTTCAACCGTTTGTTGTTGCGATAGAACGGCGCAGAAAAAGGAGATGAGGGGATGAAGCTGAGCGTGAAGGCGTTCGCACTAGCGTGCGGGATCATGGGGAGTCTTGCCATGCCATTTCATCGGGCGCTGGGAGCGGGGGAGCAGCCGAGGCGGCGGATCATCGTGAACCGAGACGCGGGGCTTCCGACGCAGTGGGACAAGGGGAGGGAGGATTACGTGGCGCGACAGCTTACGCCGCTGGAAGGGACGCAGGTGGACACGGTGTTCTGGTGCTTTGACGAGGGGACGACGGCGGGCTACGAGAGCGAGGTGCGGGAGCCGCAGCGGTACTGGGAAACGAGCGAGACCGCCCAGGGACTAGCGCGTGCGATCGCGCAGGGGAACGACCCGCCCAAGGTGGTGGTGCAGGAGGCGCACAAGCGGGGGTTGGAGGTGTTCTACTCGTTCCGCATCAACGGGCACGAGGATTCGTTCATTCCCGCGGAGATCCCGAACTTCAAGAAGGAGCACCCGGAGTACACGCTCAAGGGACAGGTTCCCGACAAGGTATGGTCGGCGCTCAACTTCGCTATCCCGGAGGTGCGCCGACAGCGGCTTGCGGTGATCCAGGAGGCGCTGGACAAGTACGACTTTGACGGGATCGAGATCGACTGGATGCGCAGTCCCTACTATTTCCGGGAACATCAGGAGTATCGGCTGCGGTACCTGTTGACGGACATGATGCGGGCGTATCGGCGAATGGTGGACAAGCGGTCGGAGGAGGTCGGACGACGTCTCTACTTGGCGGTGCGGGTGGACGAGAGCATGGAGTCGTGTTTACTGGACGGGATGGACGTGGAGGCGTGGGCGCGGGAAAGACTGATGGACATCCTAGCGCTCGGGAGCGGCGCGACGTGGTGCGATCTAGGGACATTTCGCAGGATCACGGAGGAAGCGGGGATTGCGCTCCACCCTTGCGTGTATGCATACGGGGCGTTCTACAAGGGATATCCGCCTGAGGTCATCCGCGGGATCGCGGCCAACTACTGGGCCGGGGGGCCGGACGGGATGTATACGTTCAACTGGAGCACTGCGGCGTCGCCGCTTCTGGACGAGATCGGCTCCCCTGAGACGGTTGCGGGCAAGGACAAGCTCTTTATCGCGTATATCGGGTACACGGACGCACCCGAGCCTTACTATCCGCACAACTATCTCTTCAGTCCGCTGCCCGCGGAGTTGTGGCCGGTGGAGGCGGGGACGCCACTCGTGGTCGGATTGGACGTTGCGGATGATTTAGCGGGGGCCGGGCAGGCAGACCGGCCGGCGGGACTAAGGTTTCGGGTGGTGCTTGCGGAGGTTACCGGCGAGGATCAGGTGGCGGTACGTGTGAACGGGAAGGAGCTCGCGCCCGCCTCATTCGAGCCCGGGGCGCCGGCGGACTGCAAGTTTGCGTTTGAGGGCGGGTCGCTGGTTTTCGAGCCCGAGGCGAGCGCGCTGCGCACGGGGCGCAATGAGGTGGAGCTGGTCCTTGTGAAGCGACGGGCGGATGCAAAGAAACCCGTCGTCGTGCAGGCGGTGGACCTATTGGTGCGGTATCGATAGGATTGAAGCGGCGGGGCGAGTTCACCCGAGCTGGAGGCAGAGCCAGGAGGACATGCTATGAGGCGGAAATTGCTCACGGGGCTGCTTGTGTGGGTTCTATCGATTTTGGCGCGGGAGGCGGCCTGGGGGGATAACCTGCTCGTCAACGGGGACTTCGAGCAGGGGGAAACGGGGAAGGGGCCGCCGGGGTGGATTCACCGGGGGTTCGATCGGGCGGAGGTCTATCACTACGATTTCGTGTTCGAGACGTGCGCGGAGGGTCGCAACGGGACGAAGGGGGCGCGGGTCGAGCAGCGGGAGGGGCTTGTATCGGCCTACGTGGAGCAGGACTTGGCGCTTACCTTAGACGAGGACCGTCGCTACGAGTTCAGCGCGTGGGTGCGATCGGAGAGGACGGAGGCGGTCAAGGGCGACATCGTGATGATGGTGACGCTTCCGGGTGGTCGGGTGCTCCAGGCGCGCGAGAAGGTAGAGGTGAAAGGCGAATGGGGCGAGGTGTCGGCGGCGCTGGGGCTCCCCGCGTGGAAGGGCGAAGACGGGACACCCGCGAAGGTGTCGATGCGGGCGATCATCCAGTTCTATACGCGCGGGGTTTATTTCATCGATGACGCGCGCTTGGAGGGGCGCGAAGACGGAAGCGTTGCGGGGGTTGGGGAGGTGCTCAGGACGGATCCGCCGGGATTGCCGTGTCCGATCGGGCTCAAGGGGGGATTCGTGGTGCTCAAGGACGGGACCTTGGCTGCGTTCACGCAGGCCTTCGAGATGAAGGTGTCGCCGGACGGCGGAAGGAGCTGGGGCGAGGCGCGGGCGCTCGATGTGAGCGAGAAGGTGAACAAGCTCCAGGGGGTTTTTCGGACGAGCCGCGGGCGAATCATGATCTGGACGGACAGTTGGAAGTCGCCGCTCTATGCCTGGTACAGCGACGACGAGGGGGCGACGTGGTCGAAGAGGATCAACGTGGGGCCGCACGGGATGCCTCTTGAGGGGATGCGGATGATCGAGACGAGGTCGGGGCGGCTGGCGCTTCCAGTGCTCGACAACTGGGATTTCTTCGGAGACCTGGAGACCCGCGAGGAGGCGTACGCCTACGGGACGATTGACGGGAAGAGGGTGTACGTGGAGGGACATGGTCACGTCATGGAGCTCGAACGGACAAAGGTTTACTATTCGGATGACCACGGCGTCACGTGGCAGCGCAATCGGGGCGACATTGTGATCTGGAAGGACGAGGGGTATGGCGGGACTTGGACCGCGGACGAGCCCAACATCGTGGAACTCAAGGACGGACGACTCATGCTTTACTTCCGCACGGTGCTGGGACGCGTTTACGCGTCCTACAGCCCTGACGCGGGCCACAAATGGTCATATCCCGAAGCGACGGAACTCGCCAACTCGATCTCGCCGGTGTGCTTGAAGAGGTTCCCGGAGACGGGGGATCTCTTGCTCATCTGGAACAACGTGTCGGCGGACGAGATCCGGAGGGGATTCCGTCGGGGGAGGCTGTGCAGCGCGGTGTCGCGGGACGACGGGAAGACGTGGGAGCACGTCAAAACGATCGATACCGCCGGGCTTGCTCCCGTGGACCACCTCATTACGCCCGAGCCGCCCGGGCTCGTGAACGCGGAGAAGGACCTGGGGGAGCTGCCGGCGGTTCTGGGGCGCGTGTCGTATGCGGACGCATTCTTCGTGGGGGACCGGGTGCTCGTCAAGTATGACAAGGGCTTCATGCGTCCGGAGGGGTTGAGCTTGGGGATGAAGCTTCTGGAGTTTCCCGTCGAGTGGTTTACGAGTGACGCAGGGAGCGAATGACCGATATGGAGGCTCAGAGATGAAACTCTTCAAATCGAGAGTGTGGTCGCCTTGGGACGTTGTTTGCGGGAAGTGGAGCTCGATTCTGTTCGGGATGATCGTCGGGGCGTATTTAGCGGAGTTCACGAAGCGCTACGTGTGGGCCTTCGCGGCGGCGGCCGTGATCCTCGCGATCAAGCCGACGGTCTCGTACCTGCGGGACGGGAAGTAGAAGGGGCGGTGGTAGGGCTTGACCGGAGTCGGCGCGGGCGCTAAGGTTCGAGGCGGGACGCAGGGGGGGTGGAAAGGTTCGAGGGCGTGAGCACGGGGCGAGAAAAAAGCGAGGGCGAACGGGACGAAGGGAACGGGCGGGAGACGTGGAGCCCCGAGGGGGTTGATCTCACGCTCATTCGCTGGATGCTTTCGTTGTCGCCGGGGGAGAGGCTGGCGGCACTCGAGGGGGTGGCGCGGTCGATCGTGAGGCTGCGGAATGCGCGACGCGTGTCCTGACTTTCTTGCGATTCTGAGAGAACTCAAGGAGGAGCTTGGGCGGGAGAAGGATCGAGCGGCGCTTGCGGTGCTGAGACGGACGCTCGAGGAGCGAGGGCGGGGCGGCAGAGTGCGGGAGAGCGAAGGATGATCGTCACGAACCCGTTTGCGGCGGAGGGACGGTGGTTCAAGGGGAACCTGCACACGCACACGACGGAGTCGACCATCCGACTCGGTCATGTGGACGGTATGCTTACGCCGAGGGAAATGGTGTCGAGGTATCGAGAGGCGGGCTATGATTTCCTAGCGATTACGGATCATCTTGGGATTACGCCAACTGAGGGGCTTGGAGATAAGGGGTTTCTGGTTCTTCGAGGGGAGGAGGTTTTCGCGGAGCGATACGAGTTAGTGGCCTTGAACATTCGAGAGACGATCGGCAAGAGGGGAGAGGAAGATCCGGGGAAGGTGTTAAATGCGATTCGGGCGCAGGGCGGGATTGCGTATCTGCCTCATCCTCGGGGTTTCGACCCGGCGACATGCGGGCACCTTCTGCGAGATGAAGGGTTGCTCAACGGGATTTTCGGGATTGAGATTTACAACGCGAGCATGGAGCTAGCGTTCGGGAAGGGGGAGGCGTGTCAGGTGTGGGATGAGGTGCTGGAGATGGGGCGGGTCGTCCACGGGGTGGCGGCGGACGACGCGCACTGGCATTTCAACGAGCATCGTCCGCACGACGTCGCGCGCGCGTTCGTCATGGTTCGGGCAAAGGAGCTTTCAGCGGAGGGGGTCGTCGATGCGCTAGCGGGCGGGCGGTTTTATTCCTCGACGGGGCTTGTGATCGAAGACGTGCGCGTGGGCGCGACGGAGGTCACCGTCGAGTGCGCGGGGGCACGGACGATCACGACGATCACCAATGGCGTGCGAGGGGAGAGGTGGACGCTGCTTGAGAAGCCGATCTCGCCGGCGCGGTTCGACGTTCATCCGAAGGCGCGGTATCTGCGTGTGGAGTGTGAGGACGGGCGCGGCCGGCAAGCGTGGACGAATGTCGTGCTCAGGCGAGAGGGGCCGTAAAGGGCAGGAAGTTTTCAGATGATGAAAGGATGAAACGATGAAGACGATGAGTCTCAAGATGGTTCTATCGCTGGTCCTAGCGTCGCTGGGGGTGATCCTGGTTGTGCAGAACGTCGAGGTGGTCGAGGTCAACCTGCTTTTCTGGCACGTCTCGATGTCGCGGGCGCTGGTGATCTTTTTTTCGCTGCTGTCGGGTTTCGTCATCGGGTGGCTGCTCAACAGCTACCTAGCGTATCGAAGGACAGAGAGCGTGGCAGGGCGCTAGGGGGAAGGCTGGAGGCTCGCGGGGGAAGGGCGCATGGAGCGCTCAGCATTCAGCGATCAGCTATCAGCATAGGAGGGGGAGTTCGGGACGTCGTCCGTCGGGAGCCGTGGGATTCAGGGGTGGAGGGCGTGTTGAGCGCAGGGCGGGCTTGCGGCTGAGGGGGAAGGCGGATAAGCTGACGAAGTTGCGGAGGGGAGGGAGAAGGAGCAAGCCTATGCAGAAAGGGTACCGGTTGGCGGAAGGGAAGCTCGTCGAGGTGACGGAGGGTCTAGCGCCGATCGTGACGTTCACCGACCCGACGGAAGAGGAGCGGAAGTACTGCGTTCAGGAGCTCAAGATCGACGAGCACACCTTAGCGAGCGCGCTCGACCCGGACGAGCTTTCGCGGGTGGAGTTTGAGCCGGAGCACATAGCGGTGATCTACAGCGCGCCGTCGACGTACATGGGGAGGGACCGTTTCACGTTCAAGGGGGGGACGGCGGGGGCGTTCCTCTTCAAAGACAAGCTCGTGATCGTGGGGTTGTCGAGCGTGCCGGCGTTCTATGCGGTGCAGTTCACGCGGATTCAGACGAACGCGGGCTTAGTGCTCAAGCTCATCCTGGGGGCGGTGGCGCACTTCCGGGAGCACCTCAAGAGCATCAGCATGATCGCGGACGAGCTGCAGAAGGAGATCAACACCGCGATGGAGAACCGGCAGTTGATCCATCTCTTCACCCTTGAGAAGAGCCTGGTCTACTACCTCAACTTCATCCACGGCAACGGGGTGCTCTTGGAGAGGCTCAAGCACAACGCGGTGAAGGTGGGGTTCAGCCCGGAGGAGATCGAGATCCTCGAGGACATCATGATCGAGAACTCGCAGTGCATCAAGCAGGCGGAGATCTACTCGAACATCATCGCCAGCCTGATGGACGCGCGGGCCTCGATCGTGGGGAACAACCTGAACGTGCTCATCAAGACGCTTAACATCATCACGATCGCGCTGATGGGGCCGACGTTAGTGGTGAGCATCTTCTCAATGAACGTGAAGTTGCCCGGCCGGCCGATGGAGTCAGGGGCGATGTTCTGGATGGTGCTGGCCTTGGCGACCGTGTCGGCACTGGTGACGTTCCTTATCTGGTGGCCGCACCGCCGCAGGTAAGGGATTTGAGCAGTGAGCAGGGGAACGGGAGAGTGGGGGGTCAGGGGGAATCGGACCAGCGGACGGAGACCTGCCAGCCGACCATCTCGAAGAACGAGGGGATGAGGGTTTCGGCGATCTTGCGGGCGTAGGAGAGGGAGTCGGGCTCGCCAGCGGCGAACTCGACAAGCTGCTGGGCGTGTCGCATCGCCTCGTCGCGGAGGAGGTCGGGGTCGCCGGGCTTGAAGGGGTTCCAGGTCTTGCGCTGGACGTCCCAGGTGCGGGTTTTTTCGTGATCGACGCGGGCCTGGATCACGCGGGGGGGCGGAAGGACGACGGTCGCCGAATGAGTCTCGTCGTTGCGGGATTCGACGCGGGCCTGCAGCATATCGACGGCGATGAGGGCGTCGCCCTTGATGAGCCAGAAGCCGCGGTACTTCTGGTCCTCAGCGGTGAGGACGTCGGCGACGTGGACGCGGGTGGTGACGAGCTCGCCCAGGCGGCGCAGGTTCGTGACGGTGGGGCCGGAGGAGAAGACGGAGACGGGGGTCTTTTCGCTGCGAAGCCACAGGAGGGTGAAGAGGGCGCCGGCGGTGGTGGCGAAAAGGAGGATCAGGAGAATGGGGAGGGTTCGTCGGGTTGTCATGGAGTGTGTTCCGAGGGTTGGGAGGCTGGGGCGTCGCGGCGGGCGCCACCGGGGTAGACGAGGGTCTCGCTCTCATAGCCGGAGTCGGCGCCTTTCCAGCGAATGCGATAGCTGGGCTGTGAGGTCGCAGGCTGGGAGGCCGGAAGAAGACCGGGCGAGGGGCGGGGGGAGAGGGCGCTCACGAGGGCGGCGAGGACGAGAACGAGCCCGAAGCCGATGAGGAGGAGGAAGATGATGAGGTGGGAGCGCTTCATGGGAGTCTCGGCGGAGTCCGTGGGCGATGGGGTCCCGGGCACGGCACAGTCATATATCGGCCGAGGGAGGGGGGGAAGATGAGGGGGAAGAAATGACGACTGACGAAGCACGAATGACGAATCAAGAAAAGGCGTGAGGGGGAGGGGAAGAAGAATGGGTACGAAGACCCCACCCTCCGGGGGGGAGAGATGGGGGAAGCGGGGGGCGTGGGTCGAGGCGGTCAGGAGAGGCGCTTCAGGACCTTAGCGATTTTGCCGGCGTCGGCGGAGGAGTCGGCGGCGAAGTGTGCGACGAAGCGTCTGCCGACGACAGCGGCGGAGAGGCCCCGGAGGTTGACGCCCTGGGAAGCGATCTCGCGGGTGAGCTTTGCGCCGAGGCCGGGCTTATCGGGTCCTTCCACGCGGACGGAGTGCATACTTGCGCTCTTGCGGAAGCCGACCTTGGCGGCGGCGGCGAGCTGTGCGGCGCCCTTGACGGGGGTGATAAAGACGACGCCCGTGCCGGGCCTGTCGGGGGCGCGACGGGCGATGAGGAATTCGAGCTGGGTGCCGGCGTCGGCGAGCACGGCGAGCTTGGCGGCCAGCGCCCCGGGACGATCCTCGATGGCGGCGACCCAGACATCTTCGCGGGAGATCAAGAGTGCCATGGGAGTTCCTCCAAGAAAGGGGGATTCGCTACATTCACTTTACCCCAGGAATCGTGCCGGCGCAACGGGAGTTGACGCGCGGTTGCGGGCGGAGTAGGTTAGAGGCACTGCCTTGGCGGCGCTCAATTGCAGAGCGCGGGTCGGTGTTTCGCCGACCGGGTCCCAACGGGGTCCTTGAGAGCTGGTTGCGGAAATCGCATTTCCGGCAAGGCAGGGCGGACGCGGGAGCGCGCGCTCCCGCGTCCGCCACTTGAGAACAAGCGGGGGAGCGAACGTGGGGATCGGCGGGCTTCTCAAGAGGATCCTTGGGCCGGGGAAGGGGCGGGGGGTGGAGGAGTTAGCGCGACGCTTAGGGATGGAGGCTGGGGCGCTGCGAGCGGTGGAGGTAAGCTACAGGGAGTTCGAGGTGGCGAAGCGCGGAGGGGGGGTGCGCAGGATCGCGGCGCCTTCGGAGGAACTCAAGAAGGCGCAGCGGGCGATCGCTAGAAGGGCGCTAGCGCGTCTAGCGAGTCATCCGCTTGCGACCGGTTTCCAGAAGAGGATCTCGGTGGTGGAGAACGCGCGGGCGCACGCGGGGAAGGCCGTGGTCGTGCGGATGGATCTCAAGGACTTCTTCACGGCTACGTCGGCGAAGCGGGTGACGCGGTATTTCGAGCGGATCGGTTGGAACCGGGAGGCGGCGGGAGAGCTTGCGAGGCTGTGCACGCACAAGGGGGGGCTGCCACAGGGGGCGCCGACGAGTCCGGCGTTGTCGAACCTTCTCAACTACCGGCTGGACGCGCGATTGGCTGGGGCGGCGAAGAGGTTCGGGGCGGCGTATACGAGATACGCGGACGACATCACGTTCAGCTTCGGGGAGGACGATCCGAAGGCGATCCACGCGATCATCCGGGTCACGAAGGCGGCGGCGAAGAGCGAGGGGTACGAGCTTCATCAGAAGAGGAAGCTCTCGATCCGCAGACGGCATCAGAGGCAGGTGGTGACGGGCTTAGTGGTGAACCGGGGAGTGGGGCTGGGGAGGTCGAGGAGACGGTGGCTGCGGGCGGTGGAGGATCACATCGCCAACGGGCGGACGGCGACATTGGGGGAGAGGGAATTAGCGGGCTGGCGGTCGTACGCAGCAATGGTGGTCAAACGGAGAGCTTGAGGGGGACAGCCGAAGGTGAGGACAGAGAAGGGGAAGGGCACTTGAGGCCCCTCCCCCAGACTGTCGTCAGAGCCTAGTAGCGGGACTGATAGCGTCCGCCGCCGCCGCCGCCGCCTCTCGGGCCGTCTTCCCGCTTCGGACGCGCCTCGTTGACGGTGAGGGGACGTCCGCCCATATCGACGCCGTTCAAGGCCGCGATGGCTTTCTGGGCGTCGGCATCTTCCATTTCGACGAAGCCGAAGCCACGGGAGCGACCGGTCTCGCGGTCGACCATGACACGGGCCGACAGGACGTTGCCGTGCGCGCCGAAGAGCTCGCGGAGCTGGTCCTCGGTTGCGTTGTAGGTCAGGTTTCCGACGTAAATGTTCTTGCTCACTTCATCACCTCAGTTTTCATGGACACGGACACTTGGTTCGAGCAGGGCGCGGATACACACCGGGGTCCTGCGTCGGGTTTCAGGGACCGACGCCCTAACGAGACGAGCTGCCGGGACACCTCCATTTCTTCCGATCGGACGCAAGGGAAAGAAGCCGGCCGCTGCACGTCCATACGGCGGTACAGTGCGCGGGACGGCGGGTTTGGTGCAGGGGGTCGGGATGGAGAGATTCGGTGGCCAAGGTCGATAGCGGGGAGATCGCGGGGGCGGCTTATTGCTCTGCGCGGTTTTGCGGAGGGGGACGAAGGGGGGAAAAGCGGGGCGAAGGCAAGAACGGCTTTCGAGCGGTCTCCGGTTGCGTTTACCTCCTAAGGGGTCAGATAACGACAGTTATTGTAGGTCCGGTGCGGGGGATGTCAAGAAGTTTTCAACGATATTTCGGCACGGACTGGGGGATTGGCGGGGAGAGAGTGCGGGGTGCGGAAGACAAGGGGCGTTCCGAAAGCCGAGGATTCGACGTAGTTCGAAGACAGGAAAGGGGGAGAAGCTTGGAAGCCCCTCCCCCAGACTGTCGTCAGAGCCTAGTAGCGGGACTGATAGCGTCCGCCACCGCCGCCGCCCCTCGGGTGATCTTCGCGCTTGGGGCGCGCTTCGTTGACGGTGAGGGGACGTCCGCCCATATCGACACCGTTGAGGGCCTCGATGGCTTTCTGGGCGTCGGCCTCTTCCATCTCGACGAAGCCGAAGCCACGGGAGCGACCGGTCTCGCGATCGACCATAACACGAGCCGACAGGACGGCACCGTGCGCGCCGAAGATCTCGCGGAGCTGGTCG